>NZ_JAUSYD010000001.1:5001530-5316288 GCF_030816615.1 Streptomyces sp. B1I3
CACGGCCGGAAATCCCACCGGACGGTGCTCCGTCCGGCGGCATCACGGCCGCACGGGAGGTCGTTAGAGTGGGCCGGAACATCCGGGCGGGCCCGGGGGATCCGCAAGCACAACGATCAGCAGGGAGCGCATGACGTGCGGCCGGTAGGCAGCAAGTACCTGCTCGAGGAACCGCTCGGACGCGGCGCCACGGGCACCGTCTGGCGAGCCCGCCAGCGGGAGACCGCGGGTGCCGAGGCGGCCGTCGCCGGGCAGCCCGGAGAGACCGTCGCGATCAAGGTGCTCAAGGAGGAGCTCGCCAACGACGCGGACGTCGTGATGCGGTTCCTGCGTGAGCGCTCCGTGCTCCTGCGGCTCACCCACCCGAACATCGTGCGCACCCGGGACCTCGTCGTCGAGGGCGATCTCCTGGCCCTCGTGATGGACCTGGTCGACGGCCCCGACCTGCACCGCTACCTCCGTGAGAACGGCCCGCTCACCCCGGTCGCCGCCTCCCTGCTCACCGCCCAGATCGCGGACGCGCTCGCCGCCAGCCATGCCGACGGAGTGGTCCACCGTGATCTGAAGCCCGCCAACGTGCTGCTCGACGAGCGCAACGGCGAGATGCACCCGATGCTCACCGACTTCGGCATCGCGCGCCTCGCGGACTCCCCGGGGCTGACCCGGACCCATGAGTTCGTCGGCACGCCGGCCTATGTGGCGCCCGAGTCCGCCGAGGGCCGTCCGCAGACCTCCGCCGTGGACATCTACGGCGCGGGAATCCTGCTGTACGAGCTGGTCACGGGCCGTCCGCCGTTCGCCGGGGGCACCGCGCTGGAGGTGCTGCACCGGCACCTCAGCGAGGAGCCCCGCCGCCCCGGCTCCGTCCCGGAACCGCTGTGGACGGTCATCGAGCGTTGTCTGCGCAAGGACCCGGACCAGCGGCCCAGCGCCGTGAACCTGGCCCGCGCGCTGCGGACCGTCGGCGCGGGCGTCGGCGTGCACGCCAACTCCGCACAGATCGCGGCCGCCGAGGGCGTGGGCGCCCTGCTCGCCCCCGACCCGGCGCCCGCCGCCGTCCCCGAGACCCCGGGTGCGGCCGACGCGACGCAGGTGCTGCCGAGCAACGCGGGTTCGTACGACCCGGCGGCCCCCACCAGCGTCATGCAGCAGACCCCGGGGAGCGGCGGCCACGCCGACCCGACCGCGGTCATGCCGCCCGTGCCGCCGCGCCCCGACGGAGCCCCCGGCCCCGACGAGCCGCACCCCTGGCAGTCCCAGCTCCGGGCGGCCCGCGACCGCAACGAGCAGACGCAGGTCCAGTACCTCGACCCCAGCCAGGACCCGCTGCGCCGCCGTCCCCAGCGACAGCAGCCACCGCAGCAGAGCCAGCAGCCCCCGCAGCGCCGGCAGCAGAGCCCGCAGCCTCAGCACGCCCAGCAGTACCCGCAGCAGCAGCCCCAGCGCTACCAGCCGCAACAGCACCAGCCGCAACAGCGGCAGCAGTACGCGCCGCCGCAGCCGCCGGCACCCCAGCAGCCCACCCCGCGTCAGCCGAGACAGCGCAACGCCAACCCCATGCGCATCCCCGGCCTGGGCTGTCTCAAGGGGTGCCTGTTCACGGTGGTCCTGCTGATCGTCGCCGGCTGGCTGATCTGGGAGCTGACGCCGCTCCAGGACTGGGTCGACCAGGGCACGGGCTACTGGGAGGCCATCGGGGACGGGATCTCCACGGTCACCGACTGGGTCAAGGACCTCGGCGGCAGCTCCCCGAGCGAGCCGACGGGGCAGTAGACGGGGCAGTCACAGCACCCACTCTGTGTCTTTGTCGACTTCTGCGGGCCCATTTCGCCCGCAGAAGTAAAGGTTGGCGCCATCCAGGGCACGCAACACCCCGATCGCCGCGTAACTTTGTCGACCGGGGGTCAACGCCAGCCGCTGAGGGAGCAGTCTTGGCACGGAATATCGGCAGCCGGTACACCGCCCACCAGATCCTGGGGCGCGGCAGCGCCGGCACGGTGTGGCTCGGCGAAGGGCCCGAGGGCCCCGTCGCCATCAAGCTGCTCCGCGAGGACCTCGCGTCCGACCAGGAGCTCGTGGGCCGTTTCGTACAGGAGCGCACCGCGCTGCTCGGTCTCGACCATCCGCACGTCGTCGCCGTCCGCGACCTCGTCGTGGACGGCAACGACCTGGCGCTCGTGATGGATCTCGTACGGGGCACCGACCTGCGCACCCGCCTCGACCGCGAGCGCAGGCTCGCCCCCGAGGCCGCCGCCGCGATCATCGCGGACGTCGCCGACGGCCTGGCCGCGGCCCACCGCGCCGGAGTCGTGCACCGTGACGTCAAGCCGGAGAACATCCTGCTCGACATGGAGGGCCCGCTCGGCCCCGGCGGCTCCCACCCCGCCCTGCTCACCGACTTCGGTGTCGCCAAGCTGATCGACACCCCGCGCCGCACCAAGGCCACGAAGATCATCGGAACGCCGGACTACCTGGCGCCCGAGATCGTCGAGGGCCTCCCGCCGCGCGCCGCCGTCGACATCTACGCCCTGGCGACGGTGCTCTACGAGCTGCTCGCCGGCTTCACGCCCTTCGGCGGCGGCCACCCCGGCGCGGTGCTGCGACGCCACGTCACCGAGACGGTCGTCCCGCTCCCGGGTATCCCCGAGGAGCTCTGGCAGCTCCTGGTCCAGTGCCTGGCCAAGGCCCCGGCCTCCCGGCTGCGCGCCTCCGAGCTGGCGACCCGGCTGCGTGAGCTCCTCCCGCTCCTCTCCGGGATACCCCCGCTCGACGTCGACGAGCCGGAGGGCGACTCCGAACCGCAGACGTACGACGAACAGAGTTACGCCCCGGCCCAGGAGGAACCCCGCCGCCGCGGAGCCGTCCCTCTGGTCCCGGGCTCCGCCCCGGACTCCAACCGGGACACCCACACGAGCATGCGGGTCCCCGCCCCCGACGAGCTGGCGGGCGGCCCCCTCGGCACGGCCCGGGCCCCGCGCGCCCCGGGGCGCCCCCGGCCGGGCTCGGCCCGGAACAGGTCCGCCGCCGTGCGCAAGCGCCGCATCACCCTCGGTGCCGCGGCGGTCGCCCTGTGTGCGGCGATCGGCGTCGGCGGGTGGCTCGCCACGAGCGGGGACGACGGGGGAACGCGGCCCGGGAACACGAGGAATTCGGCTCCCACGGTCCCCTGAGGGCCGGACCATGACGGTCGGCACCCGGGGGAGGGACAGGTTCACTCGTCCAGCCGTTACGCTGGACCCGTGGCAGTCGTCGATATTTCCGAAGAGCTGAAGTCCCTCTCCTCGACCATGGGGTCGATCGAGGCCGTCCTGGACCTGGATACCCTGAGGGCCGAGATCGCCGCGCTCGAGGAGCAGGCGGCGGCGCCGTCCCTCTGGGACGACCCGGAAGCGGCCCAGAAGATCACCAGCAAGCTTTCGCACCTCCAGGCCGAGGTCCGCAAGACCGAGGCCCTGCGTGGGCGCATCGACGATCTCAGCATCATGTTCGAGCTCGCCGAGGACGAGGGCGACGCCGACGCGCTGGGTGAGGCGGAGGCCGAGCTGGAGTCGGTCAGGAAGGCGCTGGACGAGATGGAGGTCCGCACCCTCCTCTCCGGCGAGTACGACTCGCGTGAGGCGCTGGTCACCATCCGCGCCGAGGCCGGCGGCGTCGACGCCGCGGACTTCGCCGAGAAGCTCCAGCGCATGTACGTCCGCTGGGCCGAGAGGCACGGCTACAAGACCGAGGTCTACGAGACGGCGTACGCGGAAGAGGCCGGCATCAAGTCGACCACCTTCGCCGTCGAGGTGCCGTACGCCTACGGCACGCTCTCCGTCGAACAGGGCACCCACCGGCTCGTCCGGATCTCGCCCTTCGACAACCAGGGCCGCCGCCAGACCTCCTTCGCGGGTGTCGAGGTCCTCCCGGTGGTCGAGCAGACCGACCACATCGAGATCGACGAGTCCGAGCTGCGCGTGGACGTGTACCGCTCCTCGGGCCCGGGCGGCCAGGGCGTCAACACCACGGACTCCGCGGTGCGACTGACCCACCTGCCCACGGGCATCGTCGTCTCCTGCCAGAACGAGCGCTCGCAGATCCAGAACAAGGCGTCCGCGATGAACGTCCTCCAGGCGAAGCTGCTCGAGCGCCGCCGCCAGGAGGAGCAGGCCAAGATGAACGCCCTCAAGGGCGACGGCGGCAACTCCTGGGGCAACCAGATGCGTTCGTACGTCCTGCACCCGTACCAGATGGTCAAGGACCTCCGTACGGATTTCGAGATGGGCAACCCGGAAGCGGTCTTCAACGGCGAGATCGACGGCTTCATCGAGGCGGGCATCCGCTGGCGCAAGCAGAGCGAGAAGTAGCCGTACACGTACGGTGATCGGGCCCGGGCAGGGAGAACCTGCCCGGGCCCGACCCGTTCTCCCGCCGGGACCAAGGGAGTTGGGGGGACCGTGTGCTGAATGAGTCACAGTCGTGATTCCGAATAGCCGTCAAGAACCCCCATAGCGGACCGTATGCCTCGGAACGGCCTTGACGTAGCCCTTAAGTCTGGACAGGGTGCTGAGGCAGCATGCGTATGTCTGGGACAGGTGCGATCGGGGGCGGGGCGGGATGACCACGGCACGACGTGGCCCCGCGAAGACCGCGACCTCGCAGGGCCGTGGACCGCATATGGCTGCTCCACTGACGAGATCGGCTACTGGGGGTAGCAACAGATGACCAAGAAGACGCGAGTCCGCGTTGCGCGGATAGCCGCTGGTGCGGTTATTGCCGCGGGCGCCTCGCTCACCGTCGCGGGTGCGGCGCAGGCTGCGGGTTACCTCACCGAGGAGAGCTCGAACAGCAACTACACGACTGAGGGCACGGAGCCCGAGGTCAACGGCGGCCTCCTCGGCGGCGTCGACACGGGTGGGACGACGACCGGTGAGACCACCGGTGAGACGTCCACCACGGGTGAGACCACCGGCGAGACGTCGACCACGGGTGAGACCACCGGTGAGACGTCGACGACCGGTGAGACCACCGGCGAGACGTCCACCACGGGTGAGACCACCGGCGAGACGTCGACGACCGGTGAGACGTCGACCACGGGTGAGACCACCGGTGAGACGTCGACGACCGGTGAGACCACCGGCGAGACGTCCACCACGGGTGAGACCACCGACGGCGGCACCACGTCCAACGGCGGCTCCAACGGCAACAACGGCTCCTCCGGCAACGGGGGCTCCACCGGCAATGGCGGGACCACCGGTAACGGCGGTGCCACCGGCTCGGTCACCGGCGGTGACACGGGGGCAACCACCGGCTCGGTCACCGGCGGCGACACCGGAACCACCGGCTCCACCGGTGGCGCCGGCACCTGCACCGTCGACCTGGACGGCGCCGCGTGCGCCGACAACACCGACACCGACAGTGTCGGAAACCAGCCGGCCGAGCAGAGCAAGGGCAAGGACGAGCTCGCCGAGACCGGTGCGGCCGAGACCACGTTCCTGCTGGTCGGCGCCGCGACGATGATCGCGGGCGGGATCGGCTTCCGCTTCCTGCCGCGTCTGGCGGCCGGCGGCCGTACGGCCGCCTAGAGGCCCGTACGCGTACGGCGAAGGGCCCGGGAGAGCCGTCACGGCCTCTCCCGGGCCCTTCGTGTACCCGAACCACTCCCGGGCCGTGCGCGCGCGTCCTGAGACGGCTCAGGCGGCCTGGTGGGCCAGCAGTGCCAGAGCGGCCACCAGGATTACCATGAGCGCGATCAGCATCGCCGGATTCAGCCCCGCGAAGGGGCCTTCGTCCTGCATGCGCTCCCGGCTCGCCCGGCAGACGCGGCAGCGTCCCTCGCTCACGGGCGCCGCGCAGTTCGCGCACACCAGTCGGTCATAGGTCATGCGCATTCCTCCTCACCGCGCGGCGGAGCCGCATACGCGTTCTCTCCGCACAACGCTCAGGGAAACGCAACCGTTCCCCCTACCACTGTGCCAGCTCGCGCCCATTTCGGCGCGGCCCACCGGAGAGGGCCCGGCACGCCCCGTTTCGTTCCCTGCCGCGTTACGGCACAAATCCCTCATGGGCGGACGCCGACTGCACGCGTCAGCCGGGTTCGCGTATGGTCACGCACACCTACTCCCGGCCGACCGTGGTGCATCCGTGATCCGATTCGACAACGTCTCCAAGACCTACCCGAAGCAGAGCCGTCCTGCTCTCCGGGACGTCTCACTCGACATCGAGAAGGGCGAGTTCGTCTTCCTGGTGGGCTCGTCCGGCTCCGGCAAGTCCACCTTCATGCGGCTCATCCTCCGTGAGGAGCGCGCCAGCCAGGGCACGGTCCACGTGCTCGGCAAGGACCTGGCCCGCCTGTCCAACTGGAAGGTGCCTCAGATGCGCCGCCAGTTGGGCACGGTGTTCCAGGACTTCCGGCTCCTGCCCAACAAGACCGTCGCCGAGAACGTGGCCTTCGCCCAGGAGGTCATCGGCAAGCCCCGCGGCGAGATCCGCAAGGCCGTGCCGCAGGTGCTCGACCTCGTCGGTCTCGGGGGCAAGGAGGACCGCATGCCCGGCGAGCTCTCCGGTGGTGAGCAGCAACGCGTCGCGATCGCGCGGGCGTTCGTCAACCGCCCGATGCTGCTGATCGCCGACGAACCGACGGGCAACCTCGACCCGCAGACCTCCGTGGGAATCATGAAGCTGCTGGACCGGATCAACCGGACCGGCACCACCGTGATCATGGCGACCCACGACCAGAACATCGTCGACCAGATGCGCAAGCGCGTCATCGAGCTCGAGCAGGGCCGTCTCGTGCGTGACCAGGCGCGCGGCGTCTACGGCTACCAGCACTAGGGCGTGTTTCGAAAGTCCCGCCTGCCCGGGGGCGTCTGGCACGCACGCTCGCCGCGTTGTCGGGATCACCCCGATACACCCGGTATCGAGGCGACCCTCCGCCTTGCGATCGCACGCACCAGACGCCCCCGGGCCTACCCTTCGGGCAGACGACGCTACTTTCGAGACACGCCCTAGGCCGACACGTCCTGGGAGGGGCCGCCCCCTCCACGCACCTGCACGAGCATCGAGTACTGAAAGGACGCCATGCGCGCCCAGTTCGTCCTGTCGGAGATCGGCGTCGGTCTTCGTCGCAACCTCACGATGACCTTCGCGGTCGTGGTCTCCGTCGCTCTCTCGCTCGCCCTGTTCGGCGGCGCGCTGCTGCTGCGCGAGCAGGTCGGCTCGATGAAGACCTACTGGTACGACAAGGTCAACGTCTCGATCTTCCTCTGCAACAAGAACGACGCCAAGGACGTGCCCAAGTGCGCCAAGGGTGCCGTCACCGCGGACCAGAAGAAGGAGATCAAGGCCGACCTCGAGAAGATGGACGCCGTCGAGAAGCCGGTCCTCTTCGAGACGGTCGACGAGGCGTACAAGCACTACCAGGAGGAGTTCGGCGACTCGCCGATGGCCGGCAGCATCACGCCGGACCAGATGCAGGAGTCCTTCCGGGTCAAGCTCAAGGACCCGCAGAAGTACAAGGTGGTCGCGACGGCCTTCGCGGGTCGTGACGGGGTGCAGTCCGTCCAGGACCAACGGAGCATCCTGGACAACCTCTTCGAGCTGATGAACGGCATGAACGTGGCCGCGATCTTCCTGATGGCGCTGATGCTGATCATCGCGTTGATGCTCATCGTGAACACCGTGCGCGTCTCGGCGTTCAGCCGGCGACGGGAGACCGGCATCATGCGGCTGGTGGGGGCGTCCGGCTTCTACATCCAGATGCCGTTCATCATGGAGGCGGCCTTCGCCGGTCTGATCGGCGGACTGCTCGCCTGCGTCATCCTGCTCGCCGGCCGGTACTTCCTCATCGACGGTGGTCTGGCGCTCCAGGAGAAGCTGAACCTGATCGACTTCATCGGCTGGGAGGCCGTGATCACGAAGCTTCCGCTGGTGCTCGCCATCGGGTTGCTGATGCCCGCAGTTGCCGCACTGTTCGCGTTGCGCAAGTACCTGAAGGTGTGACGATCGCCCCGTGCGGCGCGCGGCCGACGAGCCGTGTGCCGTAGGGGCGTTGTCCTAGACTCGGCGTCATGACGGGCCTCACGAAACCCTTGGTTCCCCGCGGTGTCCGCCGCGGGGCGGCCCTGACACTGGTCTTCGCGAGCGTGCTGGCCACGGCCGCGGCGACCGGGTCCCTGCCCCGCGAGGACGCCGCGGGGACGGAGATAGAGGCCGGTTCCGTCTCCTCCACCGTCGGTTCCGCGGACCGCGGGGCGGTCGCCGAGGCGGCCGCCGAGGCCGAGGCCCACGGCAAGTCCGGTACGGACGCCGCGGAGGAGGCCGTCAGCCGCAGCGGGGACCGCTGGGGCGCGGTCTACGACGAGCGGGAGTACGAGGAGTTCGAGCAGGCCCTCGACGGCTCGTACACCGGGGTCGGCATCTCGGCACGCCGCTCCGCCGGGGGAGCGGTGACCGTGAGCGGCGTGCAGTCCGGCGGTCCCGCGGACCTGGCCGGGGTGCGCACGGGGGACCAGCTGCGCACGGTCGACGGCAGGCCGGTGGGCAGGCGCCCCGTCGCCGAGGTGGTCGCCCTGCTGCGCGGGGACCGCACGAAGGAGGCCGAGGGCACGCCCGTCGTCCTCGGACTGCGGCGCGGCACGCACACGTGGACCGAGACGCTGCGCCGGGCCCGGCTGACGACCGAACCGGTCACCGTCCGGCGGCTGGGCCGTGATGCGTCCTCCGCCGTCCTGGTCAAGGTCGCCGCCTTCACGAAGGGCGCGGGGACAGCCGTACGCGACGCGGTGGACGCCGCCCCCGAGGATGCGGGCATCCTCCTGGACCTGCGGGCCAACTCCGGTGGCCTCGTCACCGAGGCCGTCACCGCCTCCTCGGCCTTCCTCGACGGCGGTCTGGTCGCCACCTACGACGTGCACGGCGAGGAACAGGCGCTGTACGCCGAGCCCGGCGGGGACACCGACCGGCCCGTGGTCGTCCTGGTGGACGGCGGCACGATGAGCGCCGCCGAGCTGCTCACCGGCGCCCTGCAGGACCGGGGGAGGGCCGTGACCGTCGGATCCCGCACCTTCGGCAAGGGGGCCGTGCAGATGCCCAGCGCGCTCCCGGGCGGCGCGGTGGCCGAGCTGACCGTCGGCCAGTACCGCACTCCGGCGGGCCGCAGCGTCGAGGGGCGCGGCATCACGCCGGACGTCGGGGCGGGTCAGGAGGCCCAGAAGCGGGCCGAGACGGTATTGAGTGGCCTCGGGGGTGGGTCGTAGTGCGAAAATGACCGCACTATGGCCAAGGAAAAAGACACCGGGCGCAAGATGATCGCGCAGAACAAGAAGGCGCGGCACGACTACCACGTCCTCGACACCTACGAGTGCGGCCTCGTGCTCATGGGCACGGAGGTCAAGTCGCTGCGGATGGGCAGGGCCTCGCTGGTCGACGGCTTCGTCCAGATCGACAACGGCGAGGCGTGGCTGCACAACATCCACGTTCCCGAGTACGTGCAGGGCACCTGGACGAACCACGCGGCCAAGCGCAAGCGCAAGCTGCTCCTGCACCGGGCCGAGATCGACAAGCTGGCGTCCAAGTCGCAGGAGTCGGGCCACACGATCGTGCCGCTCGCCCTGTACTTCACGGAGGGCCGGGTCAAGGTCGAGATCGCCCTCGCGAAGGGCAAGAAGGAGTACGACAAGCGGCAGACGCTGCGCGAGAAGCAGGACACGCGGGAGACGAACCGTGCGATCTCGGCGGCTCGCCGGCGCCAGCGCAGCGCCTAAGGGTTGTCCCGCAACCCCGGCGGGCGCACGACGACAGCTACGGCACCTCACCGCGTTGTCGGAACGCCCGAATACATCCAGTATGCGGACGTCCCTCCGCCTTGCGATGCACCGCATCTGACGCCGCGCGCCGGTCCACCAGGGATTACGGGACACCCCTTAGCCGGGGCCGACGCGGTCGATGGCCGGGGCCCGCGCCCCGGAGCTGCCGGAATACGGTGGCATCCGCGTACGTTGGTCACGTACGATGGGCCGTGCGCCTCGCAGAAGGTGCACGTTTGAAAAAACAACATGGGGATGATCGGTTTCGACAGCGGATGTCGAAGCAGGGGAAGCGAGTCGAGGAAGCGGCAATGATCTCGTTAACCATATGTCGCAACCAATAATCGCCAATTCCAAGCGCGATTCCTCCGCCTTCGCCCTCGCTGCCTAATTAGCAGCTAAGCGAAGACTCTGCGGAGTGTCAGCCCGGGGGTGATCCCGACCCGGATCCTGGCATCATTCAGGGATCTAAACTTCTAAGCCCGGTCACGGGGCCTAGAAGGAAATCAAACAGTGACTGGGCCTGTCGGAGGCTTGTTCGCGTGACCTCCGGGGCCGAGAAAAGCGCAGCGAACTGCACTCGGAGAAGCCCTGGTTCTGCACCGTTGGACGCGGGTTCGATTCCCGCCATCTCCACAATTCCCATGTGAACGAGGACCCCGTTGCCCCTGGCAGCGGGGTCCTCGTTTTTCTGCCCTCCGTCATTTTTCAGGCTTTGCGCGTCCCGGCTGCCGCGACGGCCAGGGCCAGGGCCGCGGCGCACACCGGCACCGCATAGCCGGTCACCGTCCCGGAATGCTCGACCGTCCAGCCGCCGGCCGCGGAACCCGCGGCTATTCCCCCCAGGAGCGCGGTGACCGCCAGCGTCATGCCCTCGTTGAGCTGCGCCTGCGGGGTGAGGCGCTGCACGAGCGTCATGCCGGTGACCATGGTGGGCGCGGTGGCCGCGCCCGCCAGCAGCAGGCAGCCCGCCAGCACCGGCAGGGAACGGGTGGCGGACGCGGCGATCAGCGGAAGGGACATCAGCGCGGTCATGCCGGTGAGACAGAGCACCAGCCTGCGGCCGACGCTCGCGGCGGGGCGCAGTGAACCGTAGAGCAGTCCGGCCACGCAGGAGCCGCCCGCCTGAAGGGCGAGGATCGCGCCCCCGGCGTGGGCGATCGAGACGACCTCCATGGCGCCGAAGACGGCACCGGTCGCCAGGAAGACGGTCAGCAGGGCGGGCATGCCGCGGGTCCGCAGTGGGGAGGCGGCGCGGATGTGTGGGGCGACCGGCGGCTCGGTCGCCCGCTGAGCCGCGAAGATCAGGACACCGGTCATCAGCAGGACCGCGCCGGTGAGGGTGCCGGCTTCGGGGAAGAGCGCCCCGCACAGCGAGGCGGCCAGCACCGGGCCGAGCATGAAGCACAGCTCGTCGGCGGCCTGTTCGAAGGAGTTCGCGGTGTGCAGGGCGCCCGGATCGCCCTTGTGCAGGTGCGCCCAGCGGGCCCGTGACATCCCGCCGGTGTTGGGGGTGGTGGCCGTGGCGGCGTACGAGGCGAAGAGGGTCCAGACCGGAGCGTCGTAGTGCACACAGAGCACGAGGGCGAGTGAGCCGAGCACGGCGACGGCGGTGGCGGGCACGGCGATCCTGGCCTGGCCGTACCGGTCGACGAGCCGTGCGGTCCAGGGGGCGACCACGGCGGTCGCGGCCAGTCCGGTCGCGGTGACGGTTCCGGCCAGGGCGTACGACCCGTGCGCCCCGGCGATCATGATGACGGCGCTGACGCTGAACATCCCCATGGGCAGCCGGGCGAGGAGGTTGCCCGCCGTGAAGGCGCGGGCGCCGGGGGTGGCGAGCAGCCGGCGATACGGGTTGCCGGGCACGGCGGCAGGCATGGACATGGTGGGCGGCGGCGCAGGTGGGGACGCGGGCGGGCGCGCGGCAGGTGGCGACGCGGGCGGCGGAGGCGGAGCGACAGCGGTTTCATCGGGCACGCGACAACCTTCACGGCGGGACGTCCGTACCGTCCAACACCTGCACCACCCCGATTGACGCACTCCTGTTGTAAATTTCGCGCATGGCCCCCTCCGACACCGATCCCCGGCTCCTGCGCGCATTCGTCGCCGTGGCCGAGGAGCTGCACTTCACCCGCGCCGCCGCCCGGCTCTACGTCGCGCAGCAGGCGCTGAGCCGGGACATCCGCCGGCTGGAGCGCGAGCTGCGCAGGGAGCTCTTCGTGCGCACCACCCGCCAGGTGTCACTCACGCCGGACGGGGAAAGGCTCCTCCCGTACGCCCGCCGGGTGCTCGAGGCGCAGGACCATCTCGCCGAAGCGTTCGCCGATCCGGCCGCCCGTCCGCTGCTCGTCGACCTCAACACCGACGGGATGACCGCGGCCCGGGTGCTGGCCAGGGCGCGTGAGCTCGTTCCCGAGTGCGAGCTGATGGCCCGCTTCGAGAGCGGACTGACCTATGCGGCCGGTGAGGTGCTCGCCGGCCGGCTCGACGTCTCCTTCGGGAGGGCCGCGGGGCTCGACCCGGGGGTGCTCGCCCGGCTCCGCGTACAGCCGGTGCGGTACGAGCCGATGGCCGTCCTGCTGCCGCACGGTCACCCCCTGGCAGGGCGTGCGGTCGTCGCCATGGATGAACTGTCCGGCGAGACCGTCTACGCGGGGGCGGGCAATGCGCGCACCCGGGAATGGACGGATCTTGCCTCCCAACTCTTCGCGCAGTGGGACATCGTGCTCGCCCCGCCCGCCCCTCTCGCCGTCGGAGTGGCCGAATTCCAACGGGTGATGGCGAAGTCCGGGAACCCCGTACTGGCTGTCGTCGACTTCCCACCGCTGCCGGGCACGGTCGTACGCCCCTTGGTGCGGCCGGTGCCGCTGTCCCCCCTGCTGATGGTCCGGCGGGCCGGGCCGGACCATCCGGGCCTGGGTGCGCTGAGCGCCGCAGCGGCCGAATTGGCTGCCACAGAGGGATGGATGGCACGGCCAACCGGATCGTGGCTGCCCGAAAGCGACGAGTCACTCATGCGTCACCGTTTCTTCACAACAGCTGAGACGGGGTCCGGATGGTGACCGTCGTGCGCTACATTCGAAGCTCCGGTGCACGGTGGTACGTGGCGCGAGGACAGGGTGGGGGTCCGGTCCGACGGCAAGAAACCAGTCATTTCCGCGCGCCTGTCTCACTGAGTGGGGGAAGAGCGAACATCTGTGGAAAATTGGCGCGAAGGCACCCGTACCGGGCACACTCATGAGCCGCACGACGTCACGATCCAGCTGGACGGACTCGGCCGGCAACTCTCCGAACTACCTGTTGAACCAAGCCGTCCGGACCCCGCGGACGGCCCCGTCTTCGTCGACGAGAGCGGTCGCCGGAGCAAGACGTACCGACGGCTGGGCTGGCTGCTCGCCGGCATCTGCGCCGTCTACGCGGTGACCCTGGTGGTCGCGTTGCTGGGCGGCAACTCCACCGCCCCGTGGCTGCCGCTGAACGGCCAGGAGCAGAAGAAGGCGAGCGACGTCGAGGTGCGGCCCGTCCCCACCGAGAGCGCGTCGTCCGAGCTCACCGGCGCCGAACCCGGCGCCTCCGCATCGGGCGTCGCGGTGATCCCGTCCGCCAGCGCCTCCGCGTCCCCGCCGGCGGCGCCCGGCGCGCACGCCTCGGCCTCCAGGAGCAGCGCTCCCCCGAAGGCCGACGACGCCTCCGCAGAACCCGCCCCCGAGACCTCGGCCCCCGAGTCGTCCTCCGGGATACCCACGCCGTCGACCGGTACCGGGGACCCCGTCGAGGAGAGCCCGCCGGCGTCCTCGGATCCCGTGGTCCCACCGGTGCAACCACAAGAAGGCCCTCACTAGATGACGCCCCCCGCCCCGCGGGGCAGGCACAACCGGAGGAAGAAGCGGACCGTCCGGCGCAGGCTCCCCATGCGCTACCTGCTTCCGTCCCTCCTCCTTGTCGCCCTGCTCGCGATGCTGATGCTGCGCGGATACGTGCACAGCGAAATCCTCGCCGACCACCGCGTACAGCCTCCGGCTCCCACCACCCAGGTGCCGTCCGAGGTCCTCGACGGTGGACCGGTCATCGACGCCCGTACACCGGGCGAGGTGGCCAAGACCCTCCGCATACCCGACCACAAGATCGTCCTGACCTTCGACGACGGGCCGGACCCGGTCTGGACGCCGCGCGTCCTGGACGAGCTCGAGAAGCACCACGCACACGGTGTGTTCTTCGTGACCGGCACCATGGCATCGCGCTACCCGGACCTCGTGCAGCGCATGGTCGACGAGGGCCACGAGGTCGGCCTGCACACGTTCAACCACCCCGACCTCTCCTACCAGTCCACCAGCCGCATCGACTGGGAACTCTCCCAGAACCAGCTGGTCCTGGCCGGGGCGGCGGGCATCCGCACCTCCCTGTTCCGGCCGCCCTACTCCTCGTTCGCCGACGCCATGGACAACAAGTCCTGGCCGGTCACGCAGTACATCGGCAGCCGCGGCTACCTCACCGTCGTGAACGACACCGACAGTGAGGACTGGAAGCGCCCCGGTGTCCCCGCGATCATCGAGCAGGCCACGCCCGAGCACGGCAAGGGCGCCATCATCCTGATGCACGACTCCGGCGGCGACCGGTCCCAGACCGTGGGCGCCCTGGGCGAGTTCCTGCCGCAGATGCAGGCGCGCGGCTACGACTTCACCAACCTCACCGCGGCCCTGGGCGCCCCCAGCGCCCATACCCCGGCCACCGGCTTCGCGCTCTGGAAGGGCAAGGCGTTCGTCCTCGGCGTGGACATCTCCGAGCACGTCACGAGCGTGCTCGTCGTCGGCCTCGCGGTCATCGGTGTCCTGGTCATGGTCCGCTTCGGGCTGATGCTGCTGCTGTCCTTCCTGCACGCCAGGAAGGTGCGCCGCAGGAACTTCCGCTGGGGCGAGCCGTTCACCCGCCCGGTGTCGGTCCTCGTGCCCGCGTACAACGAGCGCGAGTGCATCGCGTCCACCGTGCGCTCGCTCGTGGCCAGCGACTATCCGATCGAGGTCATCGTCATCGACGACGGCTCGACGGACGGTACGGCCGACATCGTCGAGGCGATGTGGATCCCGAACGTCCGTGTCGTCCGGCAGGTCAACGCGGGCAAGCCGGCAGCTCTCAACAACGGCATCGCGCACGCCCGTTACGACATCGTCGTGATGATGGACGGCGACACGGTCTTCGAACCCTCCACCGTGCGCGAGCTCGTGCAGCCTTTCGCCGACCCCCAGGTCGGCGCGGTCGCGGGCAACGCCAAGGTCGGCAACCGCGATTCGCTGATCGGCGCCTGGCAGCACATCGAGTACGTGATGGGCTTCAACCTCGACCGCAGGATGTACGACCTCCTGGGCTGCATGCCCACCATCCCCGGTGCGGTCGGCGCCTTCCGCCGGAACGCCCTGGACCGGATCGGCGGCATGAGCGAGGACACCCTCGCCGAGGACACCGACGTCACCATGGCCCTGCACCGCGACGGCTGGCGCGTCGTCTACGCCGAGAACGCGCGGGCCTGGACCGAGGCCCCGGAGTCCGTCCAGCAGCTGTGGTCGCAGCGCTACCGGTGGTCGTACGGCACGATGCAGGCCATCTGGAAGCACCGCCGGGCGGTCTTCGAGCGGGGGCCCTCGGGCCGGTTCGGACGCGTGGGGCTGCCGTTCGTCTCCCTGTTCATGGTCGTGGCCCCGCTGCTGGCCCCCCTCATCGACGTCTTCCTGCTGTACGGCCTGGTCTTCGGCCCGACCGGGAAGACGGTCGCCGCCTGGTTCGGCGTCCTGCTGGTGCAGGCCGTCTGCGCCGCGTACGCGTTCAGGTTGGACAAGGAACGCATGACCCACCTGATATCCCTGCCGCTCCAGCAGATCCTCTACCGGCAGCTCATGTACGTCGTACTGCTCCAGTCCTGGATCACCGCTCTCACCGGCGGCCGGCTGCGCTGGCAGAAGCTGCGCCGCACCGGAGTGGTCGAGGCGCCGGGCGGTACACAGAACCGCCGCAAGGACACGGACAGGGACCGGAGGCCGGTCGCATGACCCATCCGAACCAGCAGGACGGCTACGACGGCGTCCGGCCGGCGGGGGCCGACGCCTGGGCACAGGACGGCGGCAGTCACCAGGTGCACGCCGGTGCCCACCCGCGCCACGACGGGTCCTACCCGCGCCACGACGGGTCCTACCCGCCGGCCACCGGGTCCTACCCGCCGGCCCACGGTGAGTACCAAGCCACCGGCGGCGAGTACGGGCCGGCCCACAGTGCGTACCAGGCGACCGGCGGTGGGTACCCGTCGGCCGGCAGCCCCTACGCCCCGCCCGCCGGCGCCCACCCGGCCCAGGACACCGCCTTCCCGGGACACGGCGGGGCCCCGGTGCAGGCCGCCGCCTTCCCCGGCCGGACCGGTACCGCTGCCCCGGAGACCGTGCCCCTGCCCCTGCGCCCGTCCCCCGACGAGGGGGCCCCGGCGTCCCCCGCGACCACCGAGGCCACCGGGGCCGTGCCGAAACCGGGACGGGACCGCTACCTCGACCTGCTCCGGGCCGTCGCCCTCGTCCGCGTGGTCTGCTTCCACCTCTTCGGCTGGGCCTGGCTGACCGTCCTCTTCCCGTCCATGGGCGTGATGTTCGCCCTCGCCGGTTCGCTGATGGCCCGCTCGCTGGCCCGCCCCGCGGGAAGCGTCATCCGCAGCCGGCTGCGCAGGCTGCTCCCTCCGATGTGGGCGTTCTCCCTCATCGCCGTACCGGTGATGTTCGCGCTGAGCTGGAAGCCCGTGCGCGAGGAGGGGCTGTGGTGGTTCATCAAGATCGGCTGCTACATCCTCCCGGTCGGCTCCCCGCCCTATCCCGAGGAGAGCGGCTCGACCGGCGGATGGCTGGAGGTGTCCTGGGCGGACCAGGCTGTGGGACCGCTCTGGTACATCCGCGCCTACCTCTGGTTCGTGCTCGCCTCACCCCTGCTGCTCAAGGCCTTCCGCAGGCTCCCGTGGGTCACGCTGCTCGCCCCGATCGCCCTCACGGCGGTCATCGGCACGGGTCTCGTCACGGTCCCCGGCATGCTCGGTGAAGGGCTCGTCGACTTCGCGGTCTTCGGCTCCTGCTGGATCCTCGGCTTCGCCCACAACGACGGGCTGCTCCAACAGATCCCGCGCTACCTGGCGGTGTCCAGCGCCGCGATCGTCATGGGCTTCGGCCTGTGGTGGGCGTCGGGACACCTCACCGAGGAGGGCTGGAACCTCGACGAGATCCCGCTCGCCCAGGCCACCTGGTCCCTCGGCTTCTGCGCGGTCCTCCTGCTCTACGCACCCTCCTGGCGGAAACTCCCCGGGAAGCTCGCCGGCTGGGACAGCCTGGTCACCCTCGCCAACAACCGGGCCGTGACGATCTACCTGTGGCACAACATCCTGCTGATGGCGGCCGCGCAGCTCGTCGACGAGTCCTGGAACATCCCGTGGTTCGGTGACACGTTCGGCCCATACATCGAGAAGTCCTACAACGGCCTCATCCTCATCCTGATCTGGCCGCTGCTCGGTGTCGCCATCCTGGCCTTCGGCTGGGTCGAGGACGTGGCCGCGAAGCGCCGGCCGCGCCTGTGGCCCAACGGGGCGGTCAAGGGCCGCGGCCGCGCCGCCTGAGCCGTCCGGCAGGGGTGCGGCGGGCCCGGCTCACCGCGCCCCCTCCGGCCGAGTGAGAGCAAGGTTGCGCACCGGTCACCTCACGGCACCGCGCCGAAACGCGGACTCCATAGCGTCGGGAGCACAACACCCCGACCCCTGTGGAGGCGCGTGATGGCCGGTCGTTGGATCGAGCAGTGGGAGCCGGAGGACGAGACCTTCTGGCGCGAGACGGGCGAGCGGGTCGCCCGGCGGAACCTGTGGTTCTCCGTGCTCTCCGAGCACATCGGTTTCTCCATCTGGTCCCTGTGGTCCGTCATGGTCCTGTTCATGGGACCCGAGTACGGGATCGACCCGGCCGGGAAGTTCTTCCTGATCTCCACGGCCACCCTGGTCGGAGCCGTCGTCCGGGTGCCCTACACCTTCGCCGTCGCCCTGTTCGGCGGGCGCAACTGGACGATCTTCAGCGCGCTGTCGCTGCTGGTGCCGACCGTCGCCGCCTTCGTGGTCATGGAACCCGGTACCTCCTACACGACGTTCCTCGTCGTCGCCGGGCTCACCGGCATCGGAGGGGGCAACTTCGCCTCCTCCATGACGAACATCAACGCCTTCTTCCCGCTCCGCAAGAAGGGCTGGGCGCTCGGGCTCAACGCGGGCGGCGGCAACATCGGCGTACCGGTCGTGCAGCTCGTCGGCCTCCTGGTGATCGGCACGGCGGGCGCGGCGCACCCCCGGATCGTGCTGGGCGTCTACGTGCCCCTGATCGTCGTCGCCGCGGTCTGCGCCGCTTTCCGCATGGACAACCTCCGGCCCGTGCAGAACGACGCCGGGGCTGCGCTCCAGGCCGTACGCGAGCCGCACACCTGGATCATGTCGGTGCTCTACATCGGCACCTTCGGATCGTTCATCGGCTACAGCTTCGCCTTCGGCCTCGTCCTCCAGACCCAGTTCGGCCGGACCCCGCTGCAGGCCGCCTCGCTCACCTTCATCGGCCCGCTGCTCGGCTCCCTGATCCGCCCCGCGGGCGGCTGGCTCGCCGACCGGTACGGCGGCGCCCGGATCACCCTGTGGAACTTCGCGGCGATGGCCGCGGCGACCGGTGTCGTCGTCTACGCCTCCGGGATCGAGTCGCTGGCCGTGTTCCTCGTCGGCTTCATCGCGCTGTTCGTGCTCACGGGACTGGGCAACGGCTCGACGTTCAAGATGATCCCGGGCATCTTCCACGCCCAGGCGGTCGGCAAGGGCCTGCGCGGCGAGGAGGCGGCGGCGTACGGCCGGCGGCTGTCCGGTGCGGCCATGGGACTCATCGGGGCGGTCGGCGCGCTGGGCGGCCTGGCGATCAACCTCGCTTTCCGCCAGTCCTTCGCGACCTCGGGCGCCGGAACGGCCGCCTTCTGGGCCTTCCTGGTCTTCTACGCCGTCTGCTTCACCCTCACGTGGTCGGTATACCTTCGGCGTACCGCGGCGGTGCCCGCGAAGCCCCAGCTCAGCTACGCCGAGGTGTGAGGATGGCCCTCAGGCGTCATGTGACGTAACGGGCGGGAAATACAAGCGAACCGAGCCTGTCACGCAGGGTTGGCAGTCTCGGTCCTCCGCACCATCGAGCACCAGCGGGACGAGAGCCGGGTATCACGCCATGCACGACGACGACGCACAGCACGGGCCCCTCGCGGGCTTCACGGTCGGGGTCACCGCCGCCCGTCGCGCCGAGGAGCTGGGGACGCTCCTCACGCGCAGGGGCGCCGCGGTCCTGCACGCGCCCGCGCTGCGGATCGTGCCGCTCGCGGACGACAGCGAACTCCTGGCGGCCACGAAGGAACTGATCGACGACGCACCCGACGTCGTCATCGCCACCACCGCCATCGGCTTCAGGGGCTGGGTGGAGGCCGCGGACGGCTGGGGGGTCGGCGACGCGCTCCTGGAGCTGCTGCGCGGGGTGGAACTGCTCGCCCGCGGTCCCAAGGTCAAGGGGGCCATCCGGGCCGCCGGACTCACCGAGGCGTGGTCGCCCGGGTCCGAATCGATGGCCGAAGTCCTGGACCGGCTGCTGGACGAGGGCGTCTCGGGCCGACGGGTCGCCCTCCAGCTGCACGGGGAGCCCCTGCCCGGATTCGTCGAGTCGCTGCGTGCGGCGGGCGCCGAGGTCGTCGGCGTACCCGTCTACCGGTGGATGCCCCCGGAGGACATCGCGCCCCTCGACCGCATGCTGGACGTCACGGTCGCCCGCGGTCTGGACGCCCTCACCTTCACCAGTGCCCCGGCAGTCGCCTCCTACCTGAACCGGGCCGAGGCCCGCGGCATGCTCCCGGAGGTGCTGTCCGCCCTGGGCCACGACGTCGTAACGGCGTGCGTGGGACCGGTCACCGCCCTGCCGCTGCAGGCGCGGGGCATCGACACCCTCCAGCCGGAGCGCTTCCGGCTCGGTCCGCTCGTCCAGCTGCTCTGCACCCAGCTGCCCGCCAGGGCCCGCACGCTGCCGGTCGCCGGGCACACGGTCGAGATCCGGGGGCACGCCGTGCTCGTCGGCGGCGCACTGCGCCCGGTGCCGCCCGCCGGCATGGCACTGCTGCACACGCTCGCCCGCAGGCCGGGCTGGGTCGTCTCCCGGGCCGACCTGCTGCGGGCGCTGCCCGGCAGCGGTAGCGACGAACACGCGGTCGAGACGGCGATGGCCAGACTGCGCACGGCCCTCGGAGTGCCGCGGCTGATCCAGACGGTCGTCAAGCGTGGCTACCGGCTGGCGCTGGACCCCTCGGCCGACACGAAGTACTCCGGCACCTGAACCGGTCGCGTACCGACTCCGGTACCGCATACACCGTGGCCCGACCGGGCGGTTACCGTGCGGGAATGATCGACGACATCCACCGCCTGACCTCCGACGTCCGGCTGAGGCCCGCGACGCTCGGCGACGCCGCGTCCTTCGCCGAGGCGCTGATCCGGAGCCGCTCCTACATGCGGCGCTGGGAGCCCGAACGGCCCGCATCCTTCTACACCCCCGAGGGGCAGCGACAGCGCCTGACCGGGCTGCTGGCGGACCGGGACGCGGGGCGCGCGATGCCCTGGGTGCTGGCCGACGAGGAGGACCGGGTCGTGGGGGCGATGACGCTCGCCTCCATCGAGCGCGGGCCGTTCCGCAACGCCCGGCTCGGCTACTGGGTCGACGTCGACCGGGCGGGCCGGGGCCTGGCGACGGCCGCGGTCGGCCGGGTCTGCGAGGCGGCGCGGGACGGGCTCGGACTGCACCGCATCGAGGCGGGCACGGTGGTCGACAACACCGCCTCGCAGCGGGTGCTGACCAAGTGCGGCTTCGTGCAGATCGGTACGGCGCCGCGCTACCTCCACATCGACGGGGCGTGGGCGGACCACCGGCTGTTCCAGCGGATCCTGCACGACGGGCCGCCGCAGCGCTGAGCGGTGCCTGCCGTACGCGCCTGTGGCCGTCCCGCGGACACGGTGACGGCTGCGGGTCGTCGTACGCCGCGGGCGGGGTACGTCGCCCGGGCGTCTCGGCCGCGGGCGGGGCGGGCACGACGTCCGGGCGTATCGGCCGCGGTCGGAGCGGACCGGTGGCCGGCGTCGCTGTCGTGAGGTGGCTGCGGGCACGGTGGGCGGCGTTCCGGGCGGCAGGAGGGGTTCCCGGCCGGGCCGGGGACGGGCACTCTGGGGTTGTTCCACTCGCGCGGACCGCTCCCCACGAACGGCTCTCCCCCCACAGGTGACCCCAAGGCGGTGACAGGCTCATGGCGGCGGGCACGGGCACGGCCCCGTACGGCCGGCGGTTCGACTCCGGGCGCGTCTGTCTCGACCTGGTGGCGACGGCTGCTGCCTGCTCCGGCGGCTCCGAGCGGCTCGACCGCCCCGCCGGCCTCGCCGGCTGGCTGGTGGCCTCCGGGCTGGTGCCTGCGGGGACGGTCCTCACGGGCGTGGACGAGACGTGGGTGGCGCGCTTCCGGCAGCTGCGTACGTGTGTCGACCGGCTGATGACCGCCGAACTGGCCGGGAACAGCGCCGAGAACGCCCTGGAACGCGTCAACGCCCTGGCAGCCGGGCCGCCGCCCGGGGTACGGGCCGTACGTGCCGAGGGAGGAGCCCTCGTACGGGTGCTGAGTGCCGACCCCGCGTGCGAGGCCCTGCTGGCGGCGGTGGCCCGGGACGCCGTGGAGCTGCTGACCGACCCGGCGGCCAGAGCGGGGCTGCGGCGCTGCGAGGGCGATGCCTGCCGGCGGCTCTACCTGGACACGTCGCGGGGCCGGCGGCGGCGCTGGTGCTCCAGCGAGGTCTGCGGGAACCGGGAACGGGTGGCCCGGCACCGCCGCCGCGTGAAGGCCGTGCGGTGAGCACCCGCCGAGCCGCCGTGCGGTGAGCACCCGCCGAGCCGCCGGCGCGGCGGTGGGCACCCGCCCGGGGCGGCCGGTATGCGCGCCTGCCCGCCCGTAACGGCCCTGCCGGGAAGAAAAGTCGTGCGCCCGTTGAATGAACCGCCGCCCGCGCCCGTATCGATGGTCACAGAGCTCGACAGGGTCTCGACCGGGAGGTTCGGGTGCGCAAGGATGCGGCCGTGGCCGATGACCGTCCGCACAGGGCTCGACATCGCAGTGAGCCGCCCCGCTCTCCCTCCGCCGTCCCCGACGAGGAGCTGATGCGGGCGCTGTACCGCGAACATGCCGGGCCGCTGCTCGCCTATGTGCTCCGTCTTGTCGCCGGAGACCGTCAGCGGGCCGAGGACGTCGTGCAGGAAACGCTCATCCGTGCCTGGAAGAACGCCGGTTCGCTCAACCGGGCCACCGGCTCCGTCCGCCCCTGGCTGGTGACGGTCGCCCGGCGCATCGTCATCGACGGCCACCGCAGCCGGCAGGCCCGGCCGCGTGAGGTCGATCCGTCGCCGCTGGAGGTCATTCCCGCGGAGGACGAGATAGACAAGGCGTTGTGGCTGATGACGCTCTCGGACGCACTCGACGATTTGACCCCCGCCCACCGGGAAGCATTGGTCGAGACCTACTTCAAGGGCCGTACGGTCAACGAGGCCGCCGAGGTGCTCGGCGTCCCCAGCGGAACCGTGCGGTCCCGGGTGTTCTACGCACTGCGTTCGATGAAGCTCGCACTCGAGGAGAGGGGGATCACGGCATGAGCGACCAGGAGTGGCAGCCTTTCGGGCCCCGGCCGGCAGGTCCCCGTACCCCCGGCGGGCCGTCCGGGCCACCCGGCCCGCCCGCCGGTCCCTTCGGCCTCCCCACGGAGGGCCCGGAGCACGACGCGGCCGGCGCCTATGTGCTCGGCATCCTCGACGACGCCGAGGCGAGCGCCTTCGAGGCGCATCTGGCGCACTGCGCGCTGTGCGCCGCCCATCTCGACGAGTTCGCCGGGATGGAGCCCATGCTGGCGATGCTCGCGGAGGCACCCGCCGCGGCGGGCGCGCGCCCCGTCCCGCACGTGCCCGACCGGCCCGCGCCGAGGTTGCTGGCCGGCCTGGTCGACGAGGTCGCGCGCAAGCGGTCCCGGCGGAGGCGGCGTGCCCGTTACCTGATCGCGGCGGCGGCGGTCCTGGTCATCGGCGGCCCGGTGGCCGCGGTCGTCGCCACGGGCGGCGACGACTCCGGCACGCAGGTGCAGGCCGGCGACCCCCACCCCACGAGCCCCGCCGAGGACGCCTTCTTCCACCACATGAAGGAGAAGCTGCGGGCGACCGACCCCACCACCCGGGTAGACGCCACGGTCGGTATGGAGCCCAAGGCCTGGGGGACGCACACGGTCCTGGAACTCAAGAACGTCAAGGGGCCGCAGAAGTGCAGCCTGATCGCCGTCTCCAGAACCGGCGATGAGGAGGTCGTCACCTCCTGGTCCGTACCGACCTGGGGGTACGGGATCGAGGACTCCACCCACGCGAGCGCGAGGAATCCGCTGTACGTGCACGGCGGCGCGGCGATGGCGCGCGAGGACATCGACCACTTCGAGGTGCGCACCTTCGACGGCGAGCGGCTGGTGGAGATCGACGCGTAAACGCAATCCGGGCCGCAGGTGCGCGGGGAGCCCCCTTTCGCGTACGGTTGACGGCTGCCCAATGCACGTCAGAAGGGGGCCTCGGTGGCCGCGCAGGATGCCGCTGTCGATTCGTTGCGGGACCGGGAAATCGGTGTCGAGCAAGAACATCTGGACCGGGTCTACCACCGCCTCGAAGAGAAGATCCACGAGGCGGAATTTCTCATGCACGACGCCGGCAAACGGGCCCAGGTCGGGACCCCCGGGGCACTCGCCGAACGCGACGCCCAGGTCTTCCGCGCCGGTGTCCACCTCAACCGGCTGAACAGTGAGTTCGAGGACTTCCTCTTCGGGCGGATCGACCTGCTGCACGGCAAGGACGGCGAGCGCGGCCCGGACGGCGCGTTCACCTCCGTCGCACCCGCCGACGACGCCGTACGGGAGGACGGCACCGCCGACATCGCGGAGACGCTCCACATCGGGCGCATAGGAGTCCTCGACTCCGACTACGCGCCGCTGGTGATCGACTGGCGGGCCCCGGCCGCCGCGCCGTTCTACCGGTCGACGCCCAAGGACCCGGGCAGGGTCGTACGCCGACGGGTCATCCGCTCCAAGGGCCGCAGGGTCCTCGGGGTCGAGGACGACCTGATGCGTCCGGAGCTGACGGCGTTCCTGGGAGGCGAGAGCCTCCCGGTCATCGGCGACGGCGCCCTGATGGCCGCGCTGGGCCAGGCCCGCAGTCACACCATGCGCGACATCGTCTCCTCCATCCAGGCCGAGCAGGACCTGGTGATCCGCGCCCCCGCCGCCTCCGTCACGGAGGTGTCCGGAGGGCCCGGCACCGGCAAGACGGCGGTGGCCCTGCACCGGGCCGCGTACCTCCTCTACCAGGACCGGCGCCGGTACGCGGGCGGCATCCTCGTCGTCTCCCCGACCCCGCTCCTGGTCGCGTACACCGAGGGAGTGCTGCCCTCGCTCGGGGAGGAGGGCCAGGTCGCCATCCGCGCGGTCGGCTCGCTCTCCGACGAGGCCGCCGGTGCCGAGGGGGCCACCACGTACGACGAGCCCGCCGTCGCCCGGATCAAGGGCTCCTCCCGGATGCTCCACGTGCTGCGCAAGGCCGCCCGTGGTGCCCTGGAGCAGCCGGCCCCCCGACCCGCCGCCCAGGAGGGTCAGCTCTCCTTCGGCGAGGCGGAGGGCCCGGCGGAGCAGGGCACCCCGGCCCGGCTGAGGGTGGTGGCCTTCGGCGCCCGGGTCGAACTGGAGGCGGACGAGCTCCGGCGCATCCGGCACAACGCCCTCGGCGGCACCGCACCCGTCAACCTGCTGCGCCCGCGCGCCCGCAAGCTTCTCCTGGACGCCCTGTGGAGCAAGTCGTCGGGCCGGGGCCGTTACACCGACCCCGAGCTGATCGCGGAGCTGCGCTCCTCGTTCGACGAGGACGTCTCCACCGAGCCGGTGTTCCTGGAGTTCCTGAACGCCTGGTGGCCGGAGCTCACCCCCCGCCGGGTGCTGGCCGCCATGGCCGACGAGCGGCGGCTGAGCCGGTGGGCGCGCCGGATCCTCAACCAGGGCGAGGTGCGTCGCCTGGCCCGCTCGCTGAAGCGGCTGGACGAGGACGGCAAGGGTCCCCTCTCCGTCCACGACGTGGCGCTCCTGGACGAGCTGCAGACGCTGCTGGGAACCCCGCACCGCCCGAAGAGGAAGCGCGAGCTCGACCCGCTGGACCAGCTCACCGGCCTGGACGAGCTGATGCCGCAGCGCGAGGAGACCCAGCGGGAGCGGGCCGAGAGGCTGGCGGCGGAGCGCACCGAGTACGCGCACGTCATCGTCGACGAGGCGCAGGACCTGACCCCGATGCAGTGGCGCATGGTCGGCCGCCGCGGCCGGCACGCCACCTGGACGATCGTCGGCGACGCGGCCCAGTCCTCCTGGTCCGACCCGGACGAGGCGTCCGCGGCCCGTGACGAGGCGCTCGGCAACCGGCCCCGGCGGCAATTCACCCTCACGGTGAACTACCGCAACCCGGCGGAGATCGCCGAGCTCGCGGCGAAGGTGCTGGCGCTGGCCATGCCGGGGATGGAGTCCCCGGCGGCGGTCCGCTCCACGGGGGTGGAACCGCGCTTCGAGACGGTGCGCGCCGGGGATCTGGCCGGGACCGTCCGCGAGGAGGCGCGCAGGCTGCTCGCGGAGGTGGACGGCACCGTCGGCGTGGTCGTCGCGATGGACCGCCGTGCCGAGGCCCGTGCCTGGCTCGAGGAGCTCGGCGAGCGGGTGGTGGCGCTGGGCAGCCTGGAGGCGAAGGGCCTGGAGTACGACGCCACGGTGGTCGTCTCGCCCGCGGAGATCGCGGACGAGTCGCCGGCGGGGCTGCGGGTGCTGTACGTGGCGCTCACCCGTGCGACGCAGCAGCTGACCGTGGTCTCCGGCGAACGTGACATGCCGGACGAGCACGGCGTACCGGACCTGCTGAGGGACTGACGGGACTGACGGGACTGACGGGACTGAGGGGGCGGAAGGGCGTGATGGGGCTCAGGGGGCGGGCAGACGGGCGGTTCGCAGTGGCCGGCGACTCTTTTTCGAGTCGGCGCGCCGCAGGGGAATCACTTTTCCTGGGTCTTTGTTAGCCTGGTGTCGGCACCGGCTCGATCCAAGCCCCCGGGCCCAACCTTCGTCGCTTCGAGCGACCACTTGCCGCGAGGCGAGCATGGCGGGCCGGTGTCACTGAGTGAAAAGACAGACCCGCGTCACCTGATGGTGGCGCGGGTCTGTTTGTGTTCGAGGCCTGGCCGGGGTTCCCCGACGAGCCAACTTCTCGTATGGTGGAAAACACTTTCCGAAAGGTGGCAGTCATTACCGGCTACCGGTCGGTAGGTGCGACGATTCAGAACGCGCGTACGGGACTGCGTCCCACCTGCGCGCCAGCAATGAAGCTAAGGAAAGCGAAGGACTCGCCATGGCAACGGCGCCCAGCGTCTCGTACTCGATGACGGTCAGGCTGGAGGTGCCCGCGAGCGGCACAGCGGTCTCCCAGCTCACCACGGCCGTGGAGTCCTCCGGCGGTTCGGTCACCGGCCTCGACGTGACCGCCTCCGGCCACGAGAAGCTGCGGATCGACGTCACCATCGCGGCGTCCTCCACCTCGCACGCGGACGAGATCGTCGAAGGACTGCGCGGTATCGAGGGCGTCGTCCTCGGCAAGGTCTCCGACCGTACGTTCCTCATGCACCTCGGCGGCAAGATCGAGATGGCGTCCAAGCACCCCATCCGCAACCGTGACGACCTCTCGATGATCTACACGCCGGGTGTCGCCCGGGTCTGCATGGCGATCGCCGAGAACCCCGAGGACGCCCGCCGCCTGACCATCAAGCGCAACTCCGTGGCGGTGGTCACGGACGGTTCCGCGGTGCTCGGTCTCGGCAACATCGGCCCCAAGGCCGCTCTCCCCGTCATGGAGGGCAAGGCGGCCCTGTTCAAGCGTTTCGCCGGCATCGACGCCTGGCCGCTTTGCCTGGACACGCAGGACACGGATGCCATCGTCGAGGTCGTCAAGGCGATCGCCCCCGGCTTCGCGGGCATCAACCTCGAGGACATCTCCGCCCCCCGCTGCTTCGAGATCGAGGCGCGGCTGCGCGAGGCCCTGGACATCCCCGTCTTCCACGACGACCAGCACGGCACGGCGATCGTGGTCCTGGCGGCCCTGACGAACGCGCTGCGCGTGGTCGGCAAGTCGATCGGCGACGTGCGGGTCGTCATGTCCGGCGCCGGCGCGGCCGGTACGGCCATCCTGAAGCTGCTCATCGCGGCAGGCGTCAAGCACGCCGTCGTCGCCGACATCCACGGTGTGGTGCACACGGGCCGTGAGGACCTCGTCTCCGCCGACCCCGACTCGCCGCTGCGCTGGATCGCCGACAACACCAACCCGGAGGGCGTCACGGGCACCCTCAAGGAGGCCGTCGCCGGCGCCGACGTCTTCATCGGCGTCTCCGCCCCCAACGTCCTGGACGGCGACGACGTCGCGGCGATGGCGGAGGGTGCGATCGTGTTCGCGCTCGCGAATCCGGACCCCGAGGTTGACCCGGCAATCGCTCGGGAGACGGCGGCAGTTGTGGCCACCGGCCGCTCCGACTTCCCGAACCAGATCAACAACGTGCTGGTCTTCCCCGGCGTCTTCCGCGGTCTGCTGGACGCTCAGTCCCGTACCGTCAACACGGAGATGATGCTCGCCGCCGCGCGTGCCCTCGCCGGTGTGGTCGCCGAGGACGAGGTGAACGCGAACTACATCATCCCGTCGGTCTTCAACGACAAGGTCGCGGGAGCGGTCGCCGGAGCGGTCCGCGAGGCCGCCAAGGCCGCCGGGGTGGCCGAGGCCGCGCCCGACCCGGCCTAGGGCGTGTTTCGAAAGTCCCGCCTGCCCGGGGGCGTCTGGCACGCACGCTCGCCGCGTTGTCGGGATCACCCCGATACACCCGGTATCGAGGCGACCCTCCGCCTTGCGATCGCACGCACCAGACGCCCCCGGGCCTGCCCTTCGGGCAGACGACGCTACTTTCGAAACACGCCCTAGGTCCGGCCCGAAGAGTTCCCGTGCGTCACACCGCCGGCGGAGGCCGTGCGCGGCCTCCGCCGGCGGTGTCCTGCCTCACGTCCGGGCTCCGTACGGCGCGTCGCGGGTCGCGGCGTCCCAAACGCCCCTTTAGGGTGGGCGGGCAGCGAGCCCCACAGGCCCGGCATCCGCTGCGGACCGCTCCAAGAAGTCGACGGAACGTCACCACGGGCAATCAGTGGCGCTTTTCGTGTGACGTCCGGGGGTTCCGGATTGGCGTTAGCGCCGCAGGTGGGGGCAGGATGCGTATTCGGGCGCGAGGGTCTGACATCAGACCCGGGTCCGGGGACTGTCAGAGGGCCCTGGCAGCATCGGCTTCGATCTCACGCCTCACAGGCAAGAAGAACACGGGAGTAACAACATGAACCGCAGTGAGCTGGTGGCCGCCCTGGCCGACCGTGCCGAGGTGACCCGCAAGGACGCCGACGCCGTTCTGGCCGCCCTCGCCGAGACCGTCGGCGAGATCGTCGCCAAGGGCGACGAGAAGGTCACCATCCCCGGCTTCCTGACCTTCGAGCGCACCCACCGTGCCGCTCGCACCGCTCGCAACCCGCAGACCGGCGACCCGATCAACATCCCGGCCGGTTACAGCGTGAAGGTCTCCGCGGGCTCGAAGCTCAAGGAAGCCGCCAAGGGCAAGTAAGGCCCTCAAGGCATCGAAGGGCGGCCGTCCTCTCCGGACGGCCGCCCTTCGGCGTGCCCGGACCCCGGCCGTACCGTGCCGGTCTGCCGGTCTGCCGGCCTGCCGGCCTTCCGGTCTGCCGTGCAGGCGCTGCGACGGGCTCGAGGCGGGCCGGGAGGCCCGGCGGGCCGCCGAGGGCCCCGGACGGTCGCCACAGGCCCGTGGAGGGGCTCCGGGGCCCTCGTGCACCGGTGTGTGGGCGCCGGCCCCGGTGGCTCCGCTCTCCGCAGCGCGGACAGCCCGCTGCCCCGGTCCCATGTGCGGGTCCGGGGCAGCGGGCTGCGGTGCGCGGGTGCGCAATGCTGTGTGCGGCAGCACTGTGCGTACGCCGGAGCGCGTCCGGCGCGGGGTCAGACGAGCGATCCGCCCGGGAGCTCGACCTTGGCGCCGAGTTTCTCGAGCTTGTCCATGAAGTTCTCGTAGCCCCGGTTGATCAGGTCGATGCCGTGCACCCGGGACGTGCCCTGGGCCGCCAGCGCGGCGATCAGGTACGAGAAGCCGCCCCGCAGGTCCGGGATGACCAGGTCGGCGCCCTGGAGCTTCGTGGGCCCGGACACGACCGCCGAGTGCAGGAAGTTCCGCTGCCCGAAGCGGCAGTCGGAGCCCCCGAGGCACTCGCGGTAGAGCTGGATGTGCGCACCCATCTGGTTGAGCGCCGAGGTGAAGCCGAGCCGCGACTCGTACACCGTCTCGTGGACGATGGACAGGCCCGTGGCCTGCGTCAGGGCCACCACCAGCGGCTGCTGCCAGTCGGTCTGGAACCCGGGGTGGACGTCCGTCTCCAGGGCGATGGCGTTCAGCGCGCCGCCCGGGTGCCAGAAGCGGATGCCCTCGTCGTCGATCTCGAAGGCACCGCCGACCCGCCGGTAGGTGTTGAGGAACGTCATCATCGAGCGCTGCTGGGCACCGCGCACGTAGATGTTGCCCTCGGTCGCGAGCGCGGCCGACGCCCAGGAGGCGGCCTCCAGGCGGTCCGGGATCGCCCGGTGCGTGTAACCGTCGAGCTGGTCGACACCCGTGATCCGGATGGTCCGGTCGGTGTCCATCGAGATGATCGCGCCCATCTTCTGCAGCACGCAGATGAGGTCCTCGATCTCCGGCTCGACGGCCGCGTTGGACAGTTCGGTGACGCCCTCGGCGAGGACGGCGGTCAGCAGCACCTGCTCGGTGGAGCCCACCGACGGGTACGGCAGCCTGATCTTCGTACCGCGCAGTCGCTGCGGGGCCTCCAGATACTGGCCGTCGGCCCGCTTCTCGATGGTCGCGCCGAACTGGCGCAGCACCTCGAAGTGGAAGTCGATCGGCCGGCCGCCGATGTCGCAGCCGCCCAGCCCGGGGATGAAGGCGTGGCCCAGGCGGTGCAGCAGCGGACCGCAGAAGAGGATCGGGATGCGCGACGAGCCCGCGTGCGCGTCGATGTCGGCGACGTTCGCGCTCTCGACGTGCGACGGGTCGAGGATGAGTTCGCCCGGTTCGTCACCGGGGCGGACGGTCACGCCGTGCAGCTGCAGCAGTCCCCGGACCACCCGCACATCGCGGATGTCGGGCACGTTGCGGAGTCGGCTGGGCCCGCTGCCGAGCAGCGCGGCGACCATCGCCTTCGGCACCAGGTTCTTGGCGCCTCGGACGCGGATCTCGCCCTCCAGCGGGGTGCCGCCGTGGACAAGCAGGACATCGTCTGTGCCGGTCATGTATCTCGCGTTCCGGAGTGGTCGGGCAGGGGGCCTTCGAAGAGGGTAATGGGCCCCCACCCCCCTTCCGTAAGTCACAGGGGGGTGTACGAACGTCATGAATCCGCCACAACACGCTCTGCGCCGGGAATCTTGCGGAGGGTTACCGTCCGCCAGAAGGCCCCTGGGCGGCCGTCCGCGCGCTCCCCGTGCGCCTGTGCGGCGGCTCGTGCGCCCTGAGCTGCGCGCGTGTCCGGAACCGTGCCGGGCGCGGCGTCCGGTTCCCGCGGAGGGTGAAGATGCGGGATCATCTCTGCCATGACCGAGGTGTCCTCGCTCACAGGGCGACTGCTCGTGGCCACGCCCGCCCTGGCGGATCCGAACTTCGACCGTGCCGTGGTGCTGCTCCTCGACCATGACGAGGAGGGCTCCCTCGGCGTGGTCCTCAACCGTCCGACCCCGGTCGGCGTCGGTGACATCCTCGCGTCGTGGGCCGGTCTGACCGGTGAGCCGGACGTGGTCTTCCAGGGAGGCCCCGTCTCGCTCGACTCGGCACTGGGCGTGGCGGTCATCCCCGGTGACGAGGGGCCCCTGGGCTGGCGCCGGGTGCACGGGGCGATCGGCCTGGTGGACCTGGAGGCGCCCCCCGAGCTGCTGGCCGCGGCGCTCGGGTCGTTGCGGATCTTCGCCGGGTACGCGGGCTGGGGGCCCGGGCAACTGGAGGCGGAGCTCACGGACGGGGCCTGGTACGTGGTCGAGTCGGAGCCGGGCGATGTGTCGTCGCCGCGCCCGGAAAACCTCTGGCGGGCCGTTCTGCGGCGCCAGCGCAGCGAACTGGCGATGATCGCGACGTATCCGGACGACCCTTCGCTGAACTGATGCCCGGAGCTTTCAGTACGCTTGGCAGTTATGAGCACTCTTGAGCCCGAGCGCGGGGCAGGGACGGGCACCCTCGTAGAGCCGACGCCACAGGTGTCGAACGGCGACGGCGACCACGAGCGCTACGCCCATTACGTCCAGAAGGACAAGATCATGGCGAGCGCCCTGGAGGGCACTCCCGTGGTGGCACTGTGCGGCAAGGTCTGGGTCCCGGGGCGCGACCCCAAGAAATACCCGGTATGTCCCATGTGCAAGGAGATCTACGAGTCCATGGGCGCCGGGGGCGACAAGGACAAGGGCAAGGGCGGCAAGGACAGCGGCAAGAAGTAGTCCACACCTGTTGTCACCGTCCGGGCCATGACCCCCGGGGCGCGCTTCGCTGCGCGCCCCGGGGGTCTTTCGTGTGTCCGGGGACGGCCGGGCCCGTGCGGGCGGGCGTTGCACGGGGCGCTTCGGGTGGTCACAGAGTGGTTGAGACCACTTGTCGGGGTGCGGGCGCGCCCTTACTCTCCTGCCAGTTGTGCAGAACGAAACGAGCGTTGCGCAGAATGCAACGACTGACCGGTAGGGGTTCCGGATGAAGCTTTCTGCCCGAATTGCCGCCCCGGCCGCGGCTCTTGTGCTGGCCGGCCTCACCGCCACGGCCTGTGCGCCACAGACGTCCGACGCCGGGGCCGGGGCGGACGAGAAGAACGGGACGCTCCGCGTCTGGCTCTTCCAGGAAGTCGGCAACAAGCCGAAGGAGAAGGTCGTCGACGCCGCGGTCGCCGACTTCGAGAAGTCGCACAAGGGTGCGAAGGTCGAAGTCGAGTACATACCGGTCGACACCCGCGCCCAGCGCATCAAGGCGGCGTTCAACGACCCGAAGAGCGCTCCCGACCTCATCGAGTACGGCAACACCGACACCGCCGGGTACGTGAAGGACGGCGGACTGGCCGACGTCAGCAAGGAGTTCGCCGCCTGGGACGAGGCCAAGGACACCGACCCGGCGGCCAAGCAGTCCGTGACGGTCGGCGGCCAGGTGTACGGCGCGCCCCTGTTCGTCGGCGTACGGGCGCTGTACTACCGCACCGACGTCTTCGATGACCTCGGCATCGAGCCCCCCAAGTCCCAGGCCGAACTGATCGCCACCGCCAAGAAGGTCCACAAGGAGAAGCCCGCCCTGTACGGCCTCGCGGTCGGCGGCGCGTACACCTACGGCGCGATGCCCTTCATCTGGGCGCACGGGGGTGAACTGGCCACCGAGACCGGGGTGACCTACCAGGCGGCCATCAACAGCGAGAAGGCCCGTACGGGCATCGAGGCGTACACCTCACTCTTCGGCGACGACAACTGCCCCGCCGCGAAGTGCGCGGCCATGGGCGGCAACGCCACCGTCACCGCCTTCGCGTCCGGCAAGGCGGCCATGGCGATCGGCGGCGACTTCAGCCACGCGGCCGTCGAGGCGGGTGCCGTGAAGGGCAAGTACGCGGTCGTGCCGCTGCCCGGTGTCGAGAAGGGCTCCATCGCCCCGGCCTTCGCAGGCGGCAACAACATCGGCGTGCTCAGGAGCACCTCGCACCGCACCCTCGCGGTCGACCTCATGAAGTCGCTGACCGGCAAGAGGACCCAGGCCGCGATGTTCGACGCCATGGGCTTCCTGCCGACCTACACGGACGTACGGGCCACGGTCGCCGAGAAGGAGCCCTTCGTCGCACCCTTCGTCGACACGCTCGGCGCGGGCGCCACATTCGTCCCGGCGTCCCCGGCGTGGGGTCAGATCGACGCCTCCCTGGTCCTGCCCACGATGTTCCAGGAGATCGTCAGCGGCCGTAAGGACGTGGCGACCGCCTCGGACGACGCGGCGAAGAAGATGGACGCGGCGTTCGCCGACGCGGGCTGACGATGACCGCGAACACGACGGTGCACAAAGCCCCCGAGAGGCCCGGGGCGGGCAGCGCGCCGGCCCGCCCGCCCCGGCGCCGGCCGGCATCACCCGCACGGCGCTCCGGCTGGACCCCCTGGCTGTATCTGCTGCCCGCCCTCGTGCTGCTCGGCGGGCTCCTGGTCTACCCGATCTACCAGCTCGGCCTGATCTCCTTCCTGGAGTACACCCAGGCCCAGGTCAGCGGCGGCGAACCCACCACCTTCCAGGGCCTCGGCAACTACGCGACGCTCTTCGGCGACAGCCAGTTCTGGCAGGTGCTCCTGGCGACCGTGCTCTTCGCCACGGCCTGCGTGCTCGCCACGCTGTTCGTCGGCTGTGCCCTGGCCGTCCTGCTCACCCGTGTCCGTGCCCTGCCGCGGCTCGCCCTGATGATGGCCGCCCTCGGGGCGTGGGCGACCCCGGCGATCACCGGGTCGACCGTGTGGGTCTTCCTCTTCGACCCCGACTTCGGACCGGTCAACAAGGTGCTGGGCCTCGGTGACTTCTCCTGGACGTACGGGCGCTACAGCGCCTTCGCCCTGGTCCTCCTCGAAGTGCTCTGGTGCTCGTTCCCGTTCGTGATGGTGACCGTGTACGCGGGGATCCGCGCGATTCCCGGCGAGGTCCTCGAGGCGGCCTCGCTGGACGGCGCCTCGCAGTGGCGGATCTGGCGGTCGGTGATGGCGCCGATGCTGCGGCCGATCCTGATCGTCGTCACCATCCAGTCGATCATCTGGGACTTCAAGGTCTTCACCCAGATCTACGTCATGACCAACGGCGGCGGCATAGCCGGCCAGAACCTGGTGCTCAACGTCTACGCGTACCAGAAGGCGTTCGCGTCCTCGCAGTACAGCCTCGGATCGGCGATCGGCGTCGTGATGCTCGTGATCCTGCTGGCCGTGACGCTGGTCTATCTGCGCCTGGTACGGCGCCAGGGGGAGGAACTGTGACCACGCCGACGACCCGTCCGCGTATCCGCAGGCCCGGAAGGCTGGCGGCGGAGGCGGCGGCCCTCGCCATCGCCGCCGTGGTCGCCTTCCCGCTGTACTGGATGGTGCTCTCCGCACTCAAGCCGGCAGGCGAGGTCCAGTCCACGCAGGCCCGCCCCTGGACACTGGCCCCGTCCCTCGACTCGTTCCGCCGGGTCTTCGAACAGCAGGACTTCGGCCGCTACTTCCTCAACAGCCTGATCGTCGCCGGCACGGTCGTCATCGCCTCCGCGCTGATCGCCTTTCTCGCGGCCACGGCCGTGACCCGATTCCGCTTCAGGTTCCGCACCACACTGCTGATCATGTTCCTCGTGGCGCAGATGGTGCCGGTCGAGGCACTCACCATCCCGCTGTTCTTCCTCATGCGGGATTTCGGGCAGCTGAACACCCTTGGCTCACTGATCCTGCCCCACCTCGCCTTCTCGCTGCCGTTCGCGATCTGGATGCTGCGCGGATTCGTCAAGGCCGTCCCGGACGCCCTGGAGGAGGCCGCCTACATCGACGGGGCGAGCCGCACCCGCTTCCTGTGGCAGATCCTCTTCCCGCTCGTCTTCCCGGGCCTCGTGGCGACCAGCGTGTTCTCCTTCATCTCGACCTGGAACGACTTCCTGTTCGCGAAGTCGTTCATCATCAGTGACACCTCCCAGTCGACGCTTCCCATGGCGCTGCTGGTCTTCTTCAAACCCGACGAGAACGACTGGGGAGGGATCATGGCCGCCTCGACGGTCATGACCGTCCCCGTGCTGGTCTTCTTCGTACTCGTACAGCGCCGTCTGGTCTCCGGACTGGGCGGCGCGGTAAAGGACTGACGTGGACAACCTGATTCCGGCGCCCGTACGCGCCGTGGCCGACGACCGGGGCGCGTTCCTCCTGGACGGGGCCACCACCATCACGGCGGGGACCGGCACCGAGACCACCGGACGCTGGCTGCGCACCACCCTCGGGGCCGCGTTCGGCCTTCCGCTCGCCCCGGGGGGCGACGGTGCGGGGAACACCGTCGACCTGCGCATCGACCCCGCCAGGGAGGCCGAGGGCTACCGGCTGGCCGTCACCCCCGACGGGGGCGTGGAGATCGCCGGAGGAAGCGCCGCAGGGGTCTTCTGGGGCGCGCAGACACTCCGTCAGCTCCTCGGCCCCGAGGCGTTCCGCCGCGCACCCGCCGGCCCCGTCGCCGCGCGGGCCGTGCCCTTCACGGACATCGAGGACAGCCCGCGTTTCCCGTGGCGCGGTCTGATGCTCGACGTGGCACGGCACTTCATGCCCAAGGACGACGTCCTGCGCTACCTCGACCTGATGGCAGCCCACAAACTCAACGTCTTCCACTTCCACCTCACCGACGACCAGGGCTGGCGCATCGAGATCAAGCGCCACCCGCGGCTCACGGGGACAGGCGCCTGGCGCTCCCGCACCAAATACGGCCACCGCGCATCGGAGCTCTGGGACGAGACCCCGCACGGCGGTTTCTACACCCAGGACGACATCCGCGAAATCGTCGCCTACGCCGCCGAACGGCATATCCGGGTCGTCCCCGAAATCGACATCCCCGGACACTCGCAGGCAGCGATCAGCGCATATCCGGAACTGGGCAACACCGACGTCATCGACACCACCACCCTTTCCGTCTGGGACACCTGGGGCGTCAATCCGAACGTACTGGCCCCCACTGACAACACCCTCCGCTTCTTCGAAGGGGTCTTCGAGGAACTGCTCGACCTCTTCCCCGCCGCCACCTCGCCGTTCATCCATATCGGTGGTGACGAATGCCCCAAGGACCAGTGGAAACAGTCGCCGGCCGCGCAGGCCCGGATGGCCGAACTCGGTCTCACCGGTGAGGACGAACTGCAGTCCTGGTTCATCCGGCACTTCGACAGCTGGCTCACCGCCCGGGGCCGCCGGCTCATCGGCTGGGACGAGATCCTCGAGGGCGGCCTCGCCGAGGGCGCCGCGGTGTCGTCGTGGAGGGGCTACGCGGGCGGCATCGCCGCCGCCGAGGCCGGGCACGACGTCGTGATGTGCCCCGAGCAGCAGGTCTACCTGGACCACCGTCAGGACGGCGGCCCCGACGAGCCGATGCCCATCGGGTACGTACGCACCCTGGAGGACGTCTACCGCTTCGAACCCGTCCCCCCGGGCCTCTCCGAAGAGGCGGCCACCCACGTCCTCGGCACCCAGGCCAACGTCTGGACCGAGGTCATGCAGAACAGGGCCCGCGTCGACTACCAGGTCTTCCCGCGGCTCGCGGCCTTCGCCGAGGTCGCCTGGTCCCCCCTCCCGGCGCCCGGGGAGCGGGACTTCGCCGGATTCGAGCGCCGCATGGGCACGCACTACGCCCGGCTCGACGCCCTGGGGGTCGGCTACCGGCCCCCGGGCGGCCCGCTGCCGTGGCAACGGCGGCCGGGCGTCCTGGGTCGCCCGATCGAGGGACCGCCCCCGCACGTGTGAGTGGCCCGGCGTCGTGCCCGTGTGCGGGGTCCGCGTCGGTGCGGGTGCCCGTTCGGTCCGTGTGTCCGCCCTCCGGTCCGGGCGGACACACGAACCGAACAAGTCGTACGAACTCGCCGAAGGGTGGCATTCCGCTCAGCGGGCAGAAGGCGCCCGAAAGGTGATTTACCCCCTGGTGGGGGACGGATGCTCCCTTCGTGGACCCTCGCGTCGGTCCGCCCGGAAGATGTGCCAGAGTTGCCACGTCCCGGCCGTGAGCACGTACCGTACGGCGGACAGGCGGGACTGCCGGGACACCGGGAAGGGGCAGCTGGGTTGACCACGCACGCACCGCAGGCGATGCAGTCGGTGACGCTCCCGGCCTCGCTCGACGAGGCCGTGGCGGCTCTCGGCGCCATGCCTGCCGCCGTCCCCGTGGCCGGGGGCACGGACCTCATGGCGTCCGTCAACAAGGGCCTCCTGAGGCCCTCGGGGCTGGTCGGCCTGGGCCGGATCAGCGAACTGCGGGGCTGGCACTACCAGGACGGCCACGCCCTCCTCGGGGCCGGCCTCACCCACGCGCGCATGGGGCGGCCCGACTTCGCCGCCCTCATCCCCGCGCTGGCCGCGTCCGCGCGCGCCGCGGGCCCGCCCCAGATCCGTAACGCCGGAACGCTTGGCGGCAACATCGCCACCGCGGCCCCGACCGGCGACGCCCTGCCGGTACTGGCGGCACTGGAGGCCGATCTGGTCATCGCGGGACCCGGGGGAGCCCGACGGGAGATCCCCGTCTCGCACCTGCTGGCAGGCCGCGAGATGCTCGAGCCCGCCGAGCTGATCGGCTTCGTCCGCGTACCGCTCCTGCACGCCCCCCAGATCTTCCTCAAGGCCACCGGCCGTACCGGTCCCGGGCGTGCCACCGCCTCCGTCGCGATCGTCCTGGACCCGGCGCGGCGCGGCGTGCGCTGCGCGGTCGGCGCGATCGCCCCCATGCCGCTGAGGCCCCTGGAGGCCGAACGCTGGATCGCCTCCCTGATCGACTGGGACGGCGAACGCGGCCTGGCACCCGACGCGCTGGCCGCCTTCGGCGAGTACGTGGCCGCGGCCTGCATCCCGGACCAGGCACCACCGGACGACGGGGGAGAGGCGCCACCGCTGCCTCCCGCCGTACAGCACCTGCGGCGCACGGTCGCCGCGCTCGCCCGACGCGCACTGGGGAGGGCACTGTCGTGAGCCAGGAAGAGAACCCGGAACAGCACGGGCAGCCCGACCCGTACGGCGGCTGGCAGCCGATCCCGCAGGGCGGTGAGTACGACGCCGAGGCCACCGCCTTCGTCCACCTCCCCCCGGAGGACCTGGCGAACCTCGGCGGCGTCCCCTTGGCCGCTCCTGGGCAGGGCTACGTCCCGCCGATGATCCTCCCGCTGACCCCGGCCGCAGGGCTGGACCCCGCGGCGACGGGCAGCTGGGTCATGCAGACGCAGAGCCAGCAGGAGCATGCCGACCGGGCCGCCGGCGCGGAGGCCGTACCCGAGGCGGTGCACTGGCCCGACCCGAACAGCACGCACGAGACGTATCAGCAGCACCACCCGGACACGTCGCAGTACGGGCAGACGTCGTCCACGACGGCGCAGTGGCACTTCGCGGAGGCCGAGCCCGCCGCTCCGGCCCCCGAGCCCGTACCCGAACCCCTCGGGCACACCGGGCAGTGGACGATCCCGGTCGCCGACGGCGACCTCCCGGAGGAGTCCGGCGAGTACGCCGCCTCCGCCATGGCGTCGCAGTGGTACGCGGACACGCCCCCGGCCACGCTGCCGGGTGGCGCGCCGGCACCGTGGGCCACACCGGAGCCCACGCCCGCCCCGGAGGAGCCTTCGGCCGCTTCCGAGCCCGAGCCTCCGCGCCCGGAGCCGGAGGCCGGACAGCCGGTGGCCGGGTCCCCGGAGGGGATGGAGGGGGCCGGGTCCCACATGCCCGGCTCGCAGCTGCCCGAGTCCCAGGTGCATGAGTCCCAGGTGCCCGAGTCCCAGGTGCACGAGTCCCAGCTGTCCGGGGAAGCACGTGAAGTGGCTCCCACCGACGTACCCGGGCAGGCACCGGACGTCCCCGAAGGCGCTGAGGACCCCGACGCCGGGAGCGCCCAGGACGCCCGTGCCGACGCCCCTGGTGAACTCGGCGAAGCGGACGCCCCCGGGGATGCCCCGGAGCCCGCAGGGGCCCACGAGCAAGCCGCTGTGTCCTCCACGGACGCGGGGCATCCAGGGCATCCGGAGGATGCCATCGAAGTCCTCGGGGTTCCGGACGCGGCACCCGACCGGCTTCCGGACACCGCCCCCGTGCCCACGGACGCCCCCAGCGAGCACCCGGCGGCCTCGTACGTCCTGCACGTGAACGGCGCGGACCGCCCCGTCAGCGACGCCTGGATCGGCGAGTCGCTGCTCTACGTGCTCCGCGAGCGCCTCGGCCTCGCCGGGGCCAAGGACGGCTGCTCGCAGGGCGAGTGCGGGGCCTGCAACGTCCAGGTCGACGGCCGGCTCGTCGCCTCCTGCCTCGTCCCCGCGGCCACGGCGGCGGGCAGCGAGGTCCGCACGGTCGAAGGCCTGGCGGTGGACGGGGAACCGTCCGACGTCCAGCGGGCCCTGGCCGAGTGCGGTGCCGTCCAGTGCGGCTTCTGCATCCCGGGGATGGCCATGACCGTCCACGACCTCCTGGAGGGCAACCACGCGCCCACCGAGCTCGAGACGCGCCAGGCCCTCTGCGGCAACCTCTGCCGTTGTTCCGGCTACCGGGGCGTACTCGACGCCGTACGGGAGGTCGTCGCGGGCCGGGAGGCGACGGTGGAGGCGGCGTCCGCCGCCGACGACGAGCCGCGCGTCCCGCACCAGGCGCCCCCCGGCGCCGGCGGTGTCCAGTCCCACGCGCACGAGGGAGACATCCGGTGAACGCCGTGTCTCCCGCCTCACCGGTCACTCACACCACCACCAGCCGCTGCCGCAGCGGGGCGAACGACAAGGAGGCGGCGTGACCAGCGACGCAGCCACCGCGACCAGCACCACCCGTACGTCACCGCAGCCCGAGGGCACGGGCCCGGACCCCGAGCTGCCCACGCACGGCCTGGGAGCCTCCCTCCCGCCGACCGACGCCCGCGCCAAGACCGAGGGCACGTTCCCGTACGCGGCCGACCTCTGGGCCGAGGGGCTGCTGTGGGCCGCGGTGCTCCGTTCCCCGCACGCGCATGCCCGCATCCTGTCGATCGACCCGTCGGCCGCCGCGGCGATGCCCGGCGTCCGGGCGGTCGTCACCCACCAGGACATCCCCGGCGACAGCATGTACGGCAGGAGTGTCGTCGACCGCCCGGTCTTCGCCTCCGACCTCGTCCGCCACCACGGCGAGGCGATTGCCGCCGTCGCCGCCGACCACCCCGACACCGCCCGGCTGGCCGCCGCGGCGATCGCGGTGGAGTACGAGGTGCTCGAACCGGTCACCGACCCGGAGAAGGCCTTCGCCGCCGAACCGCTGCACCCCGACGGCAACCTCGTCCGCCACATCCCGCTGCGCTACGGCGACCCGGAGACCGTGGGCGAGGTCATCGTCGAGGGCCTGTACCGCATCGGCCGCCAGGACCCCGCCCCGATCGGCGCCGAGGCCGGCCTCGCCGTGCCCCGCCCCGACGGCGGCGTCGAGCTGTACACGGCCTCCACCGACCCGCACACCGACCGGAACCTCGCCGCCGCCTGCTTCGGCCTGGACGCCGACCGCGTCAAGGTCGTCGTGACGGGCGTTCCCGGAGCCACCGGCGACCGGGAGGACCCGGGCTTCCAGATCCCGCTCGGCCTGCTCGCCCTGCGCACCGGCTGCCCGGTCAAGCTGGCCGCCACGCGCGAGGAGTCCTTCCTCGGCCACGCACACCGCCACCCGACCCTGCTGCGCTACCGTCACCACGCGGACAGCGAGGGCAGGCTGGTCAAGGTCGAGGCCCAGATCCTCCTCGACGCGGGCGCGTACGCCGACTCCTCGTCCGAATCCCTCGCCGCCGCGGTGGCCTTCGCCTGCGGGCCCTACGTGGTCCCGCACGCCTTCATCGAGGGCTGGGCGGTCCGCACGAACAACCCGCCCTCCGGCCACGTGCGCGGAGAGGGCGCGATGCAGGTCTGCGCGGCCTACGAGGGCCAGATGGACAAGCTGGCGGCGAAACTCGGCATCGACCCGGCCGAGCTCCGCCTCCGTAACGCCCTGTCCACGGGTGACATCCTTCCCACCAGTCAGACGGTGACCTGTCCCGCTCCGGTGGCGGAACTCCTGCAGGAGGTACGCGACTTCCCGCTTCCCGCGCTCCCGAAGGACGCCCCGGAGGACGACTGGCTGCTCCCGGGCGGCCCGGAGGGCGCCGGCGAGCCCGGGGCAGTACGCCGGGGCGTCGGCTACGCGCTCGGTATGGTCCACATGCTCGGCGCCGAGGGCACGGACGAGGTCTCCACGGCCACGGTGCGGGTCCACGACGGCGTCGCCACGGTCATCTGCGCGGCCGTCGAAACCGGCCAGGGCTTCACCACGCTCGCCCGCCAGATCGTCCAGGAGACCCTGGGCATCGAAGAGGTCCACGTGGCAGCGGTGGACACCGACCAGCCCCCCGCGGGTCCCGCGACGCACGGTCGCCACACCTGGGTCTCGGGCGGTGCGGTCGAGCGCGCAGCCAAGATGGTCCGCACCCAGCTCCTCCAGCCCCTGGCCCACAAGTTCGGCATGTCCACGGAGCTCCTCCAGATCGCCGACGGCAAGATCACGTCGTACGACGGCGTACTGTCCACGACGGTCATGGAGGCCATGGACGGCAAGGAACTCTGGGCCACCGCCCAGTGCCGCCCGCACCCGACCGAACCGCTGGACGAGTCCGGCCAGGGAGACGCCTTCGTCGGCCTGGCCTTCTGCGCGGTCCGCGCGGTGGTGGACGTGGACATCGAACTCGGCTCGATCCGGGTGGTCGAGATGGCGGTCGCCCAGGACGTCGGCCGGGTCCTCAACCCTTCCCAGCTGGCGACCCGTATCGAAGCGGGCATCACCCAGGGCATCGGAGCGGCCCTCACGGAGAACCTCCGCACGGCCCGCGGCCTGATCCGCCACCCCGACCTCACGGGATACGCACTTCCGACGTCCCTGGACACCCCGGACATCCGCATCGTCAAACTGGTCGAGGAACGCGACGTGGTGGCCCCCTTCGGCGCCAAGGCCGCCTCGGCGGTACCGGTGGTGACCGCCCCCGCGGCGGTGGCGTCAGCGGTCCGCGCGGCCACGGGCCGCCCGGTCAACCGCCTCCCGATCCGGCCGCAGGCGGCGGTGGCAACACCCAGGCCCTGACGTGTGATTCGCGTTGCACGTGCAACCCGGGGATGCGGTGTGTCACCGGTGCTGACTACAGTGATCCCAGATGTTGTAGCCAGCCGGATACGGGGAGGGTGCTGTGCTGCCGAGTGAGGTCGGAGCGAGTATGGCGGCGGTGCCGTTCGTGGGGCTCGCCGCGTCGGCTGCGGGAGCCGCCGATCTGGCCACGGAGTTGACGTCGTTCACCAAGTTCCGCGATCGCATCGACGAGATCCTCCGGGACCTCAAGGCGTCGCCGGCGGGGCCGCAGAAGGTCGGTGAAGACCCGCTGTCCCGCCCGCAGTTCGGCGGCGGCGACATGCAGTGGGCGGAAGCGGCCAATCTCTTCGTTTCGTACCAGAAGGTGGTCACCGAGCTGGAGACGCTCTCCAAGCTTCTGTCGGAATCCATAGAGGGTATGAGCATCGCGGTGCTCGCCTCCCACAAGGGATACGAGAACCTGGACGTCGATATCCGGCGTCGTATGCTCGCCATCACGGACAACGCGGAGAATCACTACGGCGGTGAGTACGACCCGTCGCAGGAGTCGAAGCAGAATACGGACGCGCCGGGGACGGAGAAGTCGGCGAAGCCGACGCCCGGGGCGAGCACCGGATCGGCCTGATTGCGACGATGATCACTGGCACGACACGGGGATAGACGGGGGCAGGGGATGGACGCCAGGGAAGCCGGGCAAGGTACACCGTTCGACAGCATGAGTCACGAGACCATGCTGGCTTGGCTGGACAAGGCCAACAGTGGCGCGGTCAAGGGCGCGTCCGATCGTCTGTTGAGCGCTGCCACAGAGATCCGGAAGGTCGCTACGGAGCTCAAGGACCGCCCGCAGAGGGTCGAGTGGAAGGGCGAAGGGGCGAACGCCTTCCACGCGTGGAGCGCAGACCTGGCCAACGCGACGCTTCGCCTGGGCGACTTCAGTTCGGGTGTGTCCGAGTGGCTGGCCGAGGCATCCAATGCGATCGCTACGGCTCAGGCCTCCATTCCCCGGACGCACGCTGGTGCCCAAGCGAATCTGGACGCGGCGCACGAGGCGAGGAACGACCCGGACGCGTCGGCGGTCGCAAGGAAGTCGGCGGAGACGCTGATCGCGACCCAGGAGGCCAATCGCCACGAGGCGGCGGCCCAGATGCGGAGGCTGGCTCAGACGTACGAGTTCTCCGCCAAGAAGATGGACGACCTGGAGCGGCCGGTGTTCCCACCGCCACCGGGGGCGATCGTGCCGGACCGGAAAGATCCCGAGCTGAACTCGAGCACCGGCCGTGACTTCGGATCGGCAGCGTCGACCGGGGGGACTGCTGGTTACGCTTCGACGCAGGCTACCGGCGGCGTAGCAGCTCCGACCGAGAGTGTCGCGACCACGTCAGTTGCGCACGCAGTGTCGGCTCCGGTTGGAGCCACTGTGCAGAGACCGGTCGACATGGAGATTGCGAGGGCTGGCACGCTCCCCGACACTCCGACCGTCACGCCGACAGCCCAGCCCACTGTTCCTGGGGTCGGGAAGAGCGACGGTATGCCTACGGTTGCAGTTCCTGCGGCCGGGCAAGCACTCGTTCCGCCGTTCAAGTCGAACGTGAACGGTGGCCGGCCGGTTGTCAGCGTTCGTCCACCGACACCTTCCACGGGTGGGCCGAACCTTGGGAACACTTTTGCCGGTCGCCCTCCCCGCGACGGAGGAATCACCGGGGGGCGTCAGGTCGCGCAAACCACTGGCCGGCCGTCAGGTGGACTACCTCGTGGCAACGCAATCGGCGAAGGGGCTCACGCCGGCCGTGCACCGATGACGCACGGCCCCGGCACAAGTGGGCCGGCGGGGCAGAGTGGCGTTGTCGGTGGTCGTCGCTTGGCGGGGGAGACCGGCGGCATGGTCGGTGGCCGACCTGCGCCGCAGGGGCGAGCGCTTGGCCGTCCGTTCACTCCGGGCGGTACAGGTTTGGTCCGAGGTGGGCCGACAGCCGATGGTGCTCGTGGTACCGGCGTGGTGGGGCGCGGAGCAGGGGGCGCTCCTCAGCGGCCGGGAGAACCCCGACGTGAGAACGGTGAGCGTCCGGACTACTTGGTCGAGGACGAGGAGACCTGGCAGCAGGGCGGTAGGCGAGTCGTTCCGCCGGTCATCGACTGAGCCATAGGTACAAAAAGGGAAGAGCGGATGCGGACCAACAGCACCACGGGGGTTGCCCCTCGAACTTTTGCCCCCGTTGTGCTGGGGCTGATGCTTGCAGTTGGCACCTCGGTGCCTGCGCACGCAGACTCTGCCCGTTCCGAGCAGTGGCACCTCGACGTCATGAAGGCCGACGAGATGTGGCAGAGCAGCACTGGCAAGGGCGTCACTGTGGCAGTCATCGACACGGGCGTGGATACGTCGAACCCTGATTTGGCGGGCCGCATTCTTGAGGGCTTGGATCTGGAGACCAAGATGCCAGGCGACGAGCATGTGGACTACAAGGGCCACGGCACCGGCATGGCGGGGCTCATCTCTGGAACAGGGAGGGCCCTCGGCGGAAACGGAGCTTTCGGCTTGGCCCCCGGGGTCAAAATTCTGCCGATCCGTATGCCGAAGGCAGGCCAGGCTGCGAACCGGGCTGCAGGGGACGCACGGTTCAATGAAAGCCTCACGAAGGCAATTAAGTACGCCGTGGACCATGATGCGAAAGTCATCAACGTGTCCTTGGGGGTTTCGACCGGGTCGGACGAGTTGAGCGGTGCGGTCAAATACGCGCTGGACAAGGGCGCGCTCGTTTTTGCTGCTGTCGGTAACACCGGTGACGGATCAAATGTGGTCGAGTACCCGGCAGGTACGCCAGGTGTAATCGGTGTAGGTGCTGTCGGTAGGGACCTTCAGAAGACGGAGGAGTCGCAGTACGGATCGCAAGTTGACATTTCGGCGCCAGGGGAGGAGATGATCCATGCCTGCGGTGGTGAAACCGGTTTCTGTGAGTCGCACGGGACCAGTGACGCCTCGGCCATTGCTTCCGCCTCTGCCGCCCTGATTTGGTCCAAGTACCCCGACTGGACCAACAACCAGGTTCTGCGTGTCATGCTCAACACGGCCGGAGGCCCGATCAATGGCGACGAGCGCACGGACTACATCGGCTACGGAATCGTCCGCCCCCGCATCGCACTGAAGACCCCGGGCGACCCCGGCCCCGCCGACGAATACCCGCTCCCCGACCTCGCCGCAGCTGCGTCGCCGACGCCATCTGCCGAGCCGCCGAAGGCCGCCGGCGGCGCCGAGGAGTCGGATGCGAGTGACAAGCCGGCTGCTGCTGCCCCGGCCGCCGACGACGAGAGCGGCGGTAGCAGCACCGGCCTCTGGATCGGCGTGGGTGTCGGCGCCGCGGTTCTTGTCGGTGCTGCCGCATCATTCGCGGCTGTCCGCTCCCGCCGCCGTAAGGCGGTCGCCGTGGCCCCGCCGCCGTACGCAGGTCAGCAGGCCCCGTCGCCATACCCGCACCAGCAGACTCAGTCTCCCTACCCGCCCTACGGCACGCCAGGTGCTCAGGATCCCCACTCGCCCTATGCCGACCCTCCGAGCCAGGGTGGCGGCCCTACCAGGTGAAGGCGTTCCGCGACCGAGGGCACCGCGCCACGTCCCGGGGTCTCACCCGAGGGAAGTACCGCCGGGCAGCCACATGCGCCGGACTGGCGTCGCTGCTGGTAGGCACGTCAGCTACTACCGGCACTGCCGCGACAGTACTGTCTCAGCAGTGGCATCTGGTCGCCATGAAGGCGCAAACGATGTGGCGCACGAGTACCGGCGAAAGGGTGACCGTCGCAGTCATCGACACAGGTGTACGCGAGGTGCCTGAGCTCGCTGGGCAACTCCTCGCAGGCAAGGACTTCACGGACGGCGTCGTGGGCGAGCACGACGAAGGCGGGACCACGGCCGCCGCAGCCATTGCCGGAACCGGTAAGGGCGCCGGCGGCGAGGAAAGCGTATACGGGCTGGCGCCCGGTGCGAAGATTCTTCCGCTGAAGGTGTCGGACGGAAGCGAGGCCCCGGATTCACTGCTGCGGTCGATAACTATCAACAACGCCCTGGCACCCGCCATCCGGTATGCGGCGGACTCCGAGGCCAAGGTCATCACCGTTTCGGTAGCTGCCCGCCAGGGCAGTGCGGTCGTGGCCGAGGCCGTGAAGTACGCGCTGTCGAGAGGGAAGTTGGTTTTCGCCGCGGTCGGGGAGAACGCGAGTGGACGGGGCGAGGTGCAGAACCCCGCGGTTGTGCCGGGAGTCGTTGGTGTGGCGTCCGTCGGAGAGGATTTGGCGGCCAGCGCATACTCGACGAGAGGTCCTGAAGTGGATCTCAGCGCTCCCGGCGAGGACGTGCTCAGCGCATGTGCCGAAAAGGCTGGTACCTGTAGAAGCAGTGGCTCGGCGGTGGCCAGCGCCATCGCTGCGGCGTCGGCGGCGTTGATCTGGGCGGAGCACCCCAACTGGACCAATTACCAGGTCATGCGCGTGATGGTGAACACGGCCGGGGGCCCTACGAGCGGGGCCGTGCGCAACGACTACATCGGTTACGGAGTGGTGCGCCCCCGCATCGCCCTTCAGACGCCGGGTGATCCGGGGCCGGCTGATTCGTACCCGTTGCCTGATTTCACCGACGCGCCTGCCCCGCAGTCCGGCGGGGCCACCGGAGGTGAGAAGGCCATTCCCGTGGCAGCCGACAACCGCCACCACGCCTTCGTCATCTCCCTCGGGGTGACGGGCGTGGGTTTGCTGTGCCTCGCCCTGTCCGTCCCGTTGCTGATGGCTGACCGGCGACGAGTCGGACGAAACCTCAGCGGTCCCTGAACTGCCATGTGGCCGTGCCGCCGCCGACGGTCAGGACAGCGCCGACAGACGCGAGGCCTGTCAGAAAGCGGCGTCGGACCTGGCCCGGAGGGGAGACGGGCGCTGTCGTTGTCGACGGGGCCACTTGGCGGATCTCGGCCTGCCGCCGTTCGATCAGGGCGGCCAGGGGACCCTGACGCCAGATTCCGCTGTCTGCGTGCGGGGCCGCGAAGGCGTGGGCGATCTGCCCGGGGCTCGGACGCAGCCAGGCATCCTTGGCGAGGCACGGGGCGACGAGCCCTCGGAGGGGCTCAGGAATGAGGTGCAACTGCGGCTCTCCGTGTACCACCTCGTATTGCACAGCTGCGACGTGCCCGCCGTTGAAGGCGCGCTGACCACTGGCGGCGTACAGCAGCACAGCGCCGAGGGAGAAGACATCGGCAGCCGGCCCCACCCGCTGGCCCAGCACCTGCTCGGGTGCACCGTACCCGGGCGTCACGGGGGCCTCCCCGGTGGTGGTCAGGGTGAGCCCATGCTCCGGCCTGGCAATGCCGAAGTCGATGATGCGAGGGCCGTTCGAGGTCATGACGATGTTGGCGGGTTTGATGTCGCGGTGGATCAGTCCCGCCGTATGAATGTCCCCCAGTGCCCGGGCAAGGGCGGAAGCCAGAGCGCGCACCGTCACGTCGTCGAGGGGACCGTGGGCAGTAACGGCTTCCTCCAGGGTGGGCCCGGCCAGGAACTCGGCGGCGATCCAGGGACGCCCGCCCTCGGTCTGCGCGTCCAGCACACGGGCTACCCCCGGGCTGGAGACGGACTGTGCGGTCCAGGCCTCGCGGACGAAGCGTTGTGCCAGGTTCTGGTCATGAGCCATCTCCGGACGAAGGATTTTCACAGCAGCGCGGCGGCCCAAGGTGTCCTGACCGAAATAGACCTTTCCCATTCCGCCTTCGCCGAGGACGCCGAGAAGGCGATACGGGCCGAGGCGGAGTGGGTCTCCAAGGCTGAGCGGTTTCATGGGGTTCCTCGATATTCCGGCTCGGGTGCGTGGACAACGGGACGGCTTCCGTCACTCCATGTGCAAGGCTGTCACGCGCTCCTTGCCCACCCCGATGATCATGCGCTGGTCAGGATCCGCCGCGAAACGCTCCAGCCGAGGCGCCTGAGTCCTCACGTACTTCCGGGTGCGCAAGTCGATCGCTCCCAGCCCGGTCGTTCCTCCGTAGTAAAGATGCGTCTTGCCGACGACGGGTGGCCCGGCCAAAACGGGAGGGTTCTCCTTGGGCGTGGGGGCCTCCCACAGCAGTTCGCCGCGCGCGGCGTCGAGGGCGACGATGGCCCCGGTGAGTTCGGCCGCGTACACGACTCCCTCCCGGATGGCAGGTGCTCCGTAGTGAGTGGCGAACTGCGTTGCGTCTCCGAAATCCCGGAAGCTGCCGAACTCCCAGAGGACCGTGCCGTCGGAGACCCGAATCGCCTGGAGCAGACCCGCCCCGACGTACATCTTCTCGCCGTCCTCCGCGAGCTCGGTCCCGTTGCGGACCGGGCTGATGATTTCGTCCTTCCAGTCGGACACCTCCTTGGACCAGAGGTGCTTGCCCGAGCGACTGTCGTGGGCGTGCAGCTCGAGTTGGCTGAATCCGCCGCCCAGCACCAGCACATGCCCGATGGCCTTGGCGAACCACGCGCCGCCCTCGAAGGAGGGCTCATGCATGTGTGTGAGCGGTGTCTGCCAGCGAATGCTTCCCGAGCTCGTGTTCGCGGCCAAAAGGTGCCAGTCCTGCCCGTTCAGGCCGGCCTCACGTCCGGCCGTGAAGAAGACAGTGCCACCGGAGGCGTGGAGGAGCGCTGCCGCGGTGGTCGAAGATCCCAGGGCCTTGACGTCGGGCAGGGTGACAAGAGTGCGGTCCGACCCTCCGACCTCGTCAAGGGTAAGAAGGGCCAGGCGGTCCTTGCTGTCCCGGAGGAAACAGTAAATGGCTGAACCGTCGGAGGTGATCTGGTCGGGCAGTGTGAGCGGCATGGTGAACCAACTGCCCTTGCCGGTTGCCGGGTCCAACCCGACCAGACGAAAGACGTCTGCGACCACGACTGCGTCGGCGACGAAGAACGGTGTCGTGTGATCTTGAGCTGAGGCTGTGTCGTTGGTCCACAGGGTTTGCATCAAGCGGTGAGTGCTGCCCGCCCTCGACGCGCCCTCGCCGAAAAGCCTCATCCCGGCCCAGCCGCCCGCCCCCACCCCCGCCACGGACAACCCGGCAACGGTGAGCAGCCGACGGCGGGACATCCCGGTGCGACGTGGTGTGGGCGCTTCGGGCGCCGTGCCCGCCCGTTCCGGGGGCGCAGGGAGCCGATGGGGCCGGTACTGCCAGACCTCGGCAGCAAGTCGGCCGATCACCGCGAGCAGTTCGGCCGGCAGGTGGTCCACGAACTGGCCGTGGCCGTCGTGCAGTTCCCGCGCGAGTTCGGCCGTCCCCGGGCGCGCGGACGGATCCTTGGCGAGGCAGCGGGTCAGAAGCGGGGCGAGCGATGAGGGTACGCCGGTGAGATCGGGGTCCGCGTACCGCACCCGGTAGATGAGGTCTGCGGCCTGCCCGCCACCGAAGGGGCCGTGGCCCGTGGCGGCGAATACTAGGACTCCGGCAAGGGCGAACACGTCGCCGGCCGGTGTCTGCTCCTGCCCGCCGGCCTGCTCCGGCGACATGTACGCGGGCGTGCCCGCGGCCGTCCCTGTGCGGGTGAGCCGGTCGTCGCCCAGGGCACGGGCGATGCCGAAGTCGATGACCTTCGGTCCGTATGCGCTCAGCATGACGTTGGACGGCTTCAGGTCGCGGTGCACCACGTCCGAGCTGTGGAGTTGGCCGAGCGCGCCGCACAGCGCCGCGCCCACGGCACGCACCGCGGTCTCGGGCAGCGGACCGTGCCGTGCGACGGCCTCGTCGAGAGGCGGACCGAGGACGTACTCCGTCGCCAGCCAAGGTGTTTCGGCCAGGGGATCTGCGTCGAACACCTGGGCACCGTGCCGTCCGCCGATGACACGGGCAGCATCTGCCTCGAGGCGGAAGCGGGTACGGAAGGTGGTGTCCGCGGCGATGCGCGCGTGCACGGTCTTGAGCGCGACCGTGCGGCCGCCGGGGGAGCGCGCCAGGTAGACCGTTCCCATGCCACCGCTGCCGAGCCGGGCGATCAGCCGGTAGGAAGCGGTGGTGTGCGGGTCGTCGTGGAGAAGGGGTTCGAGCACGGTCAGCTTCCGGAGGGCAGGGGAAGGTCGGCGGCGAGGATTTCCGCGGACTGGCGAGCGATGGCCGCGATCACGCGCCCCGGGAGGGGAAACGACCTGGCGGCGGCGTCGACGACGGTGGGGGCACCGGTGGTGGCCGAGGCGCCGGCGGGGAGTAGCGCGCTCAGGACGTCGGCGGCTCGTGGACGTGCGGCCGGGTCCCGGGCCAGGCAGGTCGGTACGACCGACCGCAGCAAGGGCGGGAGCTCTTGGCGGTCGGGCACCGTGTGCCCGGTAGCCGCGTACGCGAGGACCGCGCCCAGCGCGTAGACGTCACCGGGCGGACGTGGGCGCCCGCCGGTGGCTTGCTCGGGGGCGAGGCTGCCAGGCTCGAGGCCGGGCAGGCCCGCTCTCGGTGTGCCGTCCGGCGCGGCGGCCCGGGCAGCACCGAAGCAGGTGACCCGGGGGCCGTCGGGGGCCAACAGTACGGCCGTGGGGGAAAGTCCGGCGTGGGTCACGCCCACTGTGTGCGCGGCGACGAGCGTCTCCGCGAGGCAGGCACCGAGCGCCCGTAGCGTCTCCTCCGGCAGAGGCGCTCCGTGCACGGCCAGAGCGGTCGGAAGCGGAAGAGCGGGCTCGTAGGGGCGAGCGCACCAGGCGGGCCCGTCAGGAGGCGAACACTCGGTGACCACCGATGCCCACGGTCCCATCGGAAGCTGCGCGCCCGTGCCTCCACACGAAACCGGTTGGGGTCCGCTCCGCTGACGGGAAGACTCAGCATGACGGTGCGCTCACCATCAGCAGTGCGCGCGATGTATCGGCGCTCGGAAACGGGCATCGCGCCGGTGCCCGTGGGATCCAGTCGGGTGATGACGAGGTACGGCCCGACCTGCCGGGCGGAGGCGTGACGCGGCGTGTGCATGAATCGTATTCCCCCGAACGAAGACTTGACCGGGGGAGCCTACTCAAAAGGCTCATGCAGGGTGGGAGAGGGGAAAGGGCGCCCTGGCCAGGTCGACGATGCCGGTCAGTCCGGGGCCGGATCCGGCGGGGGAGGCCGGACCTGTGCCACAGCCGTCAGGGGGCCGGGAGAAGTTCGGAGGGCACGGCGGGGGCGTTGTGCAGCCCATCTGCCGCGTCACTGACTGTGCGAACGCGCTGAGCAGCTCCCACCGCAGTTCAACCCCCGGATCTGCACCCGTCACCTGGAATTGGAGCGGCAGGTCCGTCGACTGCGACGCAACTGCTCCGGGTACTGCACATCCCGCGAGCAACTGCGAGCGTGCCGGGCCGGGGTTCCGGCGCCACGTACATCAGCTCACTCGCCTGACGCCATGCCACAGCCGATCTTGGGATCACCCATCGACCCGAGTGGGAGCACGGACCACTTCACCGACACATCCCCGGTGCCACGGTGCTGTTCGCCCTCGAACGTATCGATGCGGCAGTCGGTGTAGGAGTTGGGCAGCAAGTCCGCTTCCTGCCACTCGGTCCGGGTCGCCTGCCGCCTCCGCACGGCTGGCCAGCGGACTTTCGGGCCCGTGCCTCATGAGCCGGGCTGCGAGGTGGTTGCAGTGCCGGCCAAGGGGCGAATTCCCTGCTTCTTGCTGAGTACTGAAAGCGTTCGGGTCTCGAGCCTCGCATTGCGGTCTTCCCCATACCTTTCGAACCCGCAACTCGCCGTAGGGGAGGGGATCCGACACCTGGACAGGCTGGTGATCGGTGAAACTGAACGGTTAGCGTGGGCGTCAGCGATAGCGAGGTCGACGGCAACCGGGAACAAGTACGGGGGAATACGTGACGTTCGACGCAGAATGGGCGGCTCTTCGGGCGGAATCGACCCAGCGGGTCGACATGCGGCTCAACAGCCTTCCGGCGGAGGGAGGCGGCAGTGGCAGTGGTCCGGCGGATGCCGATCTCGCCGTCGACCGGGACAACCTGGGTGCCATCGGGCATGACGCGTACACCCTGCACACCCGGCTCGCCAAGGACGGGGACCACGCACGACCCTCCACCTTCGACGCGGCGATCGCGCTGACGAACGGCAACTTCACCAGCGGGTCCGCGTTGCTCAAGGTGCACGACCGCTGGCAAACGCACATGAAGACGTTGCTCGGCGCCTGCGCGCAGATCTCGAACCACCTGGACTACACCAAGTCCGCCCACATGAAGGACGACGTACAGATCGGCGGCGATCTGATATCCGTCTCCAAACTGAACGAGTACCTGAAGTAGTCCACGGGGGAGCGCAGGAACGATGGAGTACGCGGACATAATCGACGCGCCGACGACGAAGCTGAAGACGGCGGCCGACGACTGGGCCGACATGGTCACGAAGCTGGACCGGCTGGCCGACGACGCCAACGACGGCATGAAGGTCAAGGCGGACAAGGCCGACTGGGCGGGCGCCAACGCGGGCGTCACCAAGGGGTTCATCGGCAAGACGGCCAAGGAGTTCAAGGACGCCGCCGCCGAGGCCAAGGGCGTCAAGCAGATCCTCGAAGAAGCGCACACGGCCATCAAGAAGGCCAAGGACGAGCTGATCAACATCCGGGACCACGAGGGGCCGGCGGCTGGCATCCACGTGGACGCCAAGGGCAAGGTCACCGCGCGGCACCCGGTGGAGGACATCCCGCCGGCGCAGCGGCATCACGACCCCGACTACCCGGACTTGGTGCGCCAGCAGAAGGAGAACATCGCTGCCTGGCAGAAGAAGATCGACGGCATCGTCGAGACCTGCAACGACACGGACGTGTCCTTCAAGAACTCCCTCGAGGCCAACGTCACCGAGGGCAAGGACTTCAGCGCCCCGAAGTACACGAAGATGGACCAGGAGGAGGCCGCCCGGGCTGCCGCCCTGGCCGCCAAGGGCCGCGACATCACGCACACCGAACTCACTGCGCTCAACGAGCTGCTGCACGACAACGGCAAGTCGCCGGATTTCGCGAAGAACTTCTACGAGAAGCTCGGACCGGAGAAGTCGCTCGCGTTCTTCGGCCAGCTCTCCAGGGACACGTACGACTACAGCAAGGTCGACAAGGAACGCCTCAAGGATGTTCAGGCGCTCCAGAAGAACCTGGGCCTCAACCTGGCCACGGCCTCACACGACAAGGCATTCACCGCCGAGTGGGGTCCGGAACTGCGCAAGCTCGGCACGGAACGGATCCCGCTGTCGAAGTACGACAACGGCGGGCCGTTCGGCTATCAGCTGCTCGGCGGAATCATGCGGTACGGGAACTACGACGCGAAGTTCCTGAACCCGATCGCCGAACACGTGGCACAGCTGCACCAGAAGGACCCGTACATGTTCGCCGACAGCAAGGTGGTGAACAGTCCCTTCAAGAACCCGTTCAACCCTTCCGGTGTCAACGGAGCCGGCTACGAACCGACCACGGCCATGCTGGAGGCGCTCGGCAACAGTCCGGACGCGGCGAAGCACTTCTTCGCTGACCCGCCGACCGCCTACAACGAGGACGGCACGGTCAACAAGGGCGCCACCGCGAACCTCGGGGAGGCGGACGGCAAGGCGATCGAGAACTACCTCGACTTCTTCGGCACCGAGAAGTGGGAATCCTTCGGGGACGTCAACTCGCTGGACAAGAAGGAGGGGGAGGCGTCCCTCGACCACATACCTGACGCTCTTGGGCACGCCTTGGAAGCGGCGACGCTCGGTTATCCGGTCGGACACCCGGACGCGGGCGTGGTGCGGGACGCGGACAATGCCACGATCATGGAACAGGTCATGCAGAAGTACGGCGAGGACGCCAAACTGCTCAAGGCGCACGAGTCGATGGCTGACAGCCTGGGCACCATGGGTGCCGGCTACATCGACGACATCAACTGGGCACTGGACAAGAACGGCGATGACAGCGTCTTCGCCCCGGGTAAGAACGTCGACGGGCACATGGATTTTGCCGACGCCGAGGACGGCGAAGGTCGGGGTATCGCAAGGAAGTTCCTGAGCGTTCTAGGCCAGCATCCGGACGCGTACGCGTCGGTGAGTGCTGCCGAGCAACTGTATACGAGCAGTGTGTTGGAGGCGCAGGTAAATGCCGACGGGGACATTGACACAGGGGATGCCCGAAGGGCAGTGAGAATCGGATCCGGGGCGCAGGGCATCCTGGATCAGGCCCGTGCGGATCAAATAGAGGCCACGAACCTCAAGACACACGAAGATTACGAGAAGGCGGCAGAAAAGCGTGCTGGGTGGGTGGAGTTCGGTAGCACCGCGGCTCTCGGCGCCGGAGTGGCGACAGCCGCGTTCTTCCTGCCGGCGGCCCCGGTCATCGGCGCTGGCGCACTCCTGGTACCCATTTTCACCGATACGGCGACCGGAGCCGTCGAACAGCTCATGGGAGATGTGCTGGGCGGCATGGGCGAGAAGGTGATCGACGAGAACAAAGAGAAGATGGACGATCTCACCGACACGGAAAAGTACGCCGTGTACACCGCTGGAGAGGTGTACACGGAGACACCGGTCGAAGACTTTGCGTCGCGGCACAAAGAAGAGATCGACAAGTTGGACGCGAGGACGGAGGGCTCGTTGGTTGAGGACTTGCATGAATCCAGGCTCGTCGGTTACCAGGACGGCAACCTTCGTGCGCGGGTCCAGGGCACCGGGCCCGAGGCTTGATCTGTGCGAATGGCGCTGTCAGGGGCAAACGGTTGCTGGTGAACGGGCGGATGGGACGAACCGAAGGCGAGACAAGGGAAGCGGGTGCGCGGAGGTGCGGCGATTGCTGACGGCTGCGGGGATGGTCCTGGCCTTGGGGGCGGGGAGCGTGGCATGCGGCTCCGGCGAGGAGGAGCACCCGCAGTTCGTCGGGGCCGATGAGGTGTGCGGCGGTCTGTTCGCCGGTCCGCCGGCGGAGATGCTCGAAAAGGTGACGGGGAAGAAGGTCTTCGCCTGGGAAAATGGAAACGGCATGGAGAAGGTCGTGTCGGCCCTCAAGGAGGGTTATGCGTCAGGACGTTCGTGGGCTGGTGGAGCACACCTGTGTGAACCCGATCCGAAGGGAGGGGGGCTGGGTGATGAAGCGGGCGTCTCGTTCTCCATGTACGCCCCGCAGGACGTGAAGGATGAACGTCTTCCGGCCGGTGGCGAGTTGTACACCATGGGTTTGCAGTCTTCGGTGAGGCGGGGTGGTGCATCGCTCTACTTCGAGTGCGTGAGTCCTCAGTTGGACGGTTCGGACAAGTCGCCACTGCGGATCCAGGGCGGTTTCGGGAGGGGGGAGAGCGATGCGCCCGACACGCGTGAGTACCGCAACATGAACATGAAGATTCTGCACGCCATGGCGCTCAAGCTGGTGAAGGAACTCGACTGCGAGAACAACGGCGGCCTGCCGAAGACCCCCGTACTCACCCCGAAATAGCGCCCTGGGCATACGGCATCGGCCGCCCCCTCACCATGGGGGCGGCCGATGCCGTCGGGTCTCGCGTTGAGGCGGTCTCCGGAAATAGCCGGGTACCGCGGAGGCCGTGACCGGATTCGAACCGGTGTAACTCGAGTTGCAGTCGAGCCCCTGAACCACTCGGGCACACGGCCAGGTGTGTTGTTCCCTGTGTCACCGACCGTACGGGCGCGGCGCCGCACCGCTCAAGGGCGGCGGCCGCCCCGCAATACGACTGCCATACGGCGTTCACGCCCGGGCCCGTGGACCTACGACCAACGGCGGGGCCGCACTCCTCCCACCGACAGGGGTCACCTGCTGTTTCGGCCCTTACTCTGGGGTCCATGAGTGTCCTGGAACCGCGTGACGCCGAGCTCTCGGCCCCCGTCGACGACATCGCCGCCTACGCCCCTTCCGAGGGTGTGCTGGGGCGCACGTACCGGGCGCTCAGTGTCGGCATCGTCTCCGTGGTCCTGCTCATCGCCTTCGAGGCGACCGCCGTCGGTACGGCGATGCCGGTGGCTGCCCGGGAACTGCACGGCATCCCGCTCTACGCGTTCGCCTTCTCCGCGTACTTCACCACCAGCCTCTTCGCCATGGTGCTCTCCGGGCAGTGGGCCGACCGGCGCGGGCCGCTCGCGCCGCTCGCCACCGGTATCGGGGCGTTCGGCGCCGGGCTGCTGGTCTCCGGGACCGCGGGGTACATGTGGACGTTCATCCTGGGGCGGGCCGTCCAGGGCGTCGGCGGCGGGCTCGTGATCGTGGCCCTGTACGTGGTCATCGGGCGGGCCTATCCGGAGCGGGCCCGGCCCTCGATCATGGCGGCGTTCTCGGCGGCGTGGATCGTCCCGTCCGTCGTGGGGCCGCTCGGGGCCGGGACGGTGACCGAAAACCTCGGCTGGCGCTGGGTCTTCGTGGGGATCCCGGTGCTCATCCTCCTGCCGCTCGGTCTGGCCCTGCCCGCGATCCGCCGGATGGCCTCCGGGCCGGCCGACGCGGTGGCGGGGGCACAGCCCTACGACCGTCGGCGCCTCCGGCTGGCCCTGGGCATCTCGCTCGGTGCGGGACTGCTGCAGTACGCCGGGCAGGAGCTGCGGTGGCTGTCGCTGCTGCCGGCCGTGGCCGGTACCGCGCTCCTCGTGCCGGCCGTGCTCGGGCTGATGCCCCGGGGCACGGTGCGGGCCGCGCGGGGGCTGCCCGCGGTGATCCTGCTGCGCGGGATCTCGGCCGGGTCGTTCATCGCCGCGGAGTCGTTCGTCCCGCTGATGCTGGTGACCCAGCGCGGGCTGTCCCCGACGATGGCGGGGCTGTCGCTCGCCGCGGGCGGCCTGACGTGGGCGCTCGGCTCGTACGTCCTGGCCAGGCCGCGGCTGGAGCCGTACCGCGAACCCCTGATGGTGGCCGGCATGGTGCTGGTGGCCCTCTCGATCGCCGCCGCGCCCGCCGTGCTGATCGAGGCGGTGCCGGTGTGGACGCTGGCCGCCGTGTGGGGTGTCGGCTGCTTCGGCATGGGCGTCGTGATCGCCTCGACGAGCGTGCTGCTGCTGAAGCTGTCGGCACCGGAGGAAGCCGGCGGCAACTCCGCAGCCCTGCAGATCTCGGACGGGCTGGCCAACGTCCTGCTGCTCACCGGCGGTGGTGCGGCGTTCGCCGCGCTCGGTGGCGGCGCGGTGGGCACTGCCGTGCACGGGGCCGTGGGCAGCGGGACCGCCGGGGCCCGCCCGGGGGCCTTCGCGGCGGTGTTCCTGCCGATGGCGGTGGTGGCGCTGGTGGGGGTCTGGGTGGCGAGCCGGGTGCGGACTTCCCAGACGTACCGGTGATGCGGCGGAACGCCTGGTCACCGCCGCGGCCCCGGGAGCGGTGGACGAGGTGAAGCGCATCGGCCAGGCCCTTCGCGACCCGGTCGTCCCCGACGTGTGACAGCCGTCGCACTATCCGGGGCAGGGGCGCCGTCGAGGGCGGATTCCGTCCCGCCCGCCGGTAGGGTGGCCCGGTTGTCGTATCGCGTGCGGGCTGCTTCCGGCCCGTACGGACACCGCCCCACGTACCCGAGTGCCCCGAACCGGAGACCGTGACTACTACCGCCTCCCACCACCTCTCACCCGCCTTTCCCGGCCGCGCCCCCTGGGGCACGGCCGGGAAGCTGCGAGCCTGGCAGCAGGGTGCCATGGAGAAGTACGTCCAGGAGCAGCCGCGCGACTTCCTCGCCGTCGCGACGCCCGGCGCGGGAAAGACCACCTTCGCGCTGACCCTCGCCTCATGGTTGCTGCACCACCACGTGGTGCAGCAGATCACCGTCGTCGCGCCGACCGAGCACCTCAAGAAGCAGTGGGCGGAAGCCGCTGCCCGCATAGGCATCAAGCTGGACCCGGACTACAGCGCCGGACCCGTGAGCAAGGAGTACCACGGGGTCGCCGTCACCTACGCGGGCGTGGGCGTGCGCCCGATGCTGCACCGCAACCGGTGCGAGCAGCGCAAGACGCTCGTGATCCTCGACGAGATCCACCACGCCGGTGACTCGAAGTCCTGGGGGGAGGCCTGTCAGGAGGCGTTCGACCCGGCGACCCGGCGCCTGGCCCTCACCGGTACGCCGTTCCGGTCGGACACCAACCCGATCCCCTTCGTGGCGTACGAGGAGGGCAACGACGGCATCCGGCGGTCCTCGGCCGACTACACGTACGGCTACGGCAGCGCTCTCGCCGACGGGGTCGTCCGCCCCGTGATCTTCCTCAGTTACAGCGGCAACATGCGCTGGCGCACCAAGGCCGGGGACGAGATCGCCGCACGCCTCGGCGAGCCGATGACCAAGGACGCCATCGGGCAGGCCTGGCGCACCGCGCTCTCGCCCACCGGCGACTGGATCCCGAATGTGCTGGCCGCCGCCGACAAGCGGCTGACCGAGGTCCGCAAGGGCATTCCGGACGCGGGCGGGCTGGTCATCGCGACGGACCAGGAGTCGGCGCGCGCGTACGCCAAGATCCTCAAGTCGGTCACCGGCGAGAAGCCGACGGTCGTCCTCTCCGACGAGAAGGCCGCGTCCAAGAACATCGACACGTTCAGCCAGGACGGATCGCGCTGGATGGTCGCGGTCAGGATGGTGTCGGAGGGCGTCGACGTGCCGCGCCTCGCGGTCGGCGTGTACGCCACCACCATCTCGACACCGCTCTTCTTCGCGCAGGCGGTCGGCCGTTTCGTACGGTCGCGGCGGCGTGGCGAGACGGCCTCGGTCTTCCTGCCGACCATTCCCATGCTGCTGGACTTCGCGAACGAGATGGAGGTCGAGCGCGACCACGTGCTCGACAAGCCCAAGAAGGGCAGCGACGAGGAGAACCCGTTCGCCGAGGAGGACCAGCTCCTCGCGGACGCGGAGAAGCTCGAGGACGAGGAGACCGAGGAGCAGCTTCCCTTCGAGGCGCTGGAGTCCGACGCGGTCTTCGACCGGGTGCTGTACGACGGTGCCGAGTTCGGCATGCAGGCGCACCCGGGGAGCGAGGAGGAGCAGGACTACCTGGGGATTCCGGGGTTGCTGGAACCCGACCAGGTGCAGTTGCTGCTCCAGAAGCGGCAGTCCCGGCAGATCGCGCACAGCCGCCAGAAGCCTGCCTCGGAGGCGGACCTGCTGGAGAAGCCGGCCGAGGGCAGGCCCGTGGTCACGCACAAGCAGCTGCTGGGGCTGCGCAAGCAGCTCAACACGATGGTGTCGGCGTACACGCACCAGAGCGGCAAGCCGCACGGGGTGATCCACACCGAGCTGCGGCGGGTGTGCGGCGGGCCGCCGAGCGCGGAGGCGACGGCCGGCCAGATCCAGGACCGGATCAAGAAGGTGCAGGAGTGGGCCACCCGGATGCGGTGAGCCACCACCGCTGAGGTGTGAGCGGGCCCGGTACGGCGAAGTGCGCCCCGTACCGGGCCCGTTGCCGTCACCGCTCCGGGGGCGTACGGGCGCTCGCGGGGGCGCGCGAGGCCCGCTCGGGCACAAGTTTCTGCAACAATTATTCACGGTTGGTTAACAATCGTTCACAAGTGGTGCACGGAGTGTCGCGGTGACGTCCTTCGACATGAACGCGCGTAGATGTTCGCGTTCCGGACGCTTTCGCGTTGACCGGCGGTTATGCCGTCGCGTTCGGCGGCGGGACCGGATTCTGGACGAGGTCTTCCGCTGAGCGGACCCGCTCGCTAATGTCCCCGAAACATGAACGCGCCGTGGCAGCGTGGCCGCGGAGCGCAGCCGGTGCCATGGCCAGTCGGCGGCCTCTCGGTGCGTCGCCGATGGGACCGGCGTCGGCACTCCGAAGAGAGAACCGCCCCGCTCACCAAAGAGGGAGAGGGCGTCGTGACCGCGGAGACTTCTCAGACGCTCGACCGGGGACTGCGTGTCCTCAAACTGCTCGCCGATACCGATCACGGCCTGACCGTCACCGAGTTGTCGAACAAACTCGGCGTCAACCGCACCGTGGTCTACCGACTGCTCGCCACTCTGGAACAGCACGCCCTCGTCCGGCGTGACCTGGGCGGCCGGGCCAGGGTCGGCCTGGGCGTGCTGCGCCTCGGCCGCCAGGTGCACCCCCTGGTCAGGGAGGCGGCTCTGCCCGCCCTTCGATCGCTGGCCGAGGACATAGGGGCCACCGCGCACCTCACGCTGGTCGATGGGGCCGACGCGCTCGCGGTCGCCGTCGTCGAGCCGACGTGGACCGACTACCACGTGGCCTACCGGGCCGGCTTCCGGCACTCGCTGGACAGGGGGGCCGCGGGCCGGGCCATCCTCACCGCCCGGCAGAAGACGGTCACCGACCACCCGGGCTACACCCTCACCCACGGCGAGCTCGAAGCCGGCGCCTGCGGGGCGGCGGCGCCGCTCGTCGGGGTGTCCGGGGTGGAGGGCAGCGTGGGCGTGGTGATGCTCGCGGACGCCGTACCGGAGCGGGTCGGGCCCCGGGTGCTGGACGCGGCCCGCGAGGTCGCGGACGCGCTGCGCTAGTTCCGCCCCGCCTCGCCCCCACCCCGCCTGTCACGGTGGGAGACGGGGAGCGGAGCAGCGGCGGGCGGTCGGGCGCGGGCGGCCGGGCAGGGACCGGACGGGCCCGCTCCGCCTTCCGGGCCCACCGGACCGGTGGGCCCGGGGCCGGGTGGTGGCGGATAGATTGGGCGGGTGGTCACTCGTCTCTCGCGCCCCCGCGTCCTCGCCCTCTGCGCGCTGCCCGTCCTCGCCCTGTTCGGCACGGCCGCCTTCGCGCCGCTGCCCTTCACGCTGGCGCAGCCCGGCACGACCGCGAACGTCCTGGGGGACGACAAGGGAACGCCGGTCATCACGATCGCGGGCGCGCCGACCCGGACCACCGACGGTGCACTGCTGATGACGACGATCGTCGCGACCGGTCCGGGCGCCGACGTCGGGATCGGGGACGTGGTCGACAGCTGGTTCAGGACGGACCGCGCGGTCATGCCCCGTGATTCCGTCTACCCGACGGGCGGATCCGAGAAGGAGATCGAGAAGCACAACCTCCAGGACATGCGGGAGTCGCAGAACGTCGCCGTCGACGCCGCCCTGACCTACCTGGACAGGGCCCCCGACTCGGTGGACATCACGCTGCATCTCGCCGATGTCGGTGGTCCCAGCGCCGGCCTATTCTTCTCGCTGGGCATCATCGACAAGCTGGACGGTGACGGCTCCGGCGGCGATCTGACCGGCGGCCGCACGGTCGCCGGCACGGGGACGATCGAGGCCGACGGCACGGTCGGCGCCGTCGGCGGGGTCTCCATGAAGACGCAGGCCGCCCGGCGCGACGGTGCGAGCGTCTTCCTGGTGCCCGAGGCCGAGTGCAAGGAGGCCCGGGCGGAGAAGCCGGACGGCCTGAGGCTGATCCCCGTCACGACGCTGAAGGGTGCCGTGTCCTCGCTGCGGGCTCTGGAGCAGGGCACGAAGGTCCCGAGCTGCTGAGCGGCCCGTTCCCCTCCCCCCGCGCATTCTTCCGCGGGCCCTGTGGTGCCTGACGCACCTCCATCGTGCGCCAGGCGGGGAACACCAGCGGGCTCAGCGTCGCCAGGAAGTACACCGCGCCCATCGCCAGCAGCGCGCCCCGGGCCCCCACGCCCTCCACCAGCAGGCCGGCGGCGAGTCCGCCGACGGGCATGGCCAGCTCGCAGCCCGCGGTGAGCGCCCCGGACACCCGGCTGCGCAGCTCCTCGGGGACGCGTTCGTACGTCACCGTCGTCAGGATCGGGTTGAGCATGCCGCCCGCCACACCACTCAGCGCCATCGTGACGGCGAGCGGCGCAGTCGTGCCCGTGACCGCGGCGACCACGAATCTGGGCGCCCCGCACAGCACCACGCACACGGTGAACACCGTGTGCCGTGAGAAGCGGTGCCCCACGGCCCCGTACAGCAGCGCGCCGGCCAGTCCGCCCGCCCCGAACAGTGCGGTGAGCAGCCCGAGGTCGGTGGCCCCGCCCAGCTCCCCCTCGGCGTGCACGGGCAGCAGGACCGCGTTCCAGCCCTGGTCGGTGCCGTTCATGAACATCACCATGACGACCACGCAGAGCAGCAGCCGGTTGCCCAGCAGGTAGGCGTAGCCCTCGCGCAGTTCGGCGCGGTAGGAGCGCAGCGAGACGGGGGCCGTGGTCCTGCGGGGCTCGGCGGCGCCGACCCCGCGCACGCCTGCAGCGACCAGCAGCGCGGACACGGCGAACGAGGCCGCGTCCAGCAGCAGGACCGTCTCGGCGCCGGCGACGGCGATCAGTACGCCCGCCAGGGCCGCGCCGACCATACGGGCGCCGCGCGAGACGGCGTCGAAGAGGCTGGCGGCGCGGGTCAGGGTGGTGCCGGCCTCCTCGGCCAGGTCGGGGACGAGGACGTAGCGGGCCGTGTTGCCGGGGGTGTGGACCAGTCCGTTCAGCGCCATCAGGGCGCACAGCATCCAGAAGGCGAGCGCCCCCGCGTAGTGCAGGAGGGGGATGGCGGCGACGGCCGCGCCGCACACCGCGTCGGAGGCGACGGCCACCCGGCGCCGGCCGATCCGGTCGATGACCGGCCCGCCGATCAGGGCGGCGACGACGATGGGCAGGGTCGCGCAGAAGGCGACGACGCCGGCCCGTCCCGCACTGCCCGTGGTCTCCAGGACGAACCACGGCACGCCGATGAGGGTCAGCGAGGTGCCCGCCGTGGATATGGAGTTCGCCGCCAGGACGGCGGCGAGCGGGGTGCGGTTCCGCGCAGGCCCTCCGCTGTCCGGCCCGTCCACGTCAGGCCGTCCGCGCGGCGCGGACGGGGGCCCTCCGGGTCTGCGCCAGCCGCAGTCCCAGGTCGACCATCAACCAGCCGGCCCGGTGACGCAGTCCGTCGCGCCGCGGCCGGAACCGTGTCGCCTCGCCGTGCAGTTCGGCGGCGCGGTAGGCGTGCAGCAGGTAGTGGATGTCGCAGTGCACGGCAGTGGTCCCCTCAGTCGGTCGAGCGCGGGAAGAGGTGGGTGTGGCTGCGGACCATGGCGGAACCCTCGGTGCCTTCGGGGACGCGGTCCTGGTAGCTCTCGACGAGTGCGTGCATCCGGTCGATGAGTTCGGAGGCCAGGTCGGGCGTGAGGCGCACCTTGTAGTCGCTGATGTCCCAGCTGTGGCGCCAGGTCTCGGGCCATTCGTGCATCGTGCCGACCCAGGTGTCCATCTCCCTGGCGTGCGCCGACGCGACCTCGTGGATGACGACGCCGGTGGCTCCGCGGACCTCGGGGTCCGGATGGTCCATGAGGCGGCCCATGTCGAAGCTGGTGCCCGCGTGGGCCGCCCGCCACCAGCGCTCACGGCCCTTGCCCAGTTCCGGGGCGTCCTCCACGAAGCCGTACGCCGCCAGCTGCCGCAGGTGGTAGCTGGTGGCGCCGCTGGACTCGGCGAGCCGCTCGGCGAGGCCGGAGGCCGTGGCGGGGCCGTACTCCCTGAGGGTGCTCAACAGGCGCAGGCGCAGCGGGTGGGCGAGTCCGCGAAGGGTGCGGGCGTCGACCCGGTGCAGCCTCGGGTCGTCGGCCTCAGGGGCGGTTCCGTCGGGTTCTGTGGTGGGCATGGGCTGACCGTAAGGTTGCAAAGACAGCTTTGCAACGCCTTTTTTGCAACCACCTCTTTGCACCCGCGCGGCGCACTCTCAGCCGGTGTCCCGCGCCGCCTGTTCCACGAGCGGGATGACGCGCAGCGGTACGGGGTTCTCCATCACGATCGCCGTGGAGGCCCGCATGATGCCGTCGAAGCCGACGACGCGGTCGATCACCCGCTGCAGGTCGGCGTTGGAGCGCGCCACGAGTCGGCAGAGCATGTCGCCGTGCCCTGTCGTGGTGTGGAGCTCCAGCACCTCAGGAACCCCGCGCAGGTGCGCCCGCACGTCCACCCCCTGCCCCTGCTTGATCTCCAGCGTCGCGAACGCGGTGACGGGATAGCCGAGTGCCGCCGGATCGACGTCCGGCCCGAACCCGCGGATGACGCCGTTCGACTGAAGCCGGTCGAGCCGCGCCTGTACGGTTCCGCGCGCCACGCCGAGCCGCCGGGAAGCCTCCAGTACACCGATACGGGGCTCACGGGCCAGCAGCACGATGAGCCGGCCGTCCAGATGATCGATCGTCATGACACCTCTTCCGGTGGTCATCCTGTACAGATAGCCCGCCCATCATGGCCATCCGCCGGGCAAGCTGCCCACCGATCGCGCGAACTGTTGCGCACCTTGCGAAGCGACGGGAACCTTCCGGTATGACTGAGACTCTGCACACCACCCCCGACACCGCACGGCAGGCCGATCCCTTCCCGGTCAAGGGAATGGACGCGGTCGTCTTCGCGGTGGGCAACGCCAAGCAGGCGGCGCACTACTACTCCACCGCCTTCGGCATGAAGCTCGTCGCCTACTCCGGACCGGAGAACGGCAGCCGCGAGACCGCGAGTTACGTCCTGACCAACGGCTCAGCCCGCTTCGTCCTGACCTCCGTCATCAAGGCCTCCACCGAGTGGGGCACCTTCCTGGCCGACCACGTGCACGCCCACGGCGACGGCGTGGTCGACCTCGCGATCGAGGTCCCGGACGCCCGCGCCGCCTACGCGTACGCGGTCGAGCACGGCGCGAAGGGCGTCGCCGAGCCGTACGAGGTCAAGGACGAGCACGGCACCGTCGTCCTGGCTGCCATCGCGACGTACGGCAGGACCCGCCACACGCTGGTCGAGCGCGGTGACTACGACGGCCCCTACCTGCCGGGCTACCGGGCCGCCGAGCCCATCGTCGAGCCGGCCGCCAGGCGCACCTTCCAGGCCATCGACCACTGCGTCGGCAACGTGGAGCTCGGCCGGATGAACGAGTGGGTGGCCTTCTACAACAAGGTCATGGGCTTCACCAACATGAAGGAGTTCGTGGGCGACGACATCGCCACCGAGTACTCCGCCCTCATGTCGAAGGTCGTCGCCGACGGCACGCTGAAGGTGAAGTTCCCGATCAACGAGCCGGCGATCGCGAAGAAGAAGTCGCAGATCGACGAGTACCTGGAGTTCTACGGCGGCGCCGGCGTCCAGCACATCGCGCTCGCCACCAACGACATCGTCGCCTCCGTGAAGGCCATGCGGGCGGCCGGCGTGCAGTTCCTGGACACGCCGGACTCGTACTACGACACGCTCGGCGAGTGGGCGGGCGAGACCCGGGTGCCCGTGGAGACGTTGCGCGAACTGAAGATCCTCGTCGACCGCGACGAGGACGGTTACCTGCTGCAGATCTTCACCAAGCCGGTCCAGGACCGGCCGACGGTCTTCTTCGAGATGATCGAGCGGCACGGCTCGATGGGCTTCGGCAAGGGCAACTTCAAGGCCCTCTTCGAGGCGATCGAGCGCGAGCAGGAGAAGCGCGGCAACCTGTAGGCCCCAGCGGCCGGACGCGGGCGGGCGTCCTCGCGGAGCACCCGTCCGTGCCGGCGCGCGCCGCCTACGAGGCCGCCGCGCCCCCCGGCGCCCCCGCCGACGCGGAGGACGCCCGCACGGGCGGGGCCGCCGGCTGCGTCGGCGCGGTACCCGGACCGGAGGGGGAAACGGCGCCGGTGCCGGGCCCGCGTACGGAGACCGCGTCCGCCTTCGGTGCCGAAGAAGGAGAGGCGGCGGCGGAAGGGGCCGGCTCGGGCTCCGCGCCCCGCATCTCCTCCGGGCCGCCCGGTGCCGGCTCACCCAGCTCCTCCAGGGCCTCCCGGGCCAGGGGGGCGGCCAGCGGCGAGAACCGCGGGTTGGTGCGCAGCGCCTCCTCCAGATGGCCGCGGGCCGGGCCGTCCTGACCGAGGCTGCTCTCGATCACGCCCAGGTGATACGCGTACGAGGCGTCCCGCACCCCCGTCTCCACAGCCCGCTCCGCGTACTGCACGCCCTCCTCCGTCCGGCCCGCCCGGTGCAGCGCCCAGCCCAGCGCGTCCGCGACCGCCGCACTGCGGCGCAGCGAGGACCACTCCGTGCGCATCAGCTCCACCGCCGCGTCCGGGTCGCCGTGGTCGGCCTCGTAGCGGGCCTCCAGCACGGACTCGTTCACTCCGGCGGTCCTCGCCCGGTCCAGGAGCTCACCCAGCTGTGCGTACTGGGTGCGGGCGTCCCCGTCCAGGTCCATCGACTCGTACAGCTCGCCCAGTTCGAGGACGTACTGCGGGACGGGCAGCTTCGCGGTGACCGTCCGGTAGTCGGCCAGTGCCTCGTCCGTGCGCTCCAGGGCGGCCAGCGCGCGGGCCCGGCCCGCACGGGAGGCGAGGTGGCTCCTGTCCGTACGCAGGGCCGCCTCGTACTGGGCGAGCGCCTCAGCGGGTTCGCCGCGCTCCCAGGCCAGATCGCCCAGCCGGTGCAGCGCCTCCGCCTTCTCGGCGGGAGCCGTGGCGTGGTCGGCCGCCTCCTGGGCGGTTGCCAGCGCGTCCTCGCGCCAGCCCTGGTTGCGGTACATCTCGGCCGTCCTGGCCAGCGAGGGGACACCCTTGCGCAGCGCCCCGAACCTCTCGGTGGCCTTGCCCGCCGCCTCGTACTCGCCGAGGCCGTTGTACGCGTCGATCAGCACCGGGTAGGCCGTCCAGTTCTTCGGCTGCCGGGCGCGGACCGTCTCGCCCCACTTCTTCGCCGCGAGGTAGTCGTGGCGGGCGTTGGCGAGTGCCCCCAGCCCCACCCACGCCTCCGTGTTCCCCCGCTCGCCGGGCTGTACGGCCAGTGACCGCCGCAGGGCCTGTTCGGCCCGCGCGTAGTACGCCGCGTCCGCGGAGCGCCGGCCCCATTCCACGAACGCCGTCCCGAGCACCGCCCAGGACGGCGCGTCGGACGGATGCGTCTCCACCCACCTCTGCCGGTCGCCGATCAGCGCCGTGAGGTCGGACAGGGCCGCAGGGGAGCCGGCCGCCGCCGCGGCCTCGGCCCGTGCCACCGGCCCCGGCCGGGGTGGCACGGCCCTCTCCGCGCCGTCCGGTACGGCGACCACGGCTCCGGCCACGAGCACGGCGCCGGCGACGGCCCCGAAGGCGGCCCTGCGCAGCGTGGTGCGCAGGGGCGCGGGAGGCAACGGCACGGACGTCGCGCCCTCCGGCGGCAGGGTGGAGGAGGGTGGCTCCGGGTTCTGCTGCGGCTTGGCATCCATGGTCATCACTCTGCGTCAGTACGAAGAGCACATCGCGTTCCGCGTACGTGGGCGTAGACGGGTTCACACCATTGGCCCCGGGTGTCACGCTTGGATCATGGATGCACTTCTTGAACACCTGCGGGCAGGTCTTCCGGCCGAGGCCCTGATCACGGACCCGGACGTCACCGCCTCGTACGCCCACGACATGGCGAGCTTCTGCGACGCCGGTGCCCCCGCCGTCGTCGTGCTCCCGCGCACGGTCGAGGAGGTCCAGCACGTCATGCGGACCGCCACCGCGCTGCGGGTGCCCGTGGTGCCCCAGGGGGCGAGGACGGGTCTGTCCGGCGGGGCGAACGCCTGCGACGGCTGCATCGTGCTCTCCCTGGTCAAGATGGACCGGATCCTGGAGATCAGCCAGGTCGACCGGATCGCGGTCGTCGAGCCGGGCGTCGTCAACGCCACGCTCTCGCGTGCCGTCGGCGAGCACGGGCTGTACTACCCGCCGGACCCGTCCAGCTGGGAGATGTGCACCATCGGCGGCAACATCGGTACCGCGGCCGGTGGCCTGTGCTGCGTGAAGTACGGCGTCACCGCCGAGTACGTACTGGGCCTGGAGGTGGTCCTCGCCGACGGACGGCTGCTCAGCACCGGCCGGCGCACCGCCAAGGGCGTCGCCGGATACGACCTCACCCGGCTCTTCGTGGGTTCGGAAGGCAGCCTCGGCATCGTCGTCAAGGCCGTCCTCGCACTCCGGCCCCAGCCCCCGCAGCAACTCGTGCTCGCCGCCGAGTTCCCCTCGGCGGCGGCCGCCTGTGACGCCGTGTGCCGCATCATGGAGCACGGACACACCCCGTCACTCCTCGAACTGATGGACCGTACGACGGTGCGCGCCGTCAACGCGATGGCCGCCATGGGCCTCCCCGAATCCACCGAGGCGCTGCTGCTCTGCGCCTTCGACACACCCGACCCGGCGGCCGACCTCGCCGCCGTCGGGGAGCTCTGCACCGCCGCGGGTGCCACGGAGGTCGTGCCCGCCGAGGACGCCGCCGAGTCAGAACTCCTGCTGCAGGCCCGCCGGCTGTCCCTGCCCGCCCTGGAGACCGTCAAGTCCGCCACGATGATCGACGACGTGTGCGTACCGCGGTCGAAGCTCGGCGCGATGCTCGAGGGCACCGCCGCCATCGCCGAGAAGTTCGACCTGACCATCGGCGTCTGCGCCCACGCGGGCGACGGGAACACCCACCCCGTCGTCTGCTTCGACCACACCGACGCGGACGAGTCCCGCAGGGCCCGCGCGTCCTTCGACGAGATCATGGCGCTGGGTCTCGCACTCGGTGGCACCATCACCGGCGAACACGGCGTCGGCGTGTTGAAGAAGGAGTGGCTCGACCGCGAACTGGGAGAGGTGGGGCTGGAGTTGCAGCGTGGCATCAAGGCGGCCTTCGACCCGCTCGGTCTCCTCAACCCCGGCAAGCTGTTCTGACCCCGGACCGCCCGGACCGCCCGGACCGCCCGGACCGCCCGGCCACGGGGCCGGCCCCCGCACCGCTCACGGCTCTCCGTCCTGGGCTTCGTCCGCGGACCACGGATCGGTCAGCCAGAGGTCGTCGGCCGGCAACGGCGTGAGCAGCTCGGCGAGCGCGGCGTCCAGGCCGAGCAGCGCGCTCTCGGTCCCGGGGGGCACGACCACCAGGGTGCGCTCCATCCAGGCGGAGACGGCGGCCGCGTCCATCTCCAGCAGGGCGTCGCCGTCCGGCGAGGCGAGGGCGACGCAGATGACGCCGCGGTCGCCGATCCGGGTCGGCCAGATCCGTACGTCCCCGTACCCGCACGGCCGGAACACTCCCTCCACGAGCAGCTCGCGGGCGAACGTCCAGTGCACGGGCGCCTCCGAGCCGATGTGGAAGGCGATGTGCACGGCGTACGGGTCGTCGGTGAGGTAGGAGAGCCGGGCGGGCACGGGAACGGACCGCTCGGGCGACAGGACCAGCATCAGTTCCAGCTCACGTTCCACGACGTCTCGCATGGGAAGCACCTTCCGTTGCTCGTGGGGACCGGTCCCCTGACCGGTCCGCGCAAGGAGAGAGAGCCCTCCCGTCCGTCCATGACGCGACTTCCCGGAAAATCTTCCCGCAGCCCTGAAAGTGGTCCAAACGGCAGGACCGGCCCGGGGGTGCGCGGCGGTCTGATAGATGTGGACCCTTGTATTGAGGCCTCGAAGAGATACGGGACCACGGTGATGAGCGCCCCAACCCCGGCACCCGGTGACGAAAGCCCCCGCGAGGGCTACTACCCCGATCCGTCCATTCCCGGATACGTCCGGTACTGGAACGGCGCTTCCTGGGTTCCCGGCACGAGCCGGCCCGCGCCGCCGGACGACGGGACGTCGGCGGCGCCGCAGCAGGGCGGGACGGCAGCCGCATCGACGGCGGACGCCGCCCCGCAGCAGTCGGCCCGGCGCCCCGCCCCGGTGGACGAGACCGGGCCGATGTTCCTCGACGAGGTCGAGGGGCCCGGAGGCTTCGGCGGTGGCGGTGAGGTGGCGCCGACAGGCAACCGCCCCGAACCGGCGTCCGCCTGGCAGGCCGACACCGCCCGGCAGGGGGGCTTCGGCGGCGAACACGACCGCCGTGTCTCCTGGGGCGGCCCGGACCCACGAACGGCCGGTGGTGCTCCTTCCCCTGCCGCCCGGCCGGGTGCCACGCCTCCGGGCGCCGCGCCCGCGCCCACGGGTGACGCCGCGGCCGGGCGTCCCCCCGCCGACCCCCGCGGGGCCGGCTCCGCCGACCCGACACGGGGCGCCCTGCCCGGCATGCGGGACGGCGGCGAAGCCGTGCCCGACGGCACCGTCGCCGGCCGCGCCGACCGGACGGGCGGCACCGGCGACCGGAGCCGCCCGCCGTCGGACGGCACGCTCACCATCCGTGCCGTGGGCGCGGACGGCGTACGCACCCCGCGAGCGCGCGAGACGGGGCCCGCACCCGCCGACGGCACGATGACGATGAGGGCGGTGCCGCCCGCCGCGACCCCGCGGGCGCCCGTCCCGGCGCCCGCGCCGTCCCCCGGACCGCCGCGGGCCCAGACCCCGGCGCCCGCGCCGCACACCCCCCTGACCCCCGGCCCCGGCGGCGGCTCCGCCTCCTGGGCGCAGCAGGTCCACCAGCTCGCCCAGCCCGAGCAGTCGGCCCGCCCCCAGCCGCCGCAGCAGCAGCACCCGGTGCCCGCGCCGCAGCAGGGAGCCCGGCCCGAGCAGCAGCCCGTCATCCCCTGGAAGCCTCCGGTCGACGACCCCTTCCAGCAACTGGCCCGCTCGCAGGCGTCCGCCAGGCCCGCCGGCCTCGGAAGGCGGCTGGCGGCCCGGTTCCTCGACACGGTGGTGCTCGGCGCGCTGGTCGGTGCCGTCGGCTTCCCGCTGGTCACCCGGGCGACGGACCACATCGACGGGAAGATCGAAGCGGCGAAGCAGTCCGGAGAAACCGTCACCGTCTGGTTGCTGGACTCCACAACGGCGGGGTTGTTCGGCGCCGTACTCGGCGCGTTCCTCGTGCTGGGCTTCATGCTGGAGGCCCTCCCCACGGCCAAGTGGGGCCGCACACTCGGCAAGAAGCTGTGCGGCATCGAGGTGCGGGACATCGAATCCCACGACGCGCCCTCCCTCGGGGCCGCGCTGCGCCGCTGGCTGGTGTACGGCGTGCTGGGCCTGCTCGTCATCGGTGTGGTCAACGTGCTCTGGTGCCTGGTGGACCGGCCGTGGCGCCAGTGCTGGCACGACAAGGCGGCCCGCACCTTCGTCGCCGGCTGAGGAACGGCCCGGGGAACGGGCCGGGGTAGGGCCCGAGGTGGTGGCCGACCGAGGAGCGGGCCCCGGCAGCGGCCCACGCGCACGGCCCCGTGCTGACGGCCCGACACACCGGCCGGTGCCCTGGCCCGGGCGGCGGTACCCGCCCGCACGCTGCCGTACGCCCGTGTGCTGACGCCCCGTCCCCCGAAAGCACCCCAGCCGTTGCGGGCCCGCGCGGCCCGCGGTGCACTGCCCCCATGAGTAACGAACCACCGCCGCCGCCACCCGGTCAGCCGCCCGAGGACGATCCCTTTTCCAAGCGACCGCCCCAGGGTCCCCCGCCTCCGCAGGGCGGACCGCCCCCGCCGCCGTACGACCCGGGTCCGTACGGCGGCGGCGGGCCGTACGGTGGTCCGGATCCGCTGGCGGGCATGCCGCCGCTCGCCGAGCCGGGCAAGCGGATCCTGGCGCGGCTGATCGACTTCCTGATCGTCTCGATCCCGCTGTACCTGATCTCGCTGCCCTGGGGCGGGGCGGTGGACGTCTCGTCGGACGGCAAGGACGACGACTTCGGCAATGCGGTGGGCAGCGCCTACAGCGGGCACCAGCTGGTCTGGTCGCTGATCGGCCTGGTCGTCTACGTCGCCTACGACACGTACTTCACGCACAAGGACGGCCGGACGCCCGGCAAGCGGCTGCTGAAGATGCGCGTGGCGATGCTCAACGACGGTTCGGTGCCGGACACGAGCTCCGCGCTGATGCGGGCCGTCGTGCTCTGGCTTCCGGCACTGCTGTGCTGTCCATGCCTGTGGTGGCTGATCAACATCATTCTGATGTTCACCGACAAGCCCTACCGGCAGGGCCTGCAGGACAAGGCGGGCAAGACGGTGGTGGTCGCCGTCAGATGACCGGTGAGGCGCGGGAGATGACCGGTGACGCGCGGGCAGGGCCGGGCTCAGCGGTGAAGCGAATGCTCGCCGACACGGTTCCGGCGTGCGGCGGGCGTCTCGATGTCCTCGATCACGTGCTGGGTGCGGGCCGGGGACCGCGTCGTCGCCTGCCGGGCCTGTCCGGCTCGCCCGGGCAGCGGGACGGTCACGGCCACCAGGAGGCCGAGGGCCAGTGCGGCGATACAGACGACGGCCACACCGATGCCCGATTCCGTACGTGCGAGCAGCAGCATGGCGAGGGCCGAGAAGACGACGGTGACCGAACCGTAGGAGAACTGTGCGGCAGTCGGACGAGGCATGGCGTTATCCGTCCTCTGGGTGTCGGATAGGGGGTCTCTCAACACGTTCGCACTGTCAATCGACTCTACGACGGTGGATGCCCCCGGGGAACGGGTAGTAAGCGTGACCTAACCCACGGTGCCGGTGCACAGGGGGCGCACTGAGTCACACGGGCGCCGATCGGGTTGCCCGACGCGCCGGTTGGTCACGCCGAGGTCTCACATGAACGTCCGGATACCGGTAGACGGCTCCCACATAGTGCACTTGGCCTGTGCAAGTCAAGATCTGTCTTTTCTCTCGCAACTCCGATCGAATGTCGTCACTTGTGACGCGTCAACGCGCGCGGCCCTGCTCCACACTTCGTGGCCGCGGACGCGAACGCCGGGGAGGACTGCATCAAGTGACCAATCAGAGAAGGGCGCTGCGCGCCACCGCAGTAGCCGTGGCCCTGGCCGCCACCGCTGCGACGGCATCGGCCTTCGCCACGGCGCAGGCGGATGACAGGACGTCGGGCTCGGACGCTTCCATCGTGGACCGCCGCGATCCCGCGCCGGCCAAGGCACACGAGCACGACCTGGAAGGCCCCTTCAGCAAGGAGCAGGACGCCCAGCGTCAGGCCGCGCTGGAGCAGGTCCTGTCCGGTGACAAGAAGGTGACCACCCACGGCGGCTCCAAGGTCGTCAAGCTCGGCAAGAGCAAGTACGTCGAGCTCGGCCGGGAGAAGACCGACAAGATCTTCACCATCCTCGTGGAGTTCGGCGACAAGGTCGACGACACCACGATGTTCGACCCCGACGGAGACGGCCCGAAGCCGCCCGTCAAGAAGTACGGCGGCACGGCCGGCCCGCTGCACAACCGAATAGCCGAGCCGGACCCGGCGAAGGACAACAGCACCGCCTGGCAGGCCGACTACAGCCAGGAGCACTTCCAGGAGCTGTACTTCGGCGAGGGCAAGGGCAAGGACTCCCTCAAGACGTACTACGAGAAGACGTCCTCCGGACGCTACTCGGTCGACGGCGAGGTCTCGGACTGGGTGAAGGTGCCCTACAACGAGGCCCGTTACGGCTCCAACTACTGCGGCTCGACCAACTGCGCCAACGTCTGGGACACCGTCCGCGACGGCGTCAACGCCTGGGTCGCCGACCAGAAGGCCAAGGGCCGCACGCTGGACCAGATCAAGGCGGACCTCGCCCGGTACGACGAGTGGGACCGCTACGACTTCGACGGCGACGGCAACTTCAACGAGCCCGACGGCTACATCGACCACTTCCAGCTGGTCCACGCCGGTGAGGACGAGTCCGCGGGCGGCGGCGCCGAGGGCACCAACGCCATCTGGGCGCACCGCTGGTACGCGTACGGCACCAACGCCGGCGCGACGGGCCCCGCAGGCAACAAGGCCGGTGGCGCGGAGATCGGCGACACGGGGATCTGGGTCGGCGACTACACCGCGCAGCCCGAGAACGGCGGCCTGGGCGTCTTCGCCCACGAGTACGCCCACGACCTCGGCCTGCCGGACCTGTACGACACCTCCGGCGGCGGCGAGAACTCGGTCGGCTTCTGGTCCCTGATGTCGGCGGGCTCCTGGCTCGGCACCGGCCAGGGCGAGATAGGCAACCTGCCGGGCGACATGACCGCCTGGGACAAGCTCCAGCTCGGCTGGCTCGACTACGACACGGCCAAGGCGGCCACGAAGTCGACCCACAAGCTGGGTGTGTCGGAGTACAACACCAAGAACAAGCAGGCGCTCGTCGTCGAGCTGCCCGAGAAGGCCGTCACCACCACGGTCACCGAGCCCGCCGAGGGCGCCAAGCAGTGGTGGAGCGACATGGGTGACGACCTGTCGAACACCCTGACCCGCTCGGTCGACCTGACCGGCAGGACGTCCGCGTCGCTGGACCTGTCCGGCTGGTACGACATCGAGGCCGACTACGACTACCTCTACACCGAGGTCTCGGACAACGGCGGCACCTCCTGGACCGCGCTGGACGGCACCGCCGACGGCAAGGCCATCCCGCGCGACGCCAGCGACAAGCCGGCCCTGACCGACGTCTCCGGCGCGTACAAGAAGCTCTCCTTCCCGCTGGACGCCTACGCGGGCAAGAAGATCGACCTCCGTTTCCGTTACCAGACGGACGGCGGCGCGGGCGGCAAGGGCTTCGCGGCCGACGCCATCACCGTCACCGCCGACGGCGCCGTGCTCTTCACGGACAACGCCGAGGGCGACGACAACGGCTGGACCGCCAAGGGCTTCTCGCGGATCGGTTCGTCGTTCACCAACGACTACCCGCAGTACTACATCGCGGAGAACCGCCAGTACGTGTCGTACGACAAGACCCTCGAGGTCGGCCCGTACAACTTCGGCTTCTCCTCCACCCGCCCCGACTGGGTCGAGCACTACTCGTACCAGAACGGCCTGATGGTGTGGCTCTGGGACACCGCCCAGAAGGACAACAACACCTCGCAGCACGCGGGCCAGGGCCTGATCCTGCCGGTGGACTCGCACGCCAAGCCGCTGAAGTGGGCGGACGGCTCGCTCCTGCGCAACAAGATCCAGCCGTTCGACGCGCCGTTCAGCTGGTACCCGAACAAGGGCTTCACGCTGCACAACGCCGACGTGCCGCTGAAGATCAAGCCCTCGCTGGGCGTCCCGGTCTTCGACGACCGTCAGGGGACGTACTGGTACAAGGAGAACCCGACCGGAAGCGTCAAGGTCACTGACACCAACACCCGTATCTCGATCGTCAACGAGCCGCTCAGCGGCTCCACGATGACCGTGAAGGTCGGACCTTCGGGCAAGTAGTCCGCAACACCGCAGGTCAGAACTTGATCGGCCGTCGCCCTCTAGCGGGGCGGCGGCCGATCGTGTTTAGGTGCGTCCTACCTGATCCTTATTGACGCGATGTCTCACGGGGGAGCGCGAAGCATGGCAGGCGGCGGTTTCTGCAGATTGCCCAACGGCACGGTGGTGGTGGCGCTCGCCCTGAACGGGCCGGCCGACGGAGCCGGGCCGGGGGCCCCGGTACGCGTGCTGGTCCACGCGGTCAACCGGGCGCGCGCCCTGACCCGGCTGCGCAACCTCGGGCTGCGCGCCGTCTACCTCAGGGGCAACGCCCAGCCGCCCACCCCCGACGAGATCACGGCGGTCCTGCACCACCCGGACGGGCTGCTGTGGCGCACGGCGCCCCAGACCGGCCAGGAGCTCCGGCACCAGGAGCTCTGGCACCCGATCCGGGCCCTGCTGGGCCCCGCCGGATACGCGGGGCCGGCCCGGCCGGCCGCCTGAGGGCCGCCGGAAGCCGGGTCAGACGACCGGCTTCCCGGACAGCTCCACACCCGCCGTACGCAGCTCTTCCAGGGCCCGCTCCGTCGTCCCCTCGGCCACGCCGGCGGTCAGGTCCAGCAGCACATGCGTCGTGAAGCCCTCACGGGCCGCGTCCAGGGCGGTGGCGCGCACGCAGTGGTCCGTGGCGATACCGACGACGTCGACCTCCGTCACGGACCGCTCGCGCAGCCACTCGGCGAGCCCGGTCCCGTTCTCGTCGACACCCTCGAAGCCGCTGTACGCGGCGGCGTACGCCCCCTTGTCGAAGACGGTGTCGATGGCGCCGGAGGCGACCGCCGGAGCGAAGTTCGGGTGGAAGCCGACCCCCTCGGTACCGGCGACGCAGTGCACCGGCCAGGAGTGCTCGAAGTCCGGCGTGGCGGAGAAGTGGTCACCCGGGTCGATGTGGTGGTCACGGGTGGCCACCACATGGCGGTAGCCGGGCTGTGCCTCGCCGATCAGGTCGGTGATGGCGGCGGCGACATCGGCGCCGCCCGCCACCGCGAGGCTGCCGCCCTCGCAGAAGTCGTTCTGAACGTCGACGACGATCAAGGCGCGATGCATGACGGGTGTCCTTCGGTGGGGGTTCGGCTCGGACGTTCGGCGGGGGAGCTGGGATACGGGGGAGCAGGAGAGCGGGGAGCTGGGATGCGGGGGAGCGGGGGAGGCGGTCACGGGGGACGGGTGAGGATGCCATCGAGCCTAGAGACTCGGTGGGGTCTGCGGGAGGGGGCACACCCGTCGGGTGTGCGCGCCCGTGACACCCCCGCCCTCTCAGACGTACTCCGTGGGGATCACCGGCTCGCCCCGCGACAGCTGCATCGCCGACATCGGCAGCCCCGACCGGGCCGCGATGTGCCGCTCGCGCGCCGCCTCCAGCGGCTCCCGGGCGATCACCTCGCCGCCCCTGACCAGCTCCACCTGGAGCTGCCTGCCGACCGGCTCCGCCGGTAGGTCACCGGTGCCGATCACCTCGGCCTCGGCCACCCCGTACTCGTCCAGCCGGCGCGCCGCCCACTTGCGGCCGCCCCGGGACGACTTCGCGCCGAGCGACTTCTTCACGACCGGCACCAGCGGATCGGCGGGATCGGCGGACCCCGCACGCGCGACCAGCTTGTAGACCATCGAACACGTCGGGTGCCCGCTCCCGGTGACCAGCTGCGTGCCCACCCCGTAGGCGTCGACCGGCGCGGCGGCCAGCGAGGCGATCGCGTACTCGTCCAGGTCCGACGTCACCACGATCTTCGTCTCCGTGGCACCCAGCTCGTCCAGCTGCTGCCGCACCCGGTGCGCGACCAGCAGCAGGTCGCCCGAGTCGATCCGTACGGCGCCGAGCTCCGGCCCGGCGATCTCCACGGCCGTACGGACGGCCTCGGTCACGTCGTACGTGTCGACCAGCAGCGACGTGCCCCGGCCCAGCGAGTCCACCTGCGCCCTGAACGCGTCCCGCTCGCTGTCGTGCAGCAGCGTGAAGGCGTGGGCGCTCGTCCCGACGGTCGGGATGTTGTACCGGAAGCCGGCCGCCAGGTCCGAGGTGGTGTGGAAGCCGCCGACGTACGCGGCGCGGGCGGAGGCCACCGCCGACAGCTCGTGGGTGCGCCGCGCCCCCATCTCGATCAGCCGGCGTCCGCTCGCCGCGGCCGACATCCGGGAGGCCGCGGCGGCGATCGCGGAGTCGTGGTTGAGGATCGACAGGATCACGGTCTCCAGCAGCACGCACTCGGCGAAGGAGCCCTCGACCCGCAGGAGCGGCGAGCCCGGGAAGTACACCTCGCCCTCCGGGTAACCCCAGATGTCGCCGCCGAAGCGGTAGTCGGCCAGCCAGTCGATCGTGGCCGCGTCGACGATGCGCTGGTCGCGCAGGAAGGCGAGCATCTCGTCGTCGAAGTGGAAGTTCTCCACCGCGTCCAGCACCCGGCCGGTGCCCGCGACCACCCCGTAGCGCCGCCCCTCGGGCAGTCGCCGGGTGAAGGCCTCGAAGACGGAGCGCCGGTCCGCGGTGCCGGCCTTCAGTGCGGCCTGCACCATCGTGAGCTCGTACTGGTCGGTGAAGAGCGCGGTCGACGGCACACCGACCCGTCGCCCAAGGTCCGCTGAGTTCATGCCGGGGATGCTACTCCCTATTCGTCAAACTGACGAGATGGGGGCTTCGTTTGTGCGTAGCCCCCTTCCTGGTGGCAGCATGGGCATGTGAGCGTCGCTGCCCCCGTAGAGATCGAACGTCCCGAATCGGCCGAGGAGACCTTCGTCGTCCCCGAGCCCGATGTCCCCTGGGTGACGCTGGTGCACAACGATCCGGTCAACCTGATGAGTTACGTGACGTATGTCTTCCAGGCCTACTTCGGCTACTCCAAGGACAAGGCCCACAAGCTGATGCTCGACGTCCATCAGAAGGGCCGCGCCGTCGTCTCCAGCGGAAGCCGTGAGGAGATGGAGCGCGACGTCCAGGCCATGCACGGCTACGGCCTCTGGGCCACGCTGACCCAGGACCGCAACTGACTCAACCGCTGCCCCTCCGTCCGACCCACCATCGGAGAATTCATGGCCGGCCACTTCGAGGCCACCCCCGGCGGCGGCGCGGCCGTCGCGCTCGACGAGGTCGAGATCGCCATCCTGCGCTCCCTCGCCGTCCAGCTGCTCGAACTCATCGGACCCGGTGACGAACCCGCCGACGGCGAGGACCCCCTCGCCGCACTGTTCGCCGAAGGGCCGAGCGAGCCGCCCGCCGATCCCGCGCTCGCGCGGCTCTTCCCCGAGGCGTACGGGAAACCCGAGGGGTACGGGGACGGGGACAAGGAACTGCGCGAGGCGTCGGCGGAGTTCCGCCGCTTCACGGAGAACGACCTGCGCGCCCGCAAGCGCGAGGACGCCCTCGTGGTCGTGCGGACCCTGGACGCGCTCGGACCCGTCGGAGAGGGCGGCGCGGTGCTCACCCTCACCGCCGGCGAGTGCCGCAACTGGCTGGGGTCCCTCAACGACCTCCGTCTCACCATCGGCACCCGCCTCGAGGTCTCCGACGAGGACGAGGGCCAGGACGGCTCCCTCTACCGCCTCCCCGACAGCGATCCGCGCAAGCCGATGGTGATGGCCTATCTCTGGCTCGGCGCACTCCAGGAAACGCTTGTCGAAACGCTGATGCCATAGCGACCGGGCCGTTCGCTCAACGGATGCTCAAATCCGAATAACGATCCCGTCACCTGAACGGCCTTCTTTGCAGCGGCTGGAAACTCTTGTCCGCTTTTTCCTGTGGCGTGCGCCACATAATGTCCGGTGGACCATCCGGGTACACGTGATAAATCTTCACGACCGCCCGGGGACGCCACCCCTGTCCCCGGGGGCGCTACAAGCCGGCCGAACGCCGGCGGCACTCCATCCATATCCGGGGGGATCAGGACCTGATCCGACGCCTATGACGGCGCGGATCGGCGTGGAGAAAGGCGCATCACCATGACATCGGCGCAGGTCGACAACGGACAGGCGGACGGCCCGAAGGCCGCGGAAGCCGGCACGGCGGGTGAGGGCTACCAGCGTGGCCTGGGAGCTCGGCAGATCCAGATGATCGCGATCGGCGGCGCCATCGGCACCGGGCTCTTCCTCGGTGCGGGCAAAGCCATCGACCGGGCCGGGCCCAGCCTCATCCTGGCGTACGCCATCGCGGGCCTGGTCATCTTCTTCATCATGCGCGCCCTGGGCGAACTGCTCATGTACCGCCCCGTGTCCGGCTCCTTCTCGGAGTACGCGCGCGAGTTCCTCGGCCCCTTCTTCGGATTCGTGACCGGCTGGACGTACTGGCTGTTCTGGGTCGTCACCGGAATCACCGAAGTCACCGCCGCGGCAACCTATATGACGTACTGGTGGGATATCCCGCAATGGCTGTCCGCGCTGGTGTTCACCGTCATCCTCTACGGGGCGAACCTGATCTCGGTCAAGCTCTTCGGTGAGCTCGAATTCTGGTTCTCGATGGTCAAGGTCACCGCGATCCTCGGCATGATCCTCATCTGTGCCGGAGTGCTCACGCTCGGCTTCTCCGACGCCGGTGACACCGCGACCGTCGCCAACCTGTGGAACGACGGCGGCTTCTTCCCCGAAGGCATCAGCGGCACGCTGATGACCCTCCAGATCGTGATGTTCGCCTTCCTCGCCGTCGAGCTGGTCGGTGTCACCGCGGGCGAGTCCAAGGATCCCAAGACCGTCCTGCCCAAGGCCATCAACACCGTGCCGTGGCGTATCGCCGTCTTCTACGTCGGGGCGCTCATCATGATCCTCTCCGTGGTCCCGTGGAGCTCGTTCCAGCCGGGCGTCTCGCCGTTCGTCGCCGCGTTCGAGGAGATGGGCCTCGGCATCGGCGCCGCGATCGTCAACTTCGTCGTCCTGACCGCCGCGCTCTCCTCCTGCAACTCCGGCATGTACTCCACCGGCCGGATGCTGCGCGACCTCGCACTCAACGGCCAGGGACCCAAGGCGTTCACCAAGCTCACCAGGAACGGCCTGCCGCTGATCGGCACCACGTTCTCCGCCGCCCTGATGCTCGTCGGCGTGTGGATCAACTACCAGTGGCCCGGTGACGCCTTCAACTACGTCGTCTCCTTCGCCACCATCTCCGGCATGTGGGCCTGGATCATGATCCTCGTCTGCCAGATCCGCTACCGCGCCAAGGCCGACCGCGGCGAGCTGCCCCAGTCGACCTTCAGGGCGCCCGGCGCCCCCTACAGCAGCTGGTTCGCGCTGGCGTTCATCGGCCTGGTCATCGTCATGATGGCCGTCGACAAGGACGCCCGGATCTCGCTGTACTGCGCACCGCTGTGGGGGCTCATCCTCGGCGTCTCCTACCTCGTCCTCAAGGCCCGCAACCCCGAGAACACCTCCTTCGCCAAGCGCTGACCCGCGCGACGGCACCCTCGGACCCCGGCCGCCCCAACGGCCGTGTCCGGCATCCGGGCCCTTCCGTACCACCCCTCGGTACGGGAGGGCCCGTCTGTCTATCCTGGCGCCATGCTGACCATCACCCAGGCGCTCTACGACCAGATCGTCGCGCACTCCCGCGCCGACCACCCCGACGAGGCGTGCGGAGTGGTCGCGGGCCCGGCCGGAACGGGCCGCGCCGAACGCTTCATCCCGATGCTCAACGCCGCACGCTCGCCCACGTTCTACGAGTTCGACTCGACCGACCTGCTGAAGCTCTACCGCGAGATGGACGACCGTGACGAGGAGCCGGTGATCATCTACCACTCCCACACGGCGACCGAGGCCTACCCGTCCCGCACCGACGTCTCGTACGCCAACGAGCCGGGCGCCCACTACGTGCTGGTCTCCACGGCGGACACCGATGAGGCGGGCCCCTTCCAGTTCCGCTCGTACCGCATCGTGGACGGTGCGATCACGGAGGAGAACGTCGAGGTCGTGGAGGCCTACCCCTCCGCCGCCTGACCCACGGGGGCGGGGCGATCCGTTCCGCCCCCGCCGGTTGTCCGCCTGGTGAACGCTCACCGTCCATCATGTGGGATCACACTCCGGGTTCCGGGCAGGGAATCGATACGATGAGCGCATGGTTCCCCATGACGTGAGCGACAAGACGCCGGGCATGCTGCTCGTCGCGCGGCTGCACGTCGACCTGTGCAGGCTCTCCAGCGCGATGTGTCCCGCTGCCGCATGCCCGTGAACCGCACGGTCTGAGCCGGGCCCGAGCGCCCTCACGTACGCACCACCCCTCGCGCGGGGGCCACGAACGCGCGCCCCGCCACCTCCACGCTTTCGACAGGAGCCCACGCCATGGCCATCGAGGTCCGCATCCCGACCATCCTCCGCACCTACACCGACGGCGCCAAGGCGGTCGAAGGCAGCGGGGAGACCCTTGCCGACCTCTTCGCCGATCTGGAGAGCCGCCACAACGGCATCCGTGAGCGCATCGTCGACGGTGACAAGCTCCGCCGCTTCGTGAACGTCTACCTGAACGACGAGGACGTCCGCTTCCTCGACGGCATCTCCACCAAGCTCGCCGACGGCGACAACGTCACCATCCTCCCGGCCGTCGCCGGCGGCATGCGCTGATGCGGTACGACTCCCCGCTGGAGGCCGTGGGCAACACGCCCCTGGTCCGCCTTCCGCGGCTGTCCCCGTCCGAGGACGTCCGCATCTGGGCCAAGCTCGAGGACCGCAACCCCACCGGCTCGATCAAGGACCGCCCCGCGCTCCACATGGTCGAGCAGGCGGAGAAGGACGGCCGCCTCACCCCCGGCTGCACCATCCTGGAGCCGACCAGCGGCAACACCGGCATCTCCCTCGCCATGGCGGCCAAGCTCAAGGGCTACCGCATCGTGTGCGTCATGCCGGAGAACACCTCGCAGGAACGGCGCGACCTGCTCGCCATGTGGGGCGCCGAGATCATCTCCTCCCCGGCCGCGGGCGGCTCCAACACCGCCGTACGCGTGGCCAAGGAGCTCTCCGCCGAGCATCCCGACTGGGTGATGCTGTACCAGTACGGCAACCCGGACAACGCCGGCGCCCACTACGCGACCACCGGCCCGGAGATCCTCGCCGACCTCCCGTCCATCACGCACTTCGTGGCGGGCCTCGGCACCACCGGCACCCTCATGGGCGTCGGCCGCTACCTGCGGGAGCACAAGCCGGACGTCAGGATCGTCGCGGCCGAACCCCGCTACGACGACCTCGTCTACGGCCTGCGCAACCTCGACGAGGGCTTCGTCCCCGAGCTCTACGACGCGTCGGTCCTCACCACCCGCTTCTCCGTCGGGTCCGCCGACGCGGTCACCCGAACCCGCGAACTCCTCCAGCAGGAGGGCATCTTCGCGGGTGTGTCCACCGGCGCCGCACTGCATGCGGCGATCGGCGTCGGCAACAAGGCCGTCAAGGCGGGCGAGCCGGCCGACATCGCCTTCGTCGTCGCCGACGGAGGCTGGAAGTACCTGTCGACGGGCGTCTACACCGCCCCCACCACAGAAGCCGCCATCGAAACGCTGCACGGCCAGCTCTGGGCCTGAGGGCACGTCGTCGTCCCACGGTGCGGGGCGGACCGGATCATCCCGGTCCGCCCCGCACCGCTGTTCCCCCCGTGCCGCTGCTCCGGTGATCCGTCGTCCCGGGCCGTCCCGGTGTGGTCCGCGGTCCCTGAGTGATCCGCCGTCCCGGGCCGCACCGGTCGTCCCCGCGTGATCCGCCGTCCCGGCGTGGTGCGCGAGGGAGAGCGGAGCCCTACCCCAGCTCCCGCACCCGCTCCCACACGGACGCCTCCACCTCGCCCGCCTTCCGGCGGAACCCCGACATCGCCACGTCCCGCAGCTCGTCCGTCTCCAGGAAACTCTGCCGCCCGCGCGCGTCCCCCACGGCCCCCGGCGGCAGTGCGATCACCCCGGGCCGCTCCTCATGGGACCTGCTGGTGATCTTGGCGACGACCGCCGTGCCGCCCCGCACCGACAGCACGAGACACGGCCGGTCCTTGGACCCGGGCCCGTCCTCGAACGGCACGTCCGCCCACCAGATCTCCCCGGGCCGCGGCTCACCGTGCGGCCGCGCCCGTACCCGCTCCGGCGCCCGGCCCGGCCCGCGCCCCGGCGGACGGGTCCGCCCGCCCGGTCTCCGCGGCCCGCGCCCGCCCCGCCCCCACCCGTCGGAGACCGTAGCGACGAGAGCCAGCAGGACGACGGCGGCCGACGCCACCCACCACCACGTGTTCATCACCCGACCGTACCTGTGCCCCCGTCCCCCCGGGGCTTCCATCGAACCGGTGACAGCACAGGTGAGTTCCCCCACAACGGCAGGCCGTGGAGGAGCGACCCGTGGTTTCGCGCCTTACGCTCGACGGACCGCACGAACCCTCCCCGTTCCCACGTCTCGGAGGTTCACGCTCCATGAAGCTCACCGTCGTCGGCTGCTCCGGCTCCTTCCCGTCCGCGGGTTCGGCATGCTCGAGCTACCTCGTAGAGGCCGACGGCTTCCGGCTGCTCCTCGACATGGGCAACGGCGCCCTGGGCGAGCTGCAGCGCCATGTCGGTCTCTACGACCTCGACGCCATCTTCCTCAGCCACCTCCATGCCGATCACTGCATCGACATGTGCGCGTACTTCGTCGTCCGGTACTACCGCTTCGACGGCGGGCGCCCCGCCGCCATCCCCGTGTACGGCCCCGAGGGCACCGAGCAGCGGCTGACCACCGCGCACGCCGACACCCCGTCCGACCACGCGATGGGCGAGGTCTTCGACTTCCACACGCTGAAGTCCGGATCGTTCGACATCGGCCCCTTCTCGGTCCGTACGGAGAAGCTCCGCCACCCCGTCGACACCTTCGGCATCAGGGTCGAGCACAACGGGCGCACCCTCATCTACTCCGGCGACACCGGCACCTGCGAAGGCCTGGCCGAACTCGCCGAGGACGCCGACCTGTTCCTCTGCGAGGCCTCGTTCGTCCATGGCAAGGAAGACATCCCCGACCTCCACCTCAACGGCCGCGAAGCAGGCGAGTACGCCGCACGCGCCGGAGCGGGACGCCTGGTCCTCACCCACATCCCGCCGTGGACGGACGCCGAACGCAATCTCGCCGACGCCCGCGAGGTCTACGACGGCCCGGTCGAGCTGGCGGTGCCCGGCGCGGTGTACGAGGTCTAGGGGCCCCGGACACGACGTACGGCGTACGACAAAGCCCCCACCGTCCCTTCGCGGGAGGTGGGGGCTTCGTGAGGCCGTCCAGGGCTTACGCCTTGGTGAGGTCCTCGACCTCTTCCTCGGGCTCACGGCCCGGAGTGGTGAGGTTGAACTTCGTGATGGCGAAGCGGAAGACCACGTAGTAGATCACCGCGAAGACCAGACCGATCGGGATGATCATCCAGGGCTTGGTCGCGAGGTTCCAGTTCAGGAAGTAGTCGATCGCACCGGCGGAGAAGCTGAAGCCGTGGTGCACGCCCAGGCCCCACGTGACGGCCATCGACACGGCGGTCAGCACCGCGTGGATCACGTACAGCAGCGGCGCGATGAACATGAACGCGAACTCGATCGGCTCCGTGATGCCGGTGACGAACGAGGTCAGCGCCAGGGACATCATCATGCCGCCCACGGCCTTGCGGCGTTCGGGGCGGGCACAGTGCGTGATCGCCAGGGCGGCGGCGGGCAGCGCGAACATCATGATCGGGAAGAAGCCGGACATGAACTGACCGGCCGTGGGGTCACCGTGGAAGAAGCGCGGCAGGTCGCCGTGCCACATGCCACCGGCGGAGTCCTTGAAGGAACCGATCTCCTGCCAGGCCACCGTGTTGACGAACTGATGCATGCCGACCGGCAGCAGGGCACGGTTGACGACACCGAAGACGCCGGCGCCGACAGCGCCCAGACCGGTCATCCACTCACCGAAGTTGGTGATGAGGTCACCGATCGGCTCCCAGACCAGACCGAAGAGAACACCCATGATGGTGCCGACGAAGGCCATGATGATCGGGACGAGACGGCGGCCGTTGAAGAAGCCGAGCCAGTCCACCAGCTTGGTGCGGTGGTAGCGCTGCCATATGACGGCGGCCAGGAGGCCCATGATGATGCCGCCGAAGACCTTGGGGTCGTTGTACGTCGCAGCGACGTCGACACCCTTGTTGGCCGTGGTGTTGACGACGGCGTCGGAGGTCGGGAACGCAGTCAGCACGTTCTTGTAGACCAGGAAGCCGACCAGGGCGGCGAGCGCGGTGGAGCCGTCGGCCTTCTTGGCGAAGCCGATGGCTATACCGACGCAGAACAGCAGCGGCAGGTTGGCGAAGACCGCGTCACCGGCGGTCGCGAAGACCGTGGCGACCTTGCCCCAGCCCAGGCCCTCGGCCCCGAAGACATCGGGCTGGCCGAGGCGGAGCAGAATGCCCGCTGCCGGCAGCACGGCGATCGGCAGCTGCAGGCTGCGACCCACCTTCTGCAGGCCCTGGAACACACCGGCGCCCCGCTTCTTCGCGGGCGCGGCCGGAGCGGTGTCCGTACTCATCAACTTCCTCCAGTAGGCAAGGCGCCGCCGGGGACAGGATTCTGGAGGGCGACGACTCGAGGAACGCGGCGGGGGACGGCCGCGTGGTCTGGACCACTCAGTGGTGTAGACCAGTTTTAGCACGGTGAGGGTTAAATAAGGAACCTGCGATTCTCTCCCATTTGCCGTGTAGTTCCACCGGCACCCTGGGTGACACGGCGAAGACCCCCGGACCGTCAGGCCCGGGGGTCTTCGTGCAGGGTAGGAAGCCTACTTCGTCATGTCCTCCTCCACCTTCTCCTCCTCCTCCGGAGGCTCCCGCCCGGGGGTCTGGAGATTGAACTTGGTGATCGCGAACCGGAAGATCGCGTAGTAGACGACCGCGAAACACAGTCCGATCGGGATGATCAGCCACGGTTTCGTATCCAGATGCCAGTTGACGACGTAGTCGATCAGCCCGGCCGAGAAGCTGAACCCCGCATGCACGCCGAACGCCCAGGTCACCCCCATCGACACACCGGTGAGGATCGCGTGCACCCCGTACAGCAGTGGCGCGACGAAGAGGAACGAGAACTCCAGCGGCTCCGTCACGCCCGTGACGAACGACGTCAGTGCCACGGACAGCATCAGCCCGGACACCTCCTTGCGCCGCTCCGGCCGCGCGGTGTGGGCGATGGCCAGGGCCGCGGCCGGCAGGCCGAACATCATGATCGGGAAGAAGCCCGAGGTGAACTGGCCCGCCGAGGGGTCGCCCGCGAAGAAGCGGGAGATGTCGCCCTGCACGGTGCCGCCGTCACTGCCCGTGAACTCGCCCGCCTGGAACCAGAAGAACGTGTTCAGGAACTGGTGCATGCCGATCGGGATCAGCAACCGGTTCGCGAACCCGAAGATCGCCGCGCCCCAGGCGCCGAGATCGATCAACTGCTTGGCGAACCACGTGAGCGCGTCACCCACCGGCTGCCACAGGAGGCCGAACAGCACGCCCAGGATCACGCAGAGGAACGCCATCAGAATCGGTACGAGCCGGCGCCCGTTGAAGAACCCGAGCCAGTCGACCAGCTTCGTGCGGTGGTACCGCTGCCAGATGACGGCCGTGAGCAGACCGATGATGATGCCGCCCAGGACCCCCGGATTCTGCGGTACGCCGTCGGGCGTGGCCTCGGTGACCGTGTTGTCGACGGGGAACGCGGCCAGCACGCCCCGGTAGACGAGGAAACCGACGACCGCGGCGAGCGCCGTCGAGCCGTCGGCCTTCTTCGCGAATCCGATCGCCACACCGATGCAGAAGAGCAGGGGGAGGCCGACTTCGCCGTCGAGGATCGCCGTCCCGCCGTTCAGGAGGACCTTGGCGAACTTGTCCCAGAAGGCGCCGTGGAGAGAGGAGTCGAAGAGATTGCCGAGGCTGACCAGCAGACCCGCCGCCGGCAGGACGGCCACCGGCAGCTGCAGGCTGCGCCCGACCTTCTGCAAGCCTTGGACCGGCCCGTTCCACCACTTGCGCTGCGGTGCTGCAGCCGCGCTCGAGCTCATCGGCATCCTCCCGGAACACGCCAGGTTTGGCGGGCGTTGCAAACTGGTGTAGACCAGTTGCGATACGGTGCGGAGCCCGCTGCAAGGCAGGGCGCCGGTGATCGTCATCATTGGGGACTGCGCGGTTACCCGCCCGTGAAGTTGGGCCAACCGTGCGTTACCGTGACGAAACGGACCCACGGTGGGCCGCCCACGCACGCACAGACCAGGAGAAGGACATGGCCAGCAAGGCTGAGAAGATCGTCGCCGGGCTCGGCGGTATCGACAACATCGACGAGATCGAAGGCTGCATCACCCGCCTCCGTACCGAGGTCCACGACCCCAGCAAGGTCGACGAAGCCGCACTCAAGGCCGCCGGCGCCCACGGCGTCGTCAAGATGGGCACCGCGATCCAGGTCGTCATCGGGACCGACGCCGACCCCATCGCCGCCGACATCGAAGACATGATGTGACCGGCTGACCCCGGCCGGCCCACCGCGGTCCCGCACCGCACCGCAGGCCCCGCTCCCGCCGTCCCCACCGGCCCGGAGCGGGGCCTGCGGCACGCGGCCCCGCACACGGCCGGGGACCCCGCGCCGGGGCCGGAAGTGCACCCGAACGGAGCCACTCCCGCCAGCCGATAGGCTCGGCGCCATGTCTCGTATCGACGGCCGCACCCCCGAACAGCTCCGCCCCGTCACCATCGAACGCGGATGGAGCAAGCACGCCGAAGGCTCCGTACTCGTCTCCTTCGGCGACACCAAGGTCTTCTGCACCGCCTCCGTCACCGAAGGCGTCCCGCGCTGGCGCAAGGGCAGCGGCGAAGGCTGGGTCACCGCCGAATACTCCATGCTGCCCCGCTCCACCAACACCCGCGGCGACCGCGAGGCCGTACGCGGCAAGATCGGCGGCCGCACCCACGAGATCAGCCGCCTCATCGGCCGTTCCCTGCGCGCCGTCATCGACTACAAGGCCCTCGGCGAGAACACCATCGTCCTGGACTGCGACGTCCTCCAGGCCGACGGCGGCACCCGCACCGCGGCCATCACCGGCGCCTACGTCGCCCTTGCCGACGCCATCGCCTGGGCCCAGGGCAAGAAGATCGTCAAGCACGGACGCAAGCCCCTCACCGGCACCGTCGCCGCGATCAGCGTCGGCATCGTCGACGGCACCCCCCTCCTCGACCTCTGCTACGAGGAGGACGTCCGCGCCGAGACCGACATGAACGTCGTCTGCACCGGTGACGGCCGCTTCGTCGAGGTCCAGGGCACCGCCGAGGCCCAGCCCTTCGACCGCACGGAACTGGGCGCGCTGCTCGACCTCGCCACCGCCGGCTGCGCCGACCTGACGGCCCTCCAGAACGAGGCGCTCGCCCGTACGCTCGGCGAGTAGAGCGGGTAAAGAAGCAACCAAATAAGCACCGCAGAGCGTCGTTACGCGTACGGACGCACGGGTCGAACCGTGCGTCCGTCCACGTATCCACCCCCGGGGAGGGACCGCACCATGGCCTCGCGCCGCCACCACCGCACCGCACTCGCCGTCACGGCCACCCTGCTGACGCTCACCGCAGCGGCCGGCTGTGGAGCCGTCGACAAGGCCCTGGACTGCGTCCGCACCGCCGACGCCATCGCCACCAGCGTCGACAACCTCCAGCAGGCGATATCCAACGCCTCCAACGACCCGACGCAGGCCTCCGAGGCCCTGGACCAGATCGACAAGGAGCTCAAGGACCTCGGCGACACCACGGACGACGCCGACCTCGGCAAGGCCGTCGACGACCTCCAGGCAGGCGTCACCAGCGTCCGCGCCTCCATCGAGAAGGGCGACGCCACCCCCGACATCGCCCCGGTCACCGACGCCGCCACCGAGATCGGCAAGATCTGCACACCGTGATCCCGGCGATAATCGACGCATGACCCGCCTGATCCTCGCCACCCGCAACGCCGGGAAAATCACCGAACTCCACGCGATCCTCGCCGACGCAGGTCTCACCCACGAACTCGTCGGCGCGGACGCGTACCCCGAGATCCCCGACGTCAAGGAGACCGGCGTCACCTTCGCCGAGAACGCCCTCCTCAAGGCCCACGCCCTGGCGCGCGCCACCGGCCACCCGGCCATCGCCGACGACTCCGGCCTCTGTGTCGACGTACTCGGCGGCGCCCCCGGCATCTTCTCGGCCCGCTGGTCCGGCACCCACGGCGACGACCGGGCCAACCTGGACCTGCTCCTGGCCCAGCTCGGTGACATCGCCGACCCCCACCGCGGGGCCTACTTCGCCTGCGCCGCGGCCCTCGCCCTCCCCGACGGCACGGAACGCGTCGTCGAGGGCCGCCTCACCGGCACCCTGCGCCACACCCCCGCGGGCACCCACGGCTTCGGCTACGACCCGATCCTCCAGCCGGACGACGAGACCCGGACCTGCGCGGAACTCACCCCGGCGGAGAAGAACGCGATCAGCCACCGCGGCAAGGCGTTCAGGGCTCTGGTGCCGGTGGTGCGGGAGCTGGTGGGCTGAGGTCCGCTGACACGCCGAAGGCTCAGCGCGCACGGGGCGGGCTGAGCCTTCCGTGATGTACGCGAGGAGGGACTCGAACCCTCACGCCACTAGGGCACTGGTACCTAAAACCAGCCTGTCTTGCCAATTCCAGCACTCGCGCGTGTAGCGGCAGTCTACAAGGACAGCGGTGGCCGGTAGGAAGAGGCTAAGTCGTTACCGTCTCGGCTCGACTCGGTTGCGGCAGGGAAGTGGCTGACGTCGATCCCTGCAGCCGCAATGCGGCGGGCGATGTGCGACAGCGTGCCGGTCGCCGGTGTCGCACCCAGCTCGAGGACGACCTCGCGCAGCGATGACGACGATGTCGCAGCAGCGGCGATGGCTGCGTCGGGATACTTACGCCATGGGCTCCGCTGCTTGAAGTGGCCTGTGTCGAGACCGAGCTCCGCGACCTTGCCCTTGAGGACGCGGTGTCTCCCGCCACTCTTCTTCAAGCCCGAACGCCGCATGAGGTCCGTCCAGTTGCTCGCCGCTGCCACAGCCGGTGCGAGCCTCGCTGGGTCGTACACCTCGGACGTCCTGCCTCCGCATCCGGCCGCGCGTTCGCGGCCTCGTACGGAGCAACGAACCGCTTATCGGATGGTCTCGTCCACAATGCGATGAGATGCGGAAGGGCCCGTACCGCGTCGGGGGAAAGCGGTACGGGCCCTGGCGTGCGGGGTGTGTCAGAACTTCGGGTCGGGGCTCTGGGCGTGGACCAGTTCCGCTGCTTCTTCTTCCGTCTCCACCGAGGGCGGGGAGCCGGCGAGGGGCTTGTTGGCGGTCTCCTTCATGCAGGCCACCGCGATCACGCCGACCAGGGCCGCCGCCATCGCGTAGTACGCCGGCATGAGGTTCGAGCCGGACCAGCTGATCAGGGCCGTGATCACGAGCGGGGTCGTGCCGCCGAAGATCGAGGCCGAGAGGTTGTAGCCGACCGACAGGGATCCGTAGCGGACGTTCGTCGGGAACAGTGCGGGCAGGGCGGCGGACATCGTGCCCAGCATGCAGACCAGCGAGAGGCCCAGCATCAGCATGCCGACGGTGATCGCCGGGATGCTGCCCTGGCGGATCAGGAGGAAGGCCGGCAGGGACAGGAACAGGAAGCCGAGCATCCCGGCCATCAGCAGCGGCTTGCGGCCGAACCGGTCGGAGAGCTTGCCGAACCGGCTGATGACCAGCATCAGGAAGACCATGACGGCGAGCAGGATGAGCAGACCGTGGGTCTCGCTGTAGCCGAGCTCGTCGGAGAGGTACGTGGGCATGTACGACAGCAGCATGTAGTCGGCGATGTTGTACGCGCCGACCAGGGCGATGCACAGGAGCAGCGTCGGCCAGTACTGCCGGAAGATCTTGGCGAGGTCGCCCTTGGCGGTGGACTCGACGTGGTCGGCGGCCTCGGTGGCGTGGGTGGTGCCGCCCTCCAGCTTCTGGAAGGCGGGGGTCTCGTCCAGGCGCAGTCGCAGGTAGAGGCCGACCAGGCCGAGGGGACCGGCGACGAGGAACGGGATGCGCCAGCCCCAGGACTCCATCTGGCCGGTGTCGAGCAGGGCGTACAGGAGGGTGACGAGCCCCGCGGCACCGACGTATCCGGCGAGGGTGCCGAACTCGAGGAAGCTGCCGAAGAAGCCGCGGCGCTTGTCGGGGGCGTACTCGGCGATGAAGGTGGAGGCGCCGCCGTACTCACCGCCGGTGGAGAAGCCCTGCAGCATACGGAAGAAGATGAGCAGGACCGCGGCCCAGACGCCGATCGTGCCGTGGGAGGGGATCAGGCCGATCGCGAAGGTGCCGATCGCCATGAGGATCATGGTGAGGGCGAGGACCTTCTTCCGGCCGATCTTGTCGCCCATGGGCCCGAAGAACATTCCCCCGAGTGGCCGTACGAGGAAGGCCACGGCGAAGGTCGCGAACGAGGAGAGGAGCTGGGTGGTGTCGTTGCCCGACGGGAAGAAGACGTGCCCGATGGTGACGGCCAGGTAGGAGTAGATACCGAAGTCGAACCATTCCATGGCGTTACCGAGCGAGGCCGCCCTCACCGCGCGCTTGACCGCCTGGTCGTCGGTGATCGTGATGTCCGTCCGACGGAGCCGGGGGTTCTGCCGCTTCCTGATGGCACGGAAGAGCGCAGGATGCCGTTTGACCGCGTCCGGGTCGGCCGCCTGTTGGGGGTCGGAGGCCGCCATGGCCGGTTCCTTTCCTCGACGGGAGTTCCAGGAAAGGCTTCTGCGCCGTCATGGCGTGCGCAAACCGAATCGATGGGCGATTGGGACGTCGATCACACCGGTCGCATGTTTCCGGCCATGGCGCGCCCGGTCGGTCTCAGATGCCGAGATCCTTGATGATCTTCGCTACGTGCCCGGTCGCCTTGACGTTGTAGAGGGCCCGCTCCACCTTGCCCTCTTCGTCGACCACGATCGTGGACCGGATGACCCCTGTCACCACTTTGCCGTAGAGCTTCTTCTCCCCGTACGCGCCGTAGGCCTCCAGCGTCTCCTTGGAGGGGTCGCCGACCAGGGTGACCTTGAGGTCCTCCTTCTCGCGGAACTTCGCGAGCTTCTCCGGCTTGTCGGGGGACACGCCGATGACGTCGTATCCGGCGCCGGCGAGGAGCGCGAGGTTGTCGGTGAAGTCGCAGGCCTGCTTGGTGCAACCAGGGGTAAGTGCCGCGGGGTAGAAGTAGACGATGACCTTGCGGCCCTTGCGGTCCGCGAGCGACACCTCGTTGCCGTCGGCGTCCGGAAGGGTGAAGGCGGGGGCGGTGTCGCCGGCCTGGAGTCGCTCGCTCATGTCTCTCCTCGAGTGGCACACGGACTGTGTGGGACCGAGCGTAATAGGGGGTGCCGCCGGGTGTTGGGGCGGCCGAGCTGACAGACTGTCGATGAAGGTTTACCCGACGACGACCACGGAGGCGGCGCAGTGTCGGATACCAGGACCCCTGCGCAGATCGAGGCGGACATCATCAGCAGGCGCGAGCAGCTTGCCGTGGTGCTGGACGAGATCGGGGTGCGGATGCACCCGAAGACGATGATCGGTGACGCGAAGGCCAGGGTGGCCTCGACGGTGGACCGGACGGCCGGGCGTGCGTTCGTGGCGGTGAACCGGACGGTGTCGGACGTGAGGGCGCAGTTCGTGTCGGAGGACGGTTCGCCGCGCCTGGAGCGGGTGATCCCCGCGGCGCTGGTGGTCGCGGGAGCGGTGGCGCTGCTGACGGTGTCGGTGCGGAGCAGGAAGCGCTGAGGCCCTGTCCCCGGCTGCCCGGGGGCGTGGGGTGGGGCGTGGGCAGGTAGATTTTCGGGCGTGAGCGACAACGGCGTGAGCCAGAACCCCGACGACAAGCTGCCCATCCGCATGCTGCACGACCGTGTGCTGGTCCGGTCCGATACGCCGGAGGGTGAGCGGCGGTCGGGCGGCGGCATTCTGATTCCGGCGACGGCTGCGGTCGGCCGGCGTCTGGCGTGGGCCGCGGTGGTCGCGGTGGGTCAGAACGTGCGGACGGTCGAGCCGGGTGACCGGGTGCTGTACGACCCCGAGGACCGCGCGGAGGTCGAGGTGCGGGGCGTGGCCTACGTGCTGATGCGGGAGCGCGATCTGCACGCGGTGGCGGCGGACCGGTTCGAGGGGTCCGTGGACTCGACGGGCCTGTACCTGTAGGAGAGGCCGACTCAGCGGCTGACGGTGGGCCTGGTGACCGTTGTCACCAGGCCTTTCGCTGTTTTTTGCTACGGTGGGGGACCCCGACGAGACGCGCCGTACCGGGTTTCCGCAAAGACGACGCACCCGTGTTGTTCGCGTGTTCCGTCGTGGAGGTGCCGTCGTGGCGTGGGTTCTGCTGTTGGTCGCCGGTCTGCTGGAAGTGGCCTGGTCGATCGGGATGAAGTACACCGAGGGGTTCACCCGGCTGTGGCCGAGTGTGTTCACCGGGCTCGGGATCGTAGCCAGCATGGTGCTGCTGTCGCAGGCGGCGAAGACGCTGCCGATCGGCACGGCGTACGGGGTGTGGGTCGGGATCGGTGCGGCGGGCGCGGCGGTACTGGGCATGGTGGTGCTGCACGAGCCGGTGACGGCGGCCCGGATCTTCTTCGTCTGTCTGCTGCTGGTGGCCGTGGTGGGGTTGAAGGCGACGTCCGGGCACTGACGCCCCGCTCAGTGGCGGGGGGCGGCGGTGCTCCGGGTGGGGGCGGCTTCCCGGCCTCCCGGGTCGGTTTCCCGGCCCCTCGGGGCGGGCGCCGCCGGCGCCGCAGGGGTCGCGGAGACGGTGCCCCGGCCTTTCGGGGTCGGGGTGGCGGGTGCTCCGCCGGCCGGGGGGCCGGGAGTGGCCCCGGGCGGGTGCTCGATGGTGGGGGCCTTGGTGGGCCTGGTGGTGCGGTCGCCTGACCGTCGCCCGGCGGGGGAGTCGGTGTCGCCGCCTTCGGCCTCTTCGGTGTCCCCGGGCCCCTCCGAGGCCCCGGATTCGTCCGGCTCCGGCTCCTCGGGGCCTTCGTCGGCCTCCAGCTCGAAGCCCTGTACCTCGCTGTCTTCCAGTGCCGCGCGGGTGTAGGCGCCCCACGTCTGGGCGGGGGCGCCGCCGCCGTTCATCCGGGCGAGGCCGAGGGCTCCGTAGAGCGGTTTCTGGACACCGGTGTCGGGGTCCTGCCCCATGACGGCGATGACGGTGGCGAGGTCGGGGGTGTAGCCGGCGAACCAGGCCGCGCGGTCCTCCTCGGCGGTGCCCGTCTTGCCGGCGGCGGGCCGGCCCGCCGCCTGGGCGGCGGTTCCGGTGCCGCCCTTGACCACGCTCAGCAGGACGGAGGTGGTGGTGTCGGCGGCTTCGCGGCTGACGGCCTGGCGGGTGGTCCTGGCGGGGAGTTCGAGGGCGGTGCCGTTCTTGCTGATCTTCGCGACGAGGGTGTGGGGCCGCTGTCTGCCGTGGTCGGCGAGGGTGGCGTAGGCGGAGGCCATGTCGACGACGCTGGCGGTGGCGGGGCCGAGGGCGATCGAGGGGGTGGCGGTGAGGTCGGGGGTGTCCCGGGGGATGCCGAGGGCGATCGCGGTGTCCTTGACCTCGGCGGGGCCGATGTCCTGGGCCATCTGGGCGTAGACGGCGTTGACGGATTTGTCGGTGGCTTCGCGGACGGTGATGGAGCCGTAGTCGACGTCGTCCTCGTTGGCCGGGGAGTACCCGGTGGAGCCGGTGGCGCTCTGGACGGTGCGTTCGTTGGTGCCGTCGTAGCGGGTGTTGGGGGTGATGGCACGGCCGCCCTGGGTGGTGGAGCCGTTGGCGAGGGCGGCGGCGAGGACGAAGGGCTTGAAGGTGGAGCCGACCTGGTAGTCGCGGCGGGTGGCGTTGTTGACGTACTGCCTGGTGTAGTCGACGCCCCCGTAGAGGGCGACGACGTGGCCGGTGGCGGGGTCGATGGAGGCGCCGCCGGCGCGGACGTTGCGGTCGGCCTCGCGGTCGTCGCTGGTCTTGGACAGGACGTTGTCCTCGACGGCTTCGACGAGGGCGTCCTGCTTGTCCTTGTGGAGGGTGGTGGTGATGCGGTAGCCGCCGGTGGCCAGGGTCCTGCCGTCGATGATCTTGTTGTCGGCGAGGTAGGCCTCGACGGCCCGGACGATGTAGCCGCGCTGGCCGGAGAGGGCGGTGGCGGGCTTGGCCTCGTCGGGGACGGGGAAGGTCATGGCCTTGCGTGCGGAGCGGGTGAGCCAGTCCTGCTTGACCATGCCGTCCAGTACGTAGTCCCAGCGGGCGAGCACGGCCTTCTTGTTCTCCGGGTGGGAGACGACGTCGTAGTTGCTGGGGGAGTTGAGCAGGGAGGCGAGGTAGGCGCCCTCGCCGGCGTCGAGGTCCTCGACGTCCTTGCCGTAGTAGGCGTGGGCGGCGGCCTGGATGCCGTAGGCGTTGCGGCCGAAGTAGCTGGTGTTGAGGTAGCCCTCGAGGATGTCGTCCTTGCTCTGTTCCCGGTCGAGCTTGATCGAGATGAAGAACTCCTTCGCCTTGCGGACGACGGTCTGTTCCTGGCCGAGGTAGTAGTTCTTGACGTACTGCTGGGTGATGGTGGAGCCGCCCTGGCGTCCCTTGCCGGTGAGGGTGTTCCAGCCGGCGCGGATGGTCGCCTTGATGTCGATGGCGTCCTCGGAGTAGAAGTCGCGGTCCTCGGCGGCGAGGACCGCGTGCTGGATGGTGCGGGGGATGCGGCCCAGTGGGACCTTCTCGCGGTTGATCTCGCCGTCCCGGGCGATGACGTTCTTCCCGTCCTCGTACAGGTAGACGTTGGCCTGGGCGGTCGCGGTGGCGTTGGCGGCGGGGATGTCGATGAGCTGGTAGCCGGCGACGAATCCGCCGACGAGGAGCAGGGCCAGAAGGAGGACGCCGCCGAGGACCATCCGCCAGGTGGGGACCGCCCGGCGCCAGCCGGTTCGCTTGGGGCGTTTCGTGCGCCCCTTCTTCTCGGGCACGCCGTCCTCGCCCGGAGGCTCCGGGGTGGGGGGCGCGGCCGAGGGGTCCCGGGGGACCCAGCCTTCGGGGCCCTGCTGACCAGGGTCTGAGCTGTGCTGCGGTGGCTCGTGGCTCATGACGGTGGAGGCTCCTCGACGCCGGGTGATTTTCCCATATTGCACTTTTTGGGCGGTTAACCCCCGGATCCGATGCGGAAATCGGGTCGCGGCGGCCGTCCGGCGTGGGCTAGGTTCGTTCGCTTTGGTCCTGCGCGTGGATCGGCGGGCCGACCCGCATGCGGTCCCGCATGCGGCTTCGGGTGGGGCGGTCCCGGCGTGGCCGGGAGGGGAGGGGGACCGGTGCGGCTCTATGCGGTGGTGGCGGCCGGCGGGTTCCGGCGGTACGCCACGTACCGGGTGGCGACGGCCGCGGGAGTGTTCACCAACACCGTCTTCGGTTTCGTGATGGCGTACACCTACATGGCCCTGTGGCAGGAGCGTCCGCGGCTCGGCGGGTACGACACGTCGCAGGCGCTGACGTACGTGTGGCTCGGGCAGGCGCTGCTGATGACCTGCGCCATGATGGGCGGCGGTTTCGAGGACGAGCTCATGGAGCGGATCCGTACGGGGGACATCGCGGTCGATCTGTACCGGCCGGCCGACCTGCAGCTGTGGTGGCTGGCCGGAGACCTCGGCCGGGCCGCGTTCCATCTGCTGGGGCGTGGGGTCGTGCCCATGGCGCTGGGGGCGCTGGCCTTCGATCTGGCGCTGCCCGGCTCCCCGTGGCGGTGGCTGGCCTTCCTGGTGTCGGTGGCGCTGGGCGTGGTGGTCAGTTTCGCCGTGCGGTTCCTCGTCGCGCTGTCGGCCTTCTGGCTGATGGACGGGGCGGGTGCGATGCAGATGGCGTGGCTCGCCGGGCTGTTCTTCTCGGGGATGCTGCTGCCGCTCAATCTCTTCCCGGGGGCGCTGGGTGAGGTGGCGCGGGCCCTGCCGTGGTCGTCGCTCCTGCAGGTGCCTGCCGATGTGTTCCTCGGCAGGCACACGGGATGGGACCTGGTGCGGGCGTACGCCTTCCAGGCCGGGTGGGCGGTTGCGCTGTTGCTGGCGGGGCGGTTGCTGCAGTCGGTGGCGACCAGGAGGGTGGTGGTCCAGGGTGGCTGAGACCGAGGCTGTGCGGGTGGGTGCGGCGGAGGCGGATCGGCGGCCGGAGGGGACCGCGTTCTCCGACCGGTCGCGGCTGGTCGAGGGGGTCCGGGCGTACGGGCTGATCGTGGCGATGTGGCTGCGGTCGACGTTGGCCTACCGTGCGTCGTTCGTGATGACGACGGTGGGGAACTTCGTCGCGACGGCCTTCGACTTCCTCGCGATCATGCTGATGTTCACGCATGTCGACGCGCTGGGCGGCTTCACGCTGCCCGAGATCGCGCTGCTGTACGGGGCGTCGGCGACCGCGTTCGGGCTGTCGGACCTGGTGCTGGGATCGATGGACCGGCTCGGCCGGCGGGTGCGTGACGGGACGCTCGACACGTTGCTGGTGAGGCCCGTACCGGTTCTGGCGCAGGTGGCGGCGGACCGGTTCGCGCTGCGCAGGCTCGGGCGGATCACGCAGGGGCTGCTGGTGCTCGGGTATGCGCTGGTGACGCTGGACGTGGAGTGGACGCCGCTGAAGGTGGTGATGCTGCCTCTGATGGTGCTGAGCGGGGCGGCGATCTTCGGGGCGGTGTTCGTGGTGGGGGCGGCGTTCCAGTTCTTCGCGCAGGACGCCTCGGAGGTGCAGAACGCGTTCACGTACGGCGGCACGACGCTGTTGCAGTATCCGCCGTCGATCTTCGCGCAGGACCTGGTGCGCGGGGTGACCTTCGTGGTGCCGCTGGCGTTCGTGAGCTGGCTGCCGGCGCTGTATGTGCTGGGCCGGGACTACCCCTTGGGGCTGCCGGGGTGGGTGGCGTTCCTGCCGCCGTTGGTGGCCGGGGCGTCCTGGGTGCTCGCGGGCCTGGCGTGGCGGGTGGGGCTGCGGGCGTACCGCAGCACGGGAAGCTGAGGGGCGGATATGGGCGACACGGATTTCATCGAGCTCGACGGGGTCGAGAAGGTCTTCGACGTGCGCCGCAGGGCGGGTTTCCTGCGGCGGGAGCGGCACGAGGTGCGTGCCGTGGACGGCATCAGCTTCCGGGTGCCGCGCGGCGAGATGGTGGGTTACATCGGCCCGAACGGGGCGGGCAAGTCGACGACGATCAAGATGCTGACGGGCATTCTCACTCCGAGCGGCGGCCGGTTGCGGGTGGCGGGCATCGACCCCTCCCGGGAGCGTATGAGGCTTGCGCACCGCATCGGGGTGGTGTTCGGGCAGCGGACCACGCTCTGGTGGGACCTGCCGTTGCGTGATTCGTACCGGCTGGTGCACCGGATGTACCGGATCCCGGATCGCCGCTTCAGGGAGAACATGGATCGGTGCGTCGAACTCCTCGACCTGGGCGCGTTGTTGGACACGCCGGTGCGGCAGTTGTCGCTGGGGCAGCGGATGCGGGGTGACATCGCGGCCGCACTGCTGCACGATCCGGAGGTGCTCTATCTGGACGAGCCGACGATCGGGCTCGACGTGGTGTCCAAGGCCAGGGTGCGGGAGTTCCTGCGGGACCTGAACGCCGAACGGTCCACGACGGTGTTGCTGACCACGCACGACCTCACCGACATCGAGCAGTTGTGCCGGCGGGTGATGGTGATCGACCACGGCCGTCTGGTGTACGACGGAGGGCTCGCCGGGTTGCACGAGGTGGGGGAGAGCGAGCGCACCCTGGTGGTGGACCTGGCGCGGGAGCTGCCACCGATCGACCTGGCGTCGGAGCCCTCGGTGCGGGTGGTGAAGGTGGAGGGGCCGCGGCAGTGGCTGGCGTTCCCGGCGTCGGCGTCGGCGGCGGGCCTGGTGGCGCGGATCGCGGCGGACTATCCCCTGGTGGACCTGTCGGTGCGGGAGCCGGACATCGAGGCCGTGATCGCGAAGATGTACGCGGCGTCCTCCTAGGCCCGTGAAACCTCGCTCTATAGGGTTCGCGGTATGACAGGTGAACGTCCGGACATGCGGGCCTCCGATGCGGAACGTGAGCGGATCGCCGAGACGCTGCGGGAGGCGGTGGCGGAGGGCCGGCTGGACATGGACGAGTTCGAGCAGCGGCTCGACGCGACGTACAAGGCCCGCACGCACGGGGAGTTGGAGCCGCTCGTCAGGGACCTGCCGGTGCCGGGTGCGGCGGTGGCGGGTCTGCCGTCCGTGCCGGGGCGCGGGGTGTCCACGCCCGTGGACTGGTCGCGCAGGATCGGTGGTCCCGCGACGTCGACCGGGGCGTTCGCCTTCTGGGGCGGGTTCGGCCGCAGGGGCCGCTGGACGGTGGGGCGGGTGTTCACCGCGTTCGCGATGTGGGGCGGCGGCGAGATCGACCTGCGCGAGGCGCACTTCGAGGACCGCGAGGTGGTGATCCGCTGCTTCACGATCATGGGCGGGATGCAGGTGAAGGTCACGCCCGACGTCCATCTGCACGTGAACGGCGTCGGGATCATGGGCGGGTTCGACGAGCAGACGAAGGACGCGGGCGAGCCCGGCCCGGACGCCCCGCGGGTGCGGGTGACCGGGTTCGCCCTGATGGGCGGGGTGGGTGTGGACCGCAAGTGGAGCAAGGCGCAGCGGCAGCGGCTCAGCGAGGCCGGGCGCGTGGACCGGTTGCGGCTGGAGCGGCCGGATGCGGGTGAGGGGCGCAAGGAGCTCGGCTGAGGCGGGGCCGCCGGTCAGAACATGTGCGCCATGGCGGCCCCGGACACGGCGTCGAGGTCGATGGAGCGGCCCAGGGCCCGGTAGCCGGTGTCGTTGAAGTGGAGCCGGTCGCCGGAGTCGTAGGCGGGCAGGATCCGGTCGGGAGCGTAGGGGTCGCGGACGGTCCGGTCGAAGTCGAGGTAGTCGTCGAACACCCGGCCGGCCCGGATCTGCTTGTTGACGGCGAGGCGTACGTCGTTGCGTGCGGGTGTCCAGGTGTGGAAGCCCTGGAACGGGGTCAGTGTCGTCCCGACGACCCGCAGCCCACGGGCGTGGGCGCGCTCCGTGAGGGCACGGAGCGCGGCGACGATGCGCCCCGGGTCGCTTTCCTGGGGCGCCAGCTGTACGTCGTTGATGCCGAGCGCGATGATCAGGGTCTTCGCTCCGGCGACGGAGAGCGCGTCGCGTTCGAAGCGATGCGTCCCCCGGGGGCCGCCCCGGCCGCTGGGGCTCTCACGCAGCAGGCGGTTGCCCGAGATGCCTTGGTTGGCGACTCCGTACCGGTGGTGCAGGCGGTCGGCCAGGACGTCAGGCCAGCGGTTGTCGGCGTCGGTGGTGGAGCCGCTGCCCGCGGTGAGCGAGTCGCCGATGACGACGATCGCGCCGGGTGAGGTGGCGTTGCGGACGTCGACGGCCGTCAGGTGGCGCCAGGTGGTCGTGGACCAGGTCCCGCGGGTGTCGGCGAGGTAGGACGTGCGGTGGCTGCCGGGGTGCTGGGTGACGGGACCACCCGCCCGTGGGGTGCGCAGGCTCACGACGAGGTCGGCGTCGGGGGCGACGGTGACGGTCACGGGGTCGCTGACGATCTGCCGGCCCGCGGGCACGGTGACGGTGGGCCGGCCCCGGAAGGTCACAGGGCGGGTGTCGACGCTGGCCCGGTCGATGACGAGCGGGGTGGTACCGAAGAGGTTGGACAGGGTGATGCGTGCCGCGTCACCGCCGACGCTGGTGTGCACGATGTTGCGGAAGGTGCGGCCGGGGTAGCCGTGCGCGGTGTTCGGTTCGCCGCTGACCGGTGCAGCGGTCCAGGTGGCGACCCAGGCGCCGGAGGAGTCGGCCGGGTCGGCGAGGCTGTGGGCTGCCGCGTTCGCCTCGGTCCCGGTGAGCGGGGCCTGCCGCTCTCCGGCGATCAGTGCCGTACCGAACGCCATGGCGGCGGCCAGTACGGCGGTACCCGCCACGAGGGCGATGAGCAGGGCGTACCCCTGGCGCCTGGGCATGTGCGGTGGTTCTCCTTGCGGTGTTCGTGCGTGTCTCATGATGCGACAGGCCCCGGGGAACTCGACGTGCGGCCCGGGAGTAGGTGAGGTAGGGACAATGCGTACGGCACGGAGTGACGCGTACGCGGACGGGTGGAGCGGATGGAACAGCACACGGAGCAGGGTCCGGAGCCGGCCGGAGCCGCCGGGCGATCGGCGGGGGCGTCGCTCGGCGGGTTCGCGTACACCGCCGCCGACGAGGAGAAACGGCGGGGGGTGCGCCGGATGAAGACCACCGCCACCGCTCTGCTCCTGCTCGTCGCGCTCGTGTACGTCCTCGCCACCTGGGCGAGGAACGAGGGTGGGGGCGGCTGGCCGGGCTACGTCGCCGCGGCCGCCGAGGCGGGAATGGTGGGTGCGCTGGCCGACTGGTTCGCGGTCACGGCGCTCTTCCGCCGCCCGCTCGGTCTTCCCATCCCCCACACCGCCATCATCCCCACCAAGAAGGATCAGCTCGGGGCCTCCCTCGGTTCCTTCGTGGGCGAGAATTTTCTCTCCGGGGACGTCGTTCGTGGCCGGATTCACGCATTGGGGGTCGGCGCGCGGCTGGGGGCCTGGCTGTCCGAGCCGGAACACGCGGACCGGGTCACCGACGAGCTGGCCACCGCGCTGCGCGGCGCGCTGACCGTGCTGCGGGACTCCGACGTGCAGGCGGTGGTGGGTGAGGCGATCACCCGGCGGGCGGACGCCGTGGAAGTCGGCCCGGGCCTGGGGAAGATGCTGGAGAGGATCGTCGCGGACGGTGGCCACCGCAGGGTCGTCGACCTGGTCTGCGTACGCGCCCACGACTGGCTGGTCGAGCACGAGGGCTCCGTCATGGACGCCGTGCAGGGCGGGGCGCCGGGCTGGACGCCGCGCTTCGTCGACAAGCGGGTGGGGGAGCGGGTCTACAAGGAACTGCTGCGCTTCGTCACGGAGATGCGCGACATGCCGGGCCATCCGGCGCGTGACTCGATCGACACGTTCCTGACCGACTTCGCGGCGGACCTCCGGACGGACGCGGACACCCGGGCCCGGGTGGAGCGGCTCAAGTCGGAGATCCTCGGCCGCGGGGAGGTGCAGGACGTCATCGCCTCGGCATGGTCCTCCGTCCGTTCGATGATCATCGCGGCGGCCGAGGACGAGCGGAGCGAGCTGCGGCTGCGTGCCAGGGCCTCGCTGCTGTCGCTGGGCTCCAGGCTGTCGACGGACGAGCGGCTGCAGGCCAAGCTGGAGGGCTGGCTGGAGGACGCGGCGGTGTACGTCGTCACGACGTACCGGGCGGAGATCACGTCACTGATCAGCGATACGGTCGCCGGCTGGGACGCGGATCAGACGTCGAGGAAGATCGAGGCGCACATCGGCCGTGACCTGCAGTTCATCCGGATCAACGGCACGGTGGTGGGGGCGCTGGCCGGTCTGGTGATCTATTCGGCCTCGCGGGCGCTGGGGGCGTAGAGGCTCACAGGGAGCGCGCCGGGGGCGCGCCCGTCCTGTCGTACGGGTGCGCCCCCGGGTCACGCGGGGGAGTTGCTGTTCAGTACGCACCCGGCGGCGCCCGTGTTCAATCCCCCGGCACGGACTTTCCCGGACGCGGCCCTTCCTCACCCCCGGCCTCCGCCATCCCGGGGGCGGTGCGTCCTCGTGGCGGTGCGGGGAATCCCCGGAGGCGGTGCGTTTTCGTGGCGCTGCCGGGGATTCCCGGAGGCCGTGCGTTTTCGTGGCGCCGCGGGGGATCCCCGGTTGCGGCGACGGGGCCTCAGGCGCTGCGGCGGGTGACAGCCCAGGAGGCCGCGGCCATGCCGCCGGCCACGGCGAAGACCGCGGGCCAGGCACCGATCTTCTTGGCGAGCGGGTGCGAGCCCGCGAACGCGGCCACGTAGGCGGCGCCCAGTCCGGCGGCCGCGCGCGCTCCCGCCTGCCGGTTCCACTCGTAGGCGGCCACCGAGCCGGCCGCGGCCAGGGCGACCCCGCCCAACGGGCGCTTCTTCGTCCACCGCGCGATCGCGTACCCGCCGACGAGTCCGCTCGCCGCCACCGCCGCTGCCGGGACCTTCGCCATAACCGCCACCTTCGCTCGTTTTGTTGCCGGTCGGGAATCCGAGGCTAACGCGCCGGCCCGGCCCCCCGGTTCCCGGGGGGTGTACGTACGTTTACCCTGGGGGTGAACGTACGTACACCCCTTCCCCTCCCGCCCGTACGGAGACCAGATGACCGCACCGGCCGCAGCTCCGAGCCACCCGCGTCTCGCCGTCGGCGTCCTGGCCTTCTGCGGCGTCGTGGTCGCGGTCATGCAGACGATCGTCGTCCCCCTCCTCCCGCACATCCCGGAACTCACCGGGGCCACCCCCGCCGCCGCCAGTTGGCTGGTCACCGTCACCCTGCTCACCGGAGCGGTCTTCACCCCCGTCCTCGGACGGATCGGCGACATGTACGGCAAGCGGCGTGTGCTCCTCATATCCCTGGGCGTCCTCGTCGTGGGCTCGGTGCTCTGCGCCGTCAGCTCGCACATCGGCGTACTGATCGCCGGCCGCGCCCTGCAGGGAGCGGCGATCGCCGTGGTGCCGCTGGGCATCAGCATCCTGCGCGACGAACTGCCCCCGAGCGGGTCCTGTCCGCGGTGGCGCTGATGAGCTCCACGCTGGGCATCGGCGCAGCGGTGGGACTGCCCGTGGCGGCCCTCGTCATCGAGAACTTCGAATGGCACACCATGTTCTGGGTCTCCGGCGCCATCGGCCTCCTCGACATCGTCCTGGTGCTCCGTTGCGTACCGGAGTCACCGCTGCGCTCCGGCGGCCGGTTCGACGCGCTCGGCGCCCTCGGCCTCACCGCCGCGCTGGTCTGCCTGCTGCTGGCCGTCACCCAGGGCGGCGGCTGGGGCTGGACATCGGCGCGCACCCTCGGCCTGCTCGCCGCCTCGGTCGCCGTCGCGCTGCTCTGGGGCGCGTACGAGCTCCGGGTGCGCACCCCCATGGTCGACCTGCGCGTGTCCGCCCGGCCCCAGGTGCTCCTGACGAACGTCGCGGCGCTCCTGATCGGCTTCGCCTTCTACGCCAACTCCCTGGTCACCGCCCAGATGGTGCAGGAGCCGAAGGCCACCGGTTACGGGCTCGGCGCCTCGCTCGTCGTCAGCGGGCTGTGCCTGCTCCCCGGCGGACTGGCGATGGTGGCCCTCTCGCCCGTCTCGGCCAGGATCTCCGCACAGCACGGGCCCAGGACGAGCCTGGCGCTCGCCGCCGGGATCATCGCCGTGGGCTATGTGGTGCGGTACTTCACGAGTCACAGCCTCTGGATGATCATCGCAGGCGCCACGGTCGTCGCGGCGGGTACGGCGATCGCGTACTCCGCGCTCCCCGCGCTGGTGATGCGCGGCGTCCAGATCGGCGAGACGGGCGCCGCGAACGGCCTGAACACCCTCATGCGCTCGATCGGCCAGGCGTTCTGCAGCGCCGCGGTGGCGGCCGTGCTGGCGAACATGACCTTCGTGGCGGCGGGCAGCACGGCGCCGACGCTCCAGGCCTACCGGCTGGTCTTCCTGATCGCCTCGGGCGCGGCGCTGCTGGCCCTCGCGGTGACGCTGTGCCTGCCGGGCAACCACGCGGGCACGGGCGCGGACACCGGCCCGGGCGCGGAGGCGGGTACGGTCGGCAGGAAGAAGCGCAGGAGCAGCGGCCGTGAGCGGACGGTGCCGATCCAGGAGGGTGCATGACCGCCCGAGGTGCCGCAGTACCGAGCCCGGCGGAGGCGACCACGGGCAGGGACGCGATCCTGCGTGCCGCCCGCCGGGCGTTCACGCAGCGCCCGTACGCGGAGGTGACCATCCGCGGGATCGCCGCCGACGCCGGGGTGAGCGCGGCCCTCGTGGTGAAGCACTTCGGGCGCAAGGAGGAACTCTTCAACACGGTCGCCGACTTCGGTCCGGCGGCCGATGAGCTCTTCGGCGCCCCGCTCGACGGGCTCGGCCGCCACATGGTGCTCGCCCTCGTGCGCCACCGCAGGGAACAGCAGGGCGACCCGTTGCTGCGCGTCGTCTTCTCCCTGGGGAACCACGACGAACGCTCCCTGCTCCGTGACCGGTTCCACGAACAGGTCACCGTGCGCCTCGCGGCTCTCCTCCCCGGTCCCGAGCCCGCCCTGCGTGCCGAACTGATCGCCGGCCAGCTCATCGGCCTCGGAGCCACCCTCAGCCTCCACCGCGAGGGCGCGGGGTCCCTCGCCACGCCCGAACACCTCGCGGACCTGTGCGCTCCCGCGCTGCAGAACCTCGTGACGGGCTGACCTGCCGGGGCAGCGGAGTCCGGGCCACGCGACGAGAGGGCTCCCCTCTTCTTCCGTGACGGCCTGCGTCCCGCGATGCCCGCCGCGCTCCTTGCCGACGTCCGGACGCAGGGCCGCCCGGAGGACCAGCGCTGACGCCCGGAGGACCACCGCTGACGGGACGTCGTACGAGACGTCACACGAGCCGTACGTCGATCCCCAGGGCGGTGAATTCCTCGACGACGTCCGCGGGGGCGTCCTGGTCCGTGACGAGGATCGACACGGCGCTCGTCTCGCAGACCTGGGCGAAGGCACGGCGCCCCAGCTTCGCGGAGTCGGCCACCACGACGACCGTGTGGGCACACTCGGCGAGCGCCCGGTTCGCCCCGGCCTCGGACTCGTCGTGCGTCGCCGCCCCGAAGCGGGGGTGCACGGCGTCCACGCCCAGGATCGTGTAGTCCAGGGCGAGGGTCCGCAGGACGGAGTCCACGAGCGGGCCGACGAGTTCGTAGGAGTTGGGGCGGGCCACGCCGCCGGTGACGACGATCTTCACGTGGGGGCGGACCGCGAGCTCGTTGGCGATGTTGATCGCGTTCGTCACGACGGTCAGCGCGGTTCCCCCGCCCCCGCCGGCCGGCTCGGGCCGCACGGCGAGCTCCCTGGCCACCTCGGAGGTCGTCGTACCGCCGTTGATGCCGACGGTCGAACCCGAGGGGATCAGTTCGGCCGCGGCCTTCGCGATGCGCTGTTTCTCATCGGCCTTGCGGGCCGCCTTGTAGCGCAGCGGCAGGTCGTAGGCGACGGTGCTCACCACCGCACCGCCCCGGGTGCGGGTCAGCAGGTTCTGCCGGGCGAGCTCGTCCAGGTCGCGGCGGACCGTGGCGGGGGAACAGCCCAGCCGCTCGGCGGCGTCGAGTACGTCGAGATGGCCCTGGTCGCTGAGGATCTCCAGCAGCCGGGTCCATCGCGTGTGTGCCGCCACCTGGTCCTCCTTGCGCTCGCCGCCGCCGACCTTATCGCGCCCGGTCGTCCCCGGTGCGGGCCAGTACGTGCAGCAGGCGCGTCACCTCGGCGGCGACGGCGTCGCGGGCCGGGCCGAGGTAGGTGCGGGGGTCGGCCGCCTGGGCATGGGCGTCGAGGTAGGTGCGGACGGCCCGGGTGAACAGCTTGTTCAGGTGCGTGGAGATGTTCACCTTCGTCATCCCCGCGCCGACGGCGTCGGCCAGGCCGGTGTCCCCGACGCCCGAGGAACCGTGCAGGACGAGCGGGACGCCCACCGCGTGGCGCAGCCGGGAGATGAGGGCGAAGTCGAGGACGGCGTCGCGGGTCAGCATGGCGTGCGAGCTGCCGACCGCCACGGCGAGGGCGTCGACGGCCGTGGCCTCGACGAACGCGCGTGCCTCGTCCGGATCGGTCCGCACGCCGGGGGCGTGCGCCCCGTCCTTGCCGCCGACCTCGCCGAGCTCCGCCTCCACCCACACACCGTGGCCGTGGCAGTGCTCGGTGATCGCACGGGTCGCGGCGACGTTGTCGTCGTACGGGAGCGTGGACGCGTCGAACATGACGGACGTGAATCCGAGCCGGACGGCCTCGTCGACCAGGGCGGGCGACTCGGCGTGGTCGAGGTGCACGGCCACCGGGACTCGGGCCGCCCGTGCGACGGCGAGTGAGGCGAGCCCGATCGGTTCGAGGGAGCCGTGGTAGCGGGTGGTGTTCTCGCTGATCTGCAGGATCACCGGCAGTCCGGCCGCCTCCGCCCCGGCGACGATGGCCTGCGCGTGTTCGATCTGCACGACGTTGAAGGCCCCGACGCCCCTCGCTTTCGTCCGTGCCTCGTGCGTGATGTCACCGGTGGATATGAGCGGCATGGGCTTCCCTCGCAGGTACAGGCTGCATGAATCCAGGCGGATGATGCTCGAAGTTGCTCATTTATAGCCTGTTTGAAGCAGCTTGAAAAACAGCAGCCGCCTCCGGACGGTGGCCGGAGGCGGCTGCTGACGCGCCGGGAGGGGGTGCGGGGCTACGCGCAGGCGACTCCGTCGCCGTGCCGGTCGAGGTGCGATCCGTAACCGGGGTCCCCGCAGTGGATGGGGGCGGCTCCTGTGCCGCTGAGGGGCCGATGCCCGCAGTGGGGGGACGGCTCGGCGGCGACGGCCGGTGAAGGAAGCGGAAGCGTGAATCCGTGGAAAAGCTATGTGCGCACGGGCGCACGAGCGCACGGGCGCACGAGCGCACGAGCGCACGGACGCACGGGCGGCCGTGGACCGGGAGCGGTCCTATGCCGTGGGGCCGGCCGCCGACATGGCCTGGATGCCGATGACGTCGAGGAGTCCCAGCCGGTCGGCGCTCTCGCTGCCCGGGACCGCCGTGTAGGCGACGACACGCAGGTCGCTGCCGGCGGCGACCAGCACGTCGCAGTCGAGGGCGAGGGTGCCGACATCGGGGTGGTGGACGGTCTTGGTGCCCGACACGTGGACACCCACGATGCCCGAGTCCCACAGGGAGGCGAACGCGGGCCGGCTCTCGCGCAACTCCCTGACCAGGGTGCGCAGTCCCGCGTCGGAGGGGTAGCGGGCGGTGGCCGTTCGGAGGTCTCCGACCATGGCCGCCTCGAAGTGGGACTCCTGCTCGGGGGTCTGCCTGACCCGGCCGGGCAGGCCGGCGAAGTGGCGCCAGATGAGGTTGCGTTCACGCCCCCGAAGGCCGGACGGATCCCCGAACAGGGCCGCCCACGGGCGGTTCCACTCGATCAGGTTCCACGCGGCGTCGTGGACGCTCAGCGGGGCGCCGCCCAGCTGGTCGAGCAGGCGGCGCAGCCCGGGCGGGACGTGGACGGGGATCTGGCCGGGGCCGGGGACGGGCTGCCCGGCGAGGACGTACAGGTGCTCGCGTTCGGCGTCCGACAGGCGCAGGGCGCGGGCCAGTGAGGACAGGACCTGCGGGGAGGGAGAGGTGGCTCTGCCCTGTTCGAGGCGGGTGATGTAGTCGACCGACAGGCTGGCGAGCTGGGCCAGTTCCTCGCGGCGGAGCCCGGCGGCCCGGCGCACCCCTGCGGTGGGCAGTCCGACGGTGGCGGGGGAGAGCCGGTCGCGCCAGCCGTGCAGCGCGCTGCCCAGTTCCTTCGAGTCCTTGGTTTCGCTCACCGTTCCAGTATCCGGGGACCGCTCCCGGACAGCCTGGTACTGCCGGTCCACCGGCTGGGGAAGGTACTGCCTGCGCGCCGGTGATGCGAGGACGGTGGGGCATGACCCACTCACCGACCGATCCCCGGAGCGGACACATGACCATCACACTCATCACCGGAGCGAACAAGGGCCTCGGTTTCGAGACCGCGCGGCGCCTCGTGGAGGCCGGGCACACCGTGTACGTCGGGGCCCGCGACGCCCGGCGCGGGCAGGAGGCGGCGGCGCGCCTCGGTGCCCGCTTCGTGCCGATCGACATCACCGACGAGAAGTCCGTCGAGGCAGCCGCCGCATCCGTGCGCGAGGAGGCGGGCCGCCTGGACGTCCTGGTCAACAACGCCGGGATCGTCGGCGTGCGCAAGCCGGTCGGGGAGGTGACCCGGGGACGACATGCTGGGCACGTTCGACACGAACGTCTTCGGGGCCGTCCGGGTCACCCGCGCCTTCCTGCCGCTGCTGGAGGTCGGTGACGCGTCGGTCGTCGTCAACGTCGGCAGCGGTCTCGGCTCGATCGCGGCGACCACCGACCCCGAGCGGATCGAGTTCCAGGTGGCCGCACTCGACTACAACTCCTCCAAGACCGCCCTGGTCATGGTGACCTCGCAGTACGCCAAGGCCTACCCGCACATCAGGTTCAACGCCGTCGACCCCGGTTACACGGCGACCGACCTCAACGGCAACCAGGGCACCAACACCGTCGAGGAGGGGGCGGAGGTCATCGTCCGCCTGGCTTCCATCGGCGCGGACGGCCCGACCGGCGGATTCTTCGACGAGGGCGGCCCGGCCGCCTGGTGACCGCGCCACCCGGCGGGCCGGCAGGTGCCCGGGCCGTGGGGCACCTGCCGTGCGACACGGCCTGTGCGACACGGCCCGTGGGGCACCGGCCGGGGCGGGCGTCAATCGATGGTCCGGCCGCCGCAGCGCCCGTACTGTGCCCCCATGACAGCGCAGCCCCGCCTGGAGAAGGTCACGCCCGAGAACGTGCTCGACGCCTGTCGCCTCACGGTCGCGCCCGAGCAGGAACGGTTCGTCGCCCCGGTCGCCCGGTCGCTGGCCGAGGCGTACGTCCAGCCCGAAACCGCCTGGCCGCGGCTGATCGTCGACGGCGACCGGCTGGTCGGCTTCGTGATGGCCTTCTTCGACGTACGGTTCGACCCCGCGAACCCCGCGGACCGGCCCCGCTCCGGGCTCTGGCGCCTGGCCGTCGCCGCCGGTGAACAGGGCCGGGGCTACGGTCGTTTCGCGGTGGAGGCCGTCTGCCAGGAGATCCTGCGGCGCGGACAGGACCGCGTCACGGTGACCTGGGGGCAGGGGGAGCACGGTCCGGAGGAGTTCTATCTGCGGCTCGGCTTCCGCAGGACCGGCGAGATGAGCGGGGACCAGGTCGTCGGCGAGCTGGACCTGCCCCGCACCTGACGCGGACCGGACCGGACCGGCGGTGGACATGCCCGTGATCCACATGCGGGCCGCAGTGATCCACATGCGGGTCCGGGGATGCCGCGTGAGTATCGGTGGTACGGGCGGCGGCCCGGGCGTGCCCTGACCCTCTCGGGTCGGTTCTCCCTTCCGGGTGCCCCGGTCCGTCTCCCGGCCCAGCCACCAGGGGGGTCTGGAGGTATGCATGCCGCGGCCCTTGTGGACCGGAGCGATCAGCTTCGGGCTGGTCACGATCCCGATCAAGGTGGTGTCCGCCACCGAGGACCACTCCCTCTCGTTCCACCAGTACCACGCGCAGGACATGGGCCGGATCCGTACCCGAAAGGTGTGCGAGATCGACGGCGAGGTCCTCTCGCAGGAAGAGATCGGCAAGGGGTACGAGGTCGCCAAGGACCGGACCGTCCCGGTCACCGACGAGGAGCTCGACCGGATGCCGCTGCCGACGGCGAAGGCGATCGAGATCGTGGCGTTCGTCGACGCCGATACCGTGGACCCGGTGCGGATCAGCGACAGCTACTACCTGGCCGTCGACGGGCAGGTGGCGGCGAAGCCGTACACCCTGCTGCGCAGGGCGCTGGAACGCAGCGACAAGGTGGCCGTGGCGAAGTTCGCCTGGCACAACCGGGAGCGGCTCGGCCTGCTGCGGGTCCGGGACGACGCCATCGTGCTGCACTCCATGCGGTGGCCCGACGAGATCCGCAGTCCCGAGTCGTTGGCGCCACGGGACGTCGAGCTGGACGAGGACGAGATCGACCGGGCGGTCCAGCTCACCGAGACGATGGCCCTCGACGACATCTCCGGCTTCCGGGACCGCTACCGGGAGGCCCTGGAGGAACTGATCGCCGCCAAGTCGGAGGGCAAGGAGAGGCCGGAAACGCGCGGTGGCGAGGAGGAGGAGCCGGGCAAGGTCATGGACCTGATGGCAGCGCTGAACGCCTCGGTGAAGGCCGCCCGGGAGACGCGAGGGGAGGAGCCGGAGGGCGAGCACGCGACCGTGCACGAGATGGAGTCGCGCCGCCCCCGCACCCGCAAGAAGGCCGCACCGGCGCAGAAGGAGAAGGCGGCGGAGGGGAAGGCGGCGAAGTCGGCGGGGAGGAAGCAGCCCGCCAAGAAGACGGCGGCGAAGAAGCGGACCGCGTCCTGAGCGCCACCGGGGCGTTCGATGCGGTGTCCCCGCGTGCGCGGAGCGAGGCACGCGGGGCGAGCCATGGGTGTGAACGTGCGAGGCCTGCGGAGCGGGGCGTGCGGGGCGCGGCGGGGTCACACGGGCGAGACCGCCCGGCCGGTCTCGTGCCGGAGCCTCTCCGGCGTCACCCGAGGTCGTCGGGCGCCAGATCGGGCCGCAACCGGTGCCAGGAGGGGTGGCGCAGCTTCCCCGCCCTGGTCCGGGTCGCGTACCGCACCTCGCCGACCAGCCGCGGCAGCACCCACCGGGCGCCCGCGACCTGGGGCACCTCGTCGAACGGGCACGTGCCGACCGCGGCGACCCGGAGCAGTTCGGCGAGCGTGGTGCGCTCGGCGTCGCTCCACCCCGTGCCGACGCTGCCCGCGTACCGCAGACCGCCCTCATGGCGCTCACCGACCAGCAGGGCCCCGGGCAGACCGCCCAGCCGCCCGCGGCCGGGCACCCAGCCGCCGACGATCACGTCGACGGTGCGGGCGTGGCGGATCTTGATCCACGTACGGGCCCGGACCCCGGGCTCGTACACGGAGCTCAGCCGCTTCGCGACGAGGCCCTCAAGACCGGCCTCCCGCGTCATGTCCAGGGCCTGCGCGCCGTGGCCGACGACCACCGCGGGTGTGGACCAGCGCGGCCCGTCGAGCCCGAGCGCTTCCAGGGCTGCCCGCCGCTCGCTGTAGGGCAGCGGCACCAAGCTCGCTCCCCGCAGGTGCAGGGCGTCGAACAGGACCAGGTGGGCGGGGACCCGTTCCGCCATGTGGGCGGCCTTCGCGGGAGACCCGGACAGGCCCATCCGGGACTGGAGCCGCTCGAAGTCACTGCGCCCCTGACCGTCCAGCGCGACGATCTCACCGTCCAGCACCGCCGGTACGCCGCCGAGCGCCGCCCCGAGCGCCGTGAGGTCCGGGTAGGCCGCCGTGATGTCCGTCCCGGACCGGGCGCGCAGCTCCACGGAGCCGTCGCCCGGCAGATAGACCACGGCCCGCTGGCCGTCCTGCTTGACCTCGTACGCCCACTGGTCGTCGGCGGCCGGGGCCGGCAGGGTGCCGGGGGTCGCGAGCATGGGGGCGAAACGGGGCAGAGAGGTCATGGCAGCACTTTCTCAGGTTGACCACCCACCCGGGCGCAGGCCTTCGCCAGTTCCTCGCGCCCGATCTGGACCTCATGGGTCCCGTGGTGGCCGCAGGCGAAGGCGCCGGAGACCGACCCGGCGCGTACGCACTGCTCGATGCCGCCACCGTCGAGCAGGGTGTGCAGGAACGCGGTGAGGAACCCGTCCCCCGCGCCGTTGCTGTCGATCACGGGCAGCTCCGGCCGCACGGCGGGGAAGTGCCGTACCTCGCCGGAGTTCTCCCGCTCCAGCACGAAACACCCGTTGGCGCCGTCCGTGGCCACCACGATCCGGGCCCGGCCCCGCGCCAGGATCTGCCGCAGCACGTCGCCCACCCGGTCCTTCACCGTGGCCGCGCTCAGGAAGACGAAGTCGGCCCCGTAGGCCCACGGGTGGGCCGACGGGTCCGCCCCGTCCCACGCGTGCAGGTCCGTCGAGACGGTCACGCCACGGCGGTGGGCCTCGGCGAAGACGTCGCGTGTGAAGGCGGAACGCGACACGTGGACGTGACGGGCGCGGTCGAGGTGGGGGCCGTAGAACGCGGCGGGCATGAGGAGGTCCTCGGGATGCCGGCCGTCGTAGAACGAGAAGCGGCGGCCCTCCGCGTCGACGAGGTTGACGCTGCGCGGTGTACCCGCGGGCGCGGTCAGATGATCGAAGTCCAGGCCCACCGAGGCGTAGCGTTCGAGGATCCGCCGGCCGAGATGGTCGTCCCCGAGGTAGTCGATGAACTTCGTCCGCCGCTCCAGCGCGTGGAATCCCAGTGCCACGCCGTTGCCCGTGTGGGCCACGTAGTCATGGATGGGCGGTACTCCGACGGAGTCGCCGTCGGGCACCTCGAGGGCGTCGACCCGCACGATCGTGTCGATGCCGGAACCGCCGATGACCAGGACGTCGTAGTCCACCGAATCACTCCTTCCGGGAGGCGTGGGCCCGTCGCCCCATGATCGGGTACTTCGGCGCGTACGCCGAGGCTTCCGGCCAAGAGGCAGGAGTGGTTCCGGGACGCGTACGACGTCATCGGCGGCGACGGTGCCGTACGCGTCCCGGACGGCGCCCAGGCAGGGGGGTCCGAGCGGATCCGTGACCCTGACGTGCGCCGCGGGCGGTCAGTTGTAGCCGAAACCGCGCGGGAGCGGCGCCTGGCGGAACAGCCGGGCCGGTACCGCGTCGGCCAGTGCCCGGTAGCCGGACGGGTTCAGGTGGAGGTGGTCCCCGGTGTCCATCGAGGGACGGAGGGTACGGGGTGCGAGCGGGTCGCGGGCGGTCCTGTCGAAGTCGAGCACGCTGTCGAAGCGGCCGCTCGTGCGGATCCAGGAGTTGACCGTCTGCCGGGCCTCCTCGCGGTGGCCGTCCGGATCGTCGTAACCGGTGTTGCCGCCGAACGGGGTGAGCGTCGCCCCGTACACGCGGATGCCCTGGGTGTGGGCCCGGGTGATGATCTGTTCGTACGCCGCGATGACGTCGGCCGCGACCTGCTTCTGGGCGGCGGGGGAGGCTTCGGCCGTGCCGATGTCGTTGATGCCCTCGAAGACGAGCAGCCGGTCCACCCCGCTCTGTGCCAGGACGTCACGGTCCAGGCGTGCCAGGCCGTTGGGGCCCAGGCCGTCGTTGAGCAGGCGGTTGCCGCCTGCCGCCTGGTTGACCAACGCGGTGCCCGCGGTGGCGGGTTCGTCCTTCAGGCGCTGGAGCAACAGGTCGGGCCAGCGGTCGTTCATGTTCGTGGTGGAGCCCCGGCCGTCGGTCAGCGAGTCACCCAGGACGACCGCCGCCGAGGTCGTGCTCCTGGACCAGACCTCGACGCCGCTGAGGAAGTACCAGTGGTCGGTGGGGGTCGCCCCGGGCAGGTCCGCGTCACCGACGTGGTCACCGGCCCGCAGGTAGGAGGTCGTACGGGAGCCGGGGTGCGAGGTGATGGCGGTGGATGCCTGGCCCGCGGCCAGATAGACCGTGGCGGTGAGGTTGGAGCCCGGTGCGAGGCGGAAGTCCAGGGGGTCGGAGACCGCCTGCGCACCGGCCGGTACCGACACCGACGGCCGGCCCTGGAACGTCACCCGGTGCGTCGTGCCCGCCCTGATCGCGCCGGTACCCGCCTTGCCGTCCTGCGGCAGGGCGACGGAGACCTTCGTGATCGGCAGTACCGCGCCGCCGAACGCGTTGGAGAAGCGCAGCCGGATGTGCTCGCCACCGGCCGACACGTGCACCGTCTGCCGCAGTGTGGCGTCCGTCATCACCGAGTCGGCCCGCGTGAAGGGCGCCGGGGGCATGTTCCCCGGTTCCGTCAGCTGTGGCATGGACGTCCAGGTGCTCACCCAGTGGGCGTTCCGTTCCGTCGGGGAGACCGAACCGCCCGGGCCGTGGCCGTCACCGGCTCCCAGTGCGGGGGTGACGACGGCCGCGGTGAGCGCACCCGCGACGAGCAGGCTGAATATCGATGTTCTTCGGTTCACGGTGGTGCTCCCTCTGCGTGGGTGGGGGAAGCAGGATCGATCCACGTATGTGGACGGCGTCCTCGCCTGCGGACGGCGACGCAGGCGGCAGGCTAGTCCCTCCGACAAATTTCGGTCAACGCTTCGAAAGTTTTCGTTCCCACGGTGCGCCGGCGGGATGCCCGGAGGGGTGTCACCGCGTCAGGCGGGCGGTGCCGTGAAGGAGACGTCGGCCGCCTCCGTGGTGACGTCCGCGTCCCTGCTCAGAGGCCATGCGGCAACGCGCGAGACGGTGGCGGCGGGGACGGCCTCACTGATGCCGGGCTCCGCCGGGATGTCGTGGGTCGCGTGGCCGTCGTGGGGCAGGACGACCCGGTATCCGAGCGCCAGGGCCGTACGCGCCGTCGCCTGGACGCACATCTCCGACATCAGGCCGCAGACGGCGATCGACCGCACGCCCGCGGCGGTCAACAGGCCGCCCAGCGCCGTCCCTTCGAAGCTGTCGTCGTGTGTCTTGCGGATCACCGTCTCCAGCGGGCCGTCCTGGACGGCGTGGTGGAGTTCCCAGCCGGGGGTGTGGGGCTCGTCGTCCGACCCGGCCGGGCCGTCGTTCTGGACGTGGACGACGAGGGCCCCGCCCTGCCGGGCCCGCGCGATCAGGTCCGTCGTCCGGTCCAGGAGCCGGGCGGCTGCGGGCAGGGCCCCGTCGCCGGTGACGAAGGCGGACTGGACGTCGACAACGACGAGGGCTTCGACGGGAGTCGGGTGTGTGCTCATGCCGCCATCATGCCGAGGGTCACCGGCCCGGGACTCCTCGGCCGGTGGGCCCTCCGCGTGATGGCCCTTCGCCGATCCCCCCGCGCTCGGGGTGCGGGCGGGTGTGTCCCACGGGGTGGGCGGACCGTCCGGCCGCAGGGGCGGACCGTCCGGCCGCAGGGTGGGAGGACCGTCCGGCCGGGCCGTGAAGGGTCGTCAGGCCTTGGCGGTACAGATCGCGTCGTACGGCCGGCCCGGGCTCGGGAACAGCTCGATGGGGTTGTCGGCCTCCGCCGGGCACTCCTCGACCTTCTCGGCCAGGGCCAGCACCTTGCTCCCGCCGCTCGCGCAGGCCACTTCCTTCGCCTGGTCGTCGACGCAGTCGCCCACCACGAGCTGGCCGCCGCCCATGCCCGCGTCGCCCGGGTGGTCACCCGACAGGTTCCGGCCGCAGATCGTCTTGCTGGGGAGCCCGGCACCGGCGTCGCCGCCGTAGGAGACCTTCACCGAGATGATCTCGTCCGTACCGGCGGGGCACTCGACGGCCCCGGCGAAGATCTCGCCGTCCTTGACCTGGAGGGCCTTGATCGTCGCCTCGGGATCGTCGCAGTCGAGGGCCTGGTAGCCGTCCTTCGACTTGCTCGTGTCCGGCCCGGCGCAGTCGCCGGTCTTCCACTCCTTGGCCTTCTGGTCGCCGCCGGCCGGCGAGGAGGAGTCGTTGCACGCGGTGCCGGCTCCCAGGACGAGCGCGAGCAGCAGCCCGGCCTTCGCACAGTCCAGGAGGACCGTACGCGTGCTGCGGGAGCCCCCCGCGCCGCGGTTCCGGGCGCGCGTGCTGCCGTGGACGCTCATGCTGCTCCTCGAATGCGTGACGTGGCCCCGCACGGCACCTCGCGTGGTGCGTACGGCCGTTCGCGCGTAAGGACGGCATAAGTATGCGGAGCGGTTCCCGGCAGCCATCGGGAAGTGGTGCGCGGTGACGCGGTGGCGGAGCCTTGGCCGGGCTATCTCGGATAGAAAACATCCGGGATTCCGGGTACGGTGAGGAAAGGGTGCAAACCCACTCTTCGACGGAGGTACGACATGAAGATCGCAGTGATCGGTGGAACGGGGCTGATCGGCTCGCAGGTCGTCGACATCCTGCACGCGGCGGGGCACGAGGCGGTGCCGCACTCCCTGTCCACGGGCGTCGACCTCCTCACCGGGGAGGGGCTCGCACCGGCGCTCGAAGGGGTGGACACGGTCGTCAACCTGACGAACTCGCCCACGTTCGACGACGCCTCGCCCGCCTTCTTCTGGACGACGATGGACAACCTCCTGGCGGCCGCCGCAGAGGCGGGCGTCGGCCATGCGGTGATCCTCTCCATCGTCGGCGCGGAGCGGGTGCCCGCACTCGACTACTACCGGGCGAAGGTGCTGCAGGAGGACATCCTCAAGGCCGGCCCCGTGCCGTACTCCATCGTCCGCGCCACCCAGTTCTTCGAGTTCATGGACGCGGTCCTGTCCTGGACGGCCGACGAGCACACGGTCCGGCTGCCTTCCACACCGCTGCAGCCCATGGCGTCGGCCGACGTCGCCATGGCCGTCGTGGACGTGGCCGTCGGCAAGCCCCTCCGCGGCACGCGCGACGTCGCGGGCGCCGACGTCTTCCGCCTGGACGAGCTGGGCCGTATGACACTGAAGGCCCGGGGCGACGAGCGCACCGTCATCACGGACGAGGAGGCCGGCATGTTCGCGGCCGTGGAGGGCGACGCGATCATCGCCGGTGACGACGCCGTCATCGCCCCCACCCGTTACCAGGACTGGCTCGTGTCCTGACGGCCGCCCATGAGGCCCACCGGCCGCGTGACCGTGGCGTGCGGAACCGTTCTTTCTCCCCCGGACGACGCACCGGCGTGCCCGGACGGCCACCGCCCGGGCACGCGCTGACAGGCCGCCCGTCCGGGTGGCCGTCGTCCGGCCGTGCGGCGGGGGGCGGTCGCCCGCGCCCCCGCCGCACGGTGCGGATCAGGCGGTCGCGCAGGCGGCTCCGCCGAGCGTGAAGGCGGTCGGGGCCGTGTTGGCGGCTCCCTTGGCGGCGGTGAAGCCGACGGTCACCGTGCCGCCGGCCGGGATCGTGGACGTGTACGAGGCCGGGGCGACGCTCACCGTGGCGCCGTTCTGGGTGGCGACCCCGCCCCACATGTTGCTGATCGTCTGACCGTCGGCGAAGGCGAAGCCGAGCTTCCAGCCGCTGACGGCGGTCGTGCCGGTGTTGCGGAGGGTGATCTCGCCCTGGAAGCCGCCCGGCCACTGGCCGACGACGCGGTATCCGACGGAGCAGGCCCCGCCGGGCGTGCTGCCGCCCTTGGCGGTGGTGACGTTCACCGGAGCCGAGCGGGCCGAGCGGTTGCCGGCCGCGTCCCGCGCGTAGACGGCGAAGGTGTACGCCGTGTCGGCGGTGAGGCCCTTCACGGTGGCGGATGTGGTGGTGGACGCGGCGACCGTGGTCTCGGTGCCGCCCACGCGGACGACGTCGTAGCCGGTGACGCCGACGTTGTCGGTGGCGGCCGCCCAGGAGAGGGTGGCCGACGAGGCCGTCACGGTGGTGACGGACGGGGTACCGGGGGCGGTCGGGGCCGCGGTGTCGCCCGTTGCGCCTCCGTAGACGGTCGCCTCCTCGGAGGTCTGGGCGATGCCGTTGACGCCGTGGAAGATCCGCTCACCCCAGGAGCTGAGCCGGCCGGGGTCGAAATCGATGACCAGGTCGAGGATCGGGTCGGTGTTGCCGCTCCAGGACCAGGCCAGGTAGCCGAGCCGGAGTCGCTCGGCGGTGGCCATCATCGTGTCCTCGTCCGGGTCGCCGTACTGATCGGCCGGGCCGCCGAACTCGCCGATCAGCAAGGGAAGTCCGGCGTCGACGAAGGCGTTGAGGTAGTCGGTGACCTTCTCCGCGGTGTTGTAGACGCTGTACATGTGGATCGAGAAGATGAGGTTGCCGGTGGGGTCGGCGTCGTACACGGACCGGGCGTTGGCCCGCATGACGCCCTGCCAGTCCTGGCCCCAGTTGGGCGCGTCCACCATGATCGTGTGCTGGAAGCCGGCGTTGCGCAGCTTCTTGATCGCGGCGGTCGTCGGGGCGGTCCAGCCGGCGGGGTCGGTGTTGCCCCAGGGCTCGTTGCCGATGTTGATGACGACGTAGTCCTCCTCGCCGGCGAGGACGTCCTTCAGGCCGATCCAGTAGTCGGCGGCGTGGTCGAGCGTGCCGGCCGCGGCGTCCTCGCCGTAGCCGGTGGTGTCGTGCACCTCAAGGACGCAGATGAGCCGGTTGGCCTTGCACTGGGCGATGACGGCGGCGACGTCGGCCGGGCTGTTCTTGCTCCAGCGGTAGCCGTCGGACAGCACGACGCGGACGGTGTTGGCGCCCGTCGCCTTGATGTCGGCGAGCGACTGGGTCTCGCCCGGGTACCAGGCGTGCGCGTGGTTGACGCCGCGCATGACGAAGTCGTTGCCGTTGGCCTCGACCAGGCGGCCGTCGCTGATGTGGAGGCCTGCCGCAAGGGTGCCCGCCCTCTCGGCCCGGTCCGCGGCCTGCGCGGTGGCCGGGCCGAGTGCACCGACGACCACGAGCCCGAGGAGGGCGGCCAGCCCTCTCAGCAGGAGGGTGACGGGGCTTGGTCGTACCGTACTTCTTGCTGTTCTCACTGCGACTCCAGAGGGTGGACGCGAGGAAACTCGAGCATCAGCAGAGACATGGGAGCGCTCCCATGAAGCCATCTAGGCAGGGGCACGTCAAGATGTCGGGCGGATTCCGTCTGCCGCCGGGCGGTGCCGCCCTTTCACGTGCCGACCCGGCAAAGCCGGGCACGGGATGTCGGGTCCGGCAGGGCGGGGCCTTCCTAATGTGGTGGGCGAAAAGGGAAGGGGACCGGGGTGCTGGAGCGGCTCAACCAGGCCATGGAGCACATCGAGGCGCGTCTGGACGAGCCGATCGATGCCGCGGACCTGGCGCGCATCGCCATGACGTCGGAATACCACCTGCGCCGGCTGTTCTCGGCGCTGGCAGGCATCCCGCTGTCGGAGTACATCCGCCGCAGGCGGCTGACCGTGGCGGGCGCCGAGGTGCTCGCCGGTGAGCGGACCCTGCTGGACGTCGCCGTGCGCTACGGCTACGGCTCCGGCGAGGCGTTCGCCCGGGCGTTCCGCGCCATGCACGGCGTGGGTCCGGGTGAGGCCCGGCGGACGGGTGCGGCGCTGCACTCGCAGCCCCGGATGTCCTTCCGTCTCGTCGTCGAAGGGAACAGCAGCATGCGATACAGGATCGTCGCCAAGGAGGAGTTCCGCGTGGTCGGCAGGAAGGCCCGCGTGCCCCTCGTCCACGAGGGTGCCAACCCGGCGATCGGCGAGTTCATCCGTGGGATCGGCCGGGAGACGCTCGGGCGCATGGCGGCACTGTCCGACCAGGAGCCGGCGGGGGTCGTCGGGGTGAGCGACCAGCTCGACCCGAGCCGCGCGGAGGGAACGGAACTCGACTATTACCACGGGGTGGTGACGACCCGCGAGGCGCCCGACGACATGGAGGTACTCGTCGTCCCGGCGGGCACCTGGGCCGTCTTCGAGAACTCCGGCCCGTTTCCTCAGGCACTCCAGTACCTGTGGCGCGACGTGTACACGCAGTGGTTCCCGTCGAACCCGTACAGGAGCAGGCCGGGGCCGGAGATCCTGAGCGTGAACCTGTCGGAGGACGGGACGCGGGCCGACGCGGATCTGTGGATTCCCGTGGAGGCCGACAGCGCTTGACGGACGCCGCCAGGTGGCGCCGACTGCTTCCTCCGCACCTCTCGAAGAGGAGCTGAACGACGGGCCGGAGCTGTGCGCCCACGGGGGAACTGAACACTCCCCAGGAGGGTCTACGTAAGCCGGGGGCCGTCGCGAAGGCGCGCAAGAGCGGTGACGAGTGTCGGGAGCTGGGGATGCAGGAGGACAATTGGGCGATCGCCATCGGCGTCATGGTCGTCGTGGGAGCCGTGATCGCGGTCATCGGGGCGGCGGTCGTGGTCGCGCTGGTGGGGATCGTGTTCGGCGCCAGGGCCGTGTGGCGGCGGAGGTTCGGCGCGCCTCGTGCCTGACGTGACGGGTTCACCAGGACGCAGGCCGTCACCGAGCCCGTGCGACTGGACCTGGCCTCCGGCGGTGACCGTCGGCGGCGGCGCCCGGCCGGGACGTGCCGGGCCCGGTCGGGTGGCTGCCTCGCAGGTCGGGGGTGGGCGCCGCATCGTCGGGGTGGGCGTGGAGGCAGCCTGCGTACGCGCCACCACCCGGTGGCGCGGTGTCCGGCCCCCGTGCCCGCTCCGAGGGCGTGGTCCGCGGCTGAGTACGGGGGCCCCGCACCACCGCCCGAGCTGAGTGCGCAGGCTCAGGCTCGGCACGAACTCCGGTCCGAGGATGGGGAATGCCCAGCCGCCGCACCGCCCCGTTCCGCCGAACCGCAGGAGCACCGTGCTCAGCCGTATAGCCGCCGCTGTCGTCCCGTCGCTCGGTCACCTCACGACATCCGCCGAACCGCCCGGCCTCCGGAGCCCCGGCATCCTGGTCGCCAACCACACCTCGCTCGCGGATCCCGGCATCGTGCTGGCCGCACTGCACCGGATGGGCGTCGAACCCGTCGTCCTCGCCACCGCCGGCCTGTGGCGCATCCCCCTTCTGAGGTATCTGCTGGACCGCGACGGCCACATCCCCGTGCACCGGCGCACGGCCCGGGCGGCCGACGCGCTGTACGGCGCCGCTGCGGCACTCGACGCGGGCCGTCATGTGCTCATCTACGGCGAGGGGCGCATCCCGCAGCGCAGGGACGCCGCCGAGGCCGCACCCCTGGCGTTCCGCAGCGGACCCGCACGCCTCGCCGCGGTCTCCGGGGCCCCGGTGATCCCGGTCGGGCAGGCGGGAGCCCGCCGGGTCTCCTCCGGCAGCGGCGCCAAGCAGTTCGCAGGACTCCTCACCGCACCCGCCCGCCGCCCCAGGCTGCACGTGCACGTCGGTGCTCCGGTCCGGCTGCCGCAGGAGGTCGCACCGGCGAGCGCGGCGGCTCATGAGGCCGTCACCGCCGCCTGGCGCATCGCGGCCCGGCACATCGGGGAGCCCGCGGCGTCGGCGGCGTGACCGTGGGGCGGCCTGCCTGCGGCGATCGAGGGCTGTGCCGCTGCCGATCCGGGGTCAGGGCGTTTTCAGCAGGTCGCGGAGCCCGGCGACGTAGGTGCGGACATCGCGTTCGGCGGGCAGGTCGGTGAGCGGTCGCCGGGCGGCGGGTGCTCCGGATCCGGGCTGCCGGCAGGGACGGCAGAGACCGTCGGGGAGGGCCTCGGGGCGGCCGGGGACACCGCACTTGGCGCATTCCAGCATGACCCGGTGGACAGGGCTGCCCGCCGCCGACGGCGTCGGCTGCCCCACGGGTACGTGCGGCGGGATCTTGTCGGCCAGGCGGCGGCGGAGGAGGCCGACGGGCGAGTCGACCTGGGCGGGGAGACCGGCGGTGAGGGCCTGGACGAGGTAGTCGGCGCTCACCCCGCGAGCGAGCCATTCCGTGGCCCGCGCTTCCAGGACCGCGCAGTCGGCGGCGGAAAGCGCCAGGCGGGAATCCCTACGGCCGAGTTGGGCCAGTGCGAGGTACGCGGGTGAGGGCCCCTCCGTGGTGGCGGCGGGAGCAGCGGCCGGGGAGGCCGGAGCGGGGTCGGTGGCTCGCTGCTGCGGTACGGCGGCGAGGACGGGCGCGGGCGCAGGTGCGGGTACGGGTACGGGTGCGGGCGCGGGTGCGGAGGCCACGGGGACCGGCTCCGGCGCTGGAACTGGTGTGCACGCGGGTGCCGATCGTTCTGCGGGGGCCGGGTCCTTCTCCGAGGTCCGGCTCAGTGGCGGGACAGCGGTCGCGGTGGCCGGGCGCCCCACCTCGGTGGTGGCCCACCACTCGTTGTCACGGGCCGTGCGGGACCAGAAGGTGCGGGAGACCCAGCGGACTTGGCCGAGTTCGCCGACGAGGCACCGTACGCGGCGCAGATACCCGGCGGCGGCAAGCGCCTTGAGGGCTGAGCCGACTGCCTGCTGGCCGTACAGCGGGAGTTGCCTGGCCAGGCTCTTTACGTCCATGGCGGCGCCGTCGGGGAGGTGGTCGATGAACCCGGCGATGTACCGCTCCCGGGCGGGGAGCAGTGCGAAGTCGTCGGCTCGGCGCGGGTGTTGGTCCGGCATGGAGCGCTTGCCGTAACCGGCTTTGGCCATCGGGTACGGGCGCGTGGATGCGGGTGCGGGCAGGGCGGGGCTAGGGTGCTGGATAGCCACGAGATCGGGTCCTTAGCGTTGATCTTGGGGTGAGACCCCGGCCTGGTGCGACTACACCGCGTCGGGGTCGTTCGGTTCTCGCACCGTAAGCAGTGGCGACGTTGCGTCGCAAGCTGATCACAACTAGTCATACTTGCTGGCCGTGACGGGTGGGGAGGGTAGGGAGGTTTTCCCAAACCCCTTTTATTCACCCGCCGGTTGAAAGCAGCGCTCGAATCCCGGATCCCGGGCCTCGCCCCTCGAATACCGAAGCTCGAGCGCCGGTCGGGGCCTCCGCGACCACGCCCCGAAAGAGTGACTCGGTGGCCCCGAGGCCGGCCCCCGAGTCCGGCACCCGAGTTCCGAGTCCCGAGTCCCGGCCCCAGGCGTCCCGAGTCCCGAGCGTCGAGCGCCGTTCGCCCCCCCCAACCTCCGCTGAGCGTTCCGCGCCCGAGCGCCGTGGCATTCCCTGGTCCCCCGTGGCCGCGCCTCATGGCCTGGACCTCACCGGGCCGCACGACTCGACTCGATCGGTATAAGCCCCGTAATTTTCGGGTTCGAATGCCCATTTGTGAACCCTTCCGTCGAGCTTTTCAGTGAGGCTGTGCGGCAAGTTCAACTACGCAAGCGCTGGACCTGGCCTTATGTCGTTCTGTAGCCCTTGTGCGAGCGCGAACTTTTCGGTCTCAACGTCGAAAGTATTGACACCCCTACAGGGCTGATCCAGCATCAGCGGCAACCGAATGCCCCCCACCGACGTCGGCCCGGTGCAGCCCGCGACCTGTTGCAGACAGGCCTGCCGGGTCGTACCCCGCTGCCCGGCCTCCGCCGGTTCTCACGAGGAGGAAGCATGGACAAGGACGAAGCCCCCGCCCGCCCGACCAGTCGCAGAAGCTTCATCGGCGGCGTCGGATCCCTGGCGCTCGGCGCCACGGCAGGGCTGCTCCTGCCCGGCACCGCACACGCGGACACGACGATCACCACGAACCAGACCGGCACCAACAACGGCTTCTACTACTCGTTCTGGACGGACGGCGGCGGGTCGGTCTCCATGACCCTGGGTTCCGGCGGCAACTACCGCACGTCGTGGACCAACTGCGGGAACTTCGTCTGCGGCAAGGGCTGGGCCAACGGTGGACGCAGGACGGTGCGGTACTCCGGCAGCTTCAACCCGTCCGGGAACGGCTACCTCACCCTCTACGGGTGGACCGCCAACCCGCTCGTCGAGTACTACATCGTCGACAACTGGGGCACCTACCGGCCCACGGGCACGTACAAGGGCACCGTCACCAGCGACGGCGGCACGTACGACATCTACCAGACGACGCGGTACAACGCCCCGTCCGTCGAGGGGACGAAGACGTTCAACCAGTACTGGAGCGTGCGGCAGTCGAAGAGGACCGGCGGCTCCATCACCACCGGCAACCACTTCGACGCCTGGTCCCGCGCCGGAATGCCGATGGGCAGCTTCAACTACTACATGATGCTCGCCACCGAGGGCTATCAGAGCAGTGGGAACTCCAACATCACCGTGAGCGGCTGAGCTGCGGCGTGGTCGAGCAGGTGAACGGCTGAACCTCGGCAAGCGATGGCGCGGCGTCCTCGGACGTCGCGCCATCGCTCGTGGCAGGGGTGTCCGGCCCGGTCCGCCGGTCGCGTCCTGCGTGCACCGGGCTCGAATATCGCCGTTAACAATGATCCGCTATCACTGGTAGCATCGATGGGGTCACAGCGGTTCCATCGGCAACAGCAGGGGAGAGCGGACATGATCATCGTCACCGGTGCCACCGGCCGACTCGGTTCACAGGTCGTCCGGCAACTGATCGAGCGAGTGCCCGCCGACGCGGTCGGCGTCAGCGTCCGAGACGCCGCTCGCGCCGCCGATTTCGCCGCACGCGGCGTCCGCGTACGGCGCGGCGACTTCACGGACCCCGGCTCCCTCCCCGCCGCGTTCGAGGGGGCCACGCAGGTGCTCATCGTCTCGGCGAACGACACGGGCGGGGCGGCGGTCGCCCAGCACGCCACGGCGATCGACGCCGCCCGCGCCGCAGGAGTCGAGCGCATCCTGTACACGAGCCACCAGGGGGCCGCGGCCGACTCGCTCTTCGCGCCCATGCCCGACCACGCCGCCGCCGAGCGGTACCTCGCCGAGGTGGGCACACCGTTCACGGCGCTGCGCAACGGGTTCTACGCGAGCACGGTCCCCCTCCTCCTCGGCCTGGCCCTCGAAACCGGCGAACTCGTCGCGCCGGCCGACGGCCCCGTGTCGTGGACCGCCCACGCCAACCTCGCCGAAGCGGCGGCGATCCTCCTCTCGGGCGAGAACCGTTACGAGGGCGCGACCCCACCGCTGACCGCACCGGACGCGCTGGACCTGGACGACGTCGCGGACATCCTCACCCGACTCACCGGACGCACCGTTCGCCGAGTGGTCGCCGACGACGACGAGTGGGTGGCCGGCCTGATCGGGAACGGCGTCCCCGAAGCCCAGGCGAACATGCTGCTCGGGATGTTCCGGGCATCCCGGAACGGCGAGTTCGATGTCACCGGACCGGCGTTGGAGAAGCTGCTCGGGCGGAGTGCCACGCCGCTCAGCTCCGTCCTCGAAGAGGTCGTGGCCTCGCGCTGAAACCGCCCTCCGGGGTGCATGGTCGCGACCGGCTCAGGCGCCGCGCTTGCTGACACGCACGCCGGGAAGCCGCGGGGGCAGCACCGGCCGGCCGGCCCATTCGGCTCAGGAACCGGCCGTCGGAAGTACCGGGCCCGGGTGCCGTCGCGCCGGGCGCTACGACGCGGGAACGGGTGACGTCGTCGGGCGCTGCTCCTTCAGCCGGTCCCGCAGTTCCTCGATGTCGGCCAGGAACCACGTCTGGCGCCCCCGGTTGCATTCACGGACGAAGTCCTGGAGCGCGGAACTGGCCGCCGTGTGCTCGGAGATGTCGCCGAGGACGACGAGGCCCACCCGGTATTGGACGAACTTCTGCACGATCTCGCCGGCGACGCGGGTCCGCAGGTGGAAGAACGCCTCGTCGAACCGCTGGACGGGGATGACCACCCATCGGGCGCCCTGGTAGGAGGCGTTGCCCACCAGATCCAGGGCATCACTCTCGCTGCTGATCATCTCGCCTTCGGAGGCACACATCAGAACGGGCACGTCGTCGATCGTCTGCAAGGTGCTCATGGAGGTCGAGGCTAGTGCCCCGCGCCATGACCGGAGCGGTTGTCGGCCAGCCGGACCTTCGTCCGGTCAGGAACGAGAAGCGTGTGAGCGACGTGGCAGGCGCAGGCCGGCCCTGACGCACGTGCCCGAAGCCCGAAGCCCGAATCACCGCCGTTTCACCGGTCCGGTGCGCACCAGGTGGCTCCAGTGAATGCGGCTCGCGCCTCACGGTGTGGTGGGTGCCTTGTGCACACCACCAGTCGGCGTGATGCTCCAGGAAGCACACGACCGGACGTACAGGAGGCCAGGCCTTCTCGACGTGGTGGCCGACGCCGTGAACGGTCCCTCGCCGTCGACCAGAAGGGCCCCGGGCGTGAAGTCCGGACGGAGTTCGTGGAGCGAGAAGGAGGTGCCCTCGTTCTGGGTGACGCGCAGGGGCATCCGGCCACCTGGGTGCCGGAGGACGTAGGTGCCGGTGGATCTCACTTCTTCCGTCAGGGCCGGGATGTGGTCAGCCGGATGCAGCCAGATCCGCCACCCGCGCTTGGTGGCCATCTGGAGGATCACCCGGTCACGCCCGTCCGCAGGCACGGGAACGATCGCCCGCGTCAGCACGGATCCGTGTGTGAGGATCTTCTGGGGTATTCCGCGCTCGCCCGGCGGGCTGGTCAGTTCGACCCAGGAGTCCTCGGCCCGGTCGAGGTGGACCACCAGCAGTGCGGGCTTGCGCAGGTCGGTGCGGACGAGCTGAACCCCGGTGGACCCGCGGCCCTTCCGGTGCTGCTGCACGCCCGTGTCCTGAGGCCAGGTCTCGTAGGGTGCGGACGAAGCGGGCGAGGACGCCGGTTGCGCGGCGGCAGCAGGCGTGCGGCGGTCCGGTGTCCGCTTCCCGGCTTCCCGGGCGGACGCGGCAGCCGGCCGTCGATCCGGCGGGCTGGGCGGGTGGGGACCGGGCTGCCGCTCCGACAGCCCACTGGCGATCGGCGGTACGCCCTCGGAGATGCGTATGGCATCGGCCGCACACACAGCGATGGTTCGGACGGCGCCCTCGGACGGTGCCCAGCGGACTTCCTCGGTGGAGGGTCCGTGACGGGGGTCGAAGAAGCACAGTGGGCGCAGTGACGGGCGTGGACGCCCTTGCATCGCGGCGTCCACGCAGGCCAGCGCGTGACGGCCCTCGTCAAGGGAACGCAGTACATCGGCCGCGTCCCGGAGGGTGCGGTCACCGACGAAGTTCTGTTTGGCCTGCTCGTATGCGTCCAGCGCCCGCTGGTAGTCGGTGACGAGACCCTCGTCGTCCGCATGGCCTCCCGGCGCGAAGGAATGCCCTGCAAGCGCCTCTCCGAACGCGGTGATCTCCGCATCGATCCGCGCGAGCTCGTCCTCGCGTCCACGTCCCCGGAAGAAGCCGGTGATCGCACCTACTATTCCGTCGGTCACGCAGGTGATCGTAGTCGTGCCGATCGGCTGGGGGCGGCGCCCGGACGGCGGGCCCTTGCGCCGCCCCGTGCGCTCAACGCCCCTGCAACGCCCCCCACTCGGGCGTTCCGGGCCCCGTGGGCATCGCGCATTCCGCCCAGACCGTCTTGCCCGGCCCGACGCGGTCGCTGACGCCCCAGCGGGCGGCGAGCGCATCGACGAGGACCAGGCCATGACCGTGGTCGTCGTCGGGGGTCGGCACGACGGGGACGGGCCGGGCGGGGTGGGTGTCGGACACCTCGATGCGGATGACGCCCCGGCGGTCGTCGTAGGTGAGGAGCAGGGCGAAGTCCCGGCCCGGTACGCGGCCGTGCAGCACGGCATTCGCGGCGAGTTCGGCGATGACGAGCGTGACCGTGTCGTGGTCGTCCGTACCGCGCGGTTGTCCCCACTCGACGAGTTGGAGCGCGGCGAGCAAGCGGGCGAGCCGCGCGCCGCGCCGGGTGGCGGAGAAGCGCTGGGCGAACGCGCGTACGGGGGCGACGGGTTGGCTGTGAGGGGCTGGCATGGGCTCAGCCTGGTGGGGGCGCGAGGCCCGGCGGCAGGCACGGCGCCGATACAGATCGGCTTGTACTGGCTCACCCGCTGGACTGGGTGTGTCACGTTACGTAACCATCGACCGGGTGGGCCCCGAGCGGGCCCGGCACAGGGAGAGGGCTGCGCAATGGCTATGGACAACCATGGTGGCAAGGGTGGGGGAGGCGGAAACTGTGGTGAGCCGGAGCTGTCAGACAGCCTCAAGACCTTCGGGGCCGTACTCAAGGCGCTGAGGGACGAAGCCCGTCTGACCCAGGAGCAGTTCGCACCCTTGGTGCAGTACTCGGTGGCGTACATCGCCAAGATCGAGCAGGGCAAACGGTTCCCGCCGAGGGACTTGCTGGACCGCTCTGAGGAGGTGCTGGGGACGACGGCGGCGCGGGTCCTGGTGGCGGCGGCAAGGAGCCTGACGCGGAAAGGGGGGCTGGCGTCGTGGTTCCTGCAGTGGGCGGCCATCGAGGAGGAGGCGATCACGCTGTACGCGTACGAGTGCCGGGTCGTCCCGGGCTTGTTGCAGCCGGAGTCGTACATCAGGGCGGTGTTCAGCAGCCGCTTGCCGCCCTTGACGGATGACCAACTCGAAACGCAGGTGGCTGCACGGCTGGAACGACAGCGCCTGTTCACGGACAAAGGGAACACCGCATTCGGCTTCATCGTCGAGCAGGCACTGATCCAGCGGGACACCGGGGGACCAGATGTGACGCGCTCCCTCATCGACTACATGTTGAGGATGGGAAGCCTGCGCAACGTAGAGATCCAGCTCATGCCATTGCGGCAGACAGCACACGCGGGGCTGGACGGCTCTATGTACCTGGCGGAGACTCCTGACCACCAATGGGTCGGGTACACCGAGGGCCATGACACAAGCGCTCTCGCCACGAATGGAAAACAGGTCAGTTCGATGCTCCAGCGCTATGGCAGGATGCGTTCGCAGGCCCTCAGCCCGGAGGCGTCCGTCCGCCTGCTTGAGCAACTGCGAGGAGCGCAATGACCACTCCTGAACCCGTCTGGTCCAAAAGTAGTTACAGCGGTACCGGCGGTGACAACTGCGTCGAGGTCGCCGTACGTCCCGAGGCCGTACTGGTCCGGGACTCGAAGGACACGCAGAGGCACGCGCTGACCATCTCGGCACGCGCATGGGCTGCGTTTACGGTGCTGGCTGCTGACTCACGCGTCTGAACGGCCCGTTGGGGCAGGGGCTTTCTTGTTGTCCCCCAGACGGTGTCCCCTGGACCGTGCACGTGTCTGGACGGGCTCCGTGAGCAATTCCGCCAAGGCGTCGGCGAACTCGACGATCCAGTGCAACCGTGGCCCACTGCGGGCGATACGGAATCCGTGGCGGCGGCCCCAGAACGCGGCCTGAACGGCATGGAACTGTGCCCAACGCCGCACGCGCTCGCGATCGACCTCCGCGGCCTCGGCGAAGACGTCCAGGCTCCGGTGTACGGCCGTGCGCAGGTCGTCGGCCTCGAGGAGCGTCAGCGCCCGTGACTTGAGCAGCGTGCCACCGTCGTAAGCGGGGTCGCCCACGTACCCCTTGGGATCGACGGCCAGCCACGGTTCCCGGTCGGCACGCAGGATGTTCCTGGGATGAAGATCTCCGTGAATGAGCAGGTCCGGCTGGGTGCTACCCAGCTCGCGGGCGGTCGCCGTGGCGGCGTCCACGACGTGACGCGGCAGGGCGTGCGTCAGTTCCCCGGCGTCCATGCGTAGCTGTTCCACCCAGGCGTCGGTCAGTTCCCACAGCCGGGGAAGACCCGGCGGGGCGGGGACGGCCAGCCGTCGATTGATCCGCCCTGCCACCATGAGCAGCTCATCGCCGTCTTCGACCTCCGCCAGGGTCGATGTCCGGACCCGCTCCAGCAACATCGCGAAGTGTTCGTCGGCACGCTCATGCAGCAGAACAGCTCCGCGACCGCCCCAAGCCGCGAACGCGTCCGGCTCATGGACGTTGGCGGGATGCGGGAACGACACCTTCAGCACAGCGGCCCCCTCGGCCCGCCGGCGCACAGGGACGACGACCCCGATACCGCCATGCATGACCGCGCCGTCCGGCACGCACTCCCAGTGCTCCAGCAGTTCTTGGACGATCCCGGGCAATGCGGCGAGCCATGCCGCTCCGGATTCACCTTCACGCTCGATGGTGCTGCGCGTGAACTCCGCCGGTACGTCGATCATTCGGGCACCATACGCGTCGTCGTGTTGTCATCACAGGCGCTGTTCAGCCAATGGCGATCGCCGAGTACGTCAACACGTCGGCGGGGATCTGGTGGCGGAGTTTCCAAATGATGCCCATGGGCTTGCTGCCCTCATGCTCCACGTACTCGGCCGGACCGAGGAGCATCCAGGGCTGTGGTCCGCCTATGTCCGTCTTCTTGTAGCGGCGGACGAAGAGCAAGACATGGGTGCCCATCGCCCTGTGGTTCTGGTAGCGGATGCCTGTCGGGGACGACTCCGACGTTTGATTCTGGGACTCCCAATGGAACAGAAAGTCGTTACGCGCATAGTCCTTGTACCGCGTCTCCGGCGAGAAGTCCTTCTCGTCCTTCTCCAGTGTGATGAGGAGCGCATCGGTCTGGATGTTCTCGCACCACTTCACCCCTTCCCGGAAGTGCCCAGGCAGGAAGCCGTCCACAGCGGACTGGCCCAACGCGGGGAGGATCTCCTCGCGACTGTAGGACGCGTGGACGGTCAGAGGCAGGCTCGCATGGGTGCCTAGCAGGGGGAGAGGGACGTGGTCCGCCCGGCTGAGCACGTGGGCGAGTACCTGGCGTAGTTCGTCGCGGAAGGCTTCTTGGGCGCGGAGGGTGTCGAAGCCGGCCTGGTAGTCGGTGAAGCCTCCACCCAACGGCCAGAGAGAGAAAAAGAACATGCGGGCGAACAAACGATCTTGTTCTGAGAGGTCGTCGTAGACAGGGGCGTCATCGGCCAAAAGTTTGCTGTAGGCGGCGACGCGGAGCGGATCGTCTACGTGCAGAAACGCTGAGACTCGCTTGAGCAGCGCTGTCTCACCGTCAGGCCCGGACGTGTCCAGGATTTTCGCCCGGCGGAGTAGGCCTGTCCACGAATTCCCGTTGCCTCGATACAGCTCCTTAAGCTCCCGACCGCTCTCCCAGAGGTAATCTGCGAGACGCGGCTCAGCGTATGCGGCTACCTCACGGGCCAGCTGAGTGACGTTGACACCGATCTGAGTGCGGATGTTCTCTATGATCATTTCCTTGGCCTTCGGCTCAAGGACGATCTGACAGCCGGAGGGCAATTGGGGGAAGCCCTGCTCGATGCTTGACAGGAGGCGGTTACGGGTCAGGTTGGTCAGAGCGCGGAACTGCTCCTCGAAGCGAAACTCCTTGCGGTGCTGTCCGATGAAGTCCAGAACTGTGAGCACAGCCTTGTCCTCCGTGCGACGCAGTCCGCGTCCTAGTTGTTGAAGGAAGACGGTGGCGCTCGAAGTGGGTCGTAGAAGGAGCAAGGTGTCGACGTCGGGGATGTCGAGCCCCTCGTTGAACAGGTCCACGGAGAAGATCACTTGTAGAGCCCCTGTGCGCAGGCTCTCAAGTGCGACTTTGCGTTCGTGGCGAGGGGTCTCACCCGACAACGCAAGGGCATGAAGACCGGCACGGCGGAAGAAGTCGGCCATGAAGTGCGCGTGCGCCACTGAGACGCAGAAACCCAGAGCGCGCATGGATCCCGGATCGGTGATCTTGTCCATCACCGCCTGGACGACGAGCCTGGCGCGGGCGTCGTTGCCGGTGAAGAGATTACTGAGTGCCGTTGAGTCGTATGCTCCACGCTTCCACGTGACGGTGCTCATGTCGGTGTTGTCCGTGATGCCGAAGTAGTGGAACGGGCTTAGGAGATCGTTTGCCAGGGCTTCCCACAGGCGCATCTCGGCAGCGATCCGGCCGTCGAAGAACTCGTCCTGAATGTTCAGGCCGTCCATACGCTCCGGTGTCGCCGTGAGGCCGAGCAGCTCCTCAGGTGTGAAGTGGTCCAAGAGCCTGCGGTACGTGGGTGAGGTGCCGTGGTGGAACTCATCGATCACGATGACGTCGAAATGGTCGGGGGCGAGACGCTCCAGCGTTTTCGCGTTGAGTGACTGAACGCTTGCGAAGACGTGAGTCCAGTGGTCGGGAATCTCGCCGCCAACCAACAGCTCGCCGAAGTTCGCGTCCACGAGCACGTTCTGGTAGACGCGCAGAGACTGTTCGAGGATCTCCTTGCGATGTGCGACGAAGAGCAATCGCGGGTCGCGACCGAGTGTCTGGCGCAGGCGCTTGTAGTCCAGCGCGGCCATCACGGTCTTTCCGGTGCCCGTCGCAGCTACGAGCAGATTGCGGTGGCGATCATGCACCGCCCGCTCCACTTCGAGGCGTTCGAGCATGTCCCGCTGATGCGGATAGGGCCGGACTTCGAGGCCGGAGAGAGTGATGGTGCTTCGATCCCGCTGGCCGGAACCACCCGCGTGTGACAGCGCCGCGTCGAGCCGTTCGGCGTCGGAGTCTGGGTCGTATGACTCGAAGGCCTGGTCGCTCCAGTAGGCGTCGAATGTGGCCTCGAACTTGTGGAGGACAGCCGGTGTGGCCACGGACGACAGGCGAACGTTCCATTCGAGACCATCGAGTAGCGCCGCCTTGGACAAGTTCGAACTGCCCACGTACGCGGTGTCGAAGCCGCTGTTTCTCCGGAAGAGCCACGCCTTGGCGTGCAGGCGCGTAGAGCGGAGCTCGTAATTGACCTTTACCTCAGCGCCGAAGTCGCGCACGAGTCGGTCCAACGCGCGACGCTCGGTGGCGCCGATGTACGTCGTAGTGAGCACCCGGATGGGGACACCGCGGGCGTGCGCCGAGGCGAGCGACTGCTCGAGGACGCGGAGACCGTGCCACTTCACGAACGCGCAGAGGAGATCGACACGGTCGGCAGTGGCGAGTTCAGCGCGGAGTTCAAAGCCGAGGCTTGGATCCTCCGGAGAGTTGGTGATCAGTGCCGTTTCGGAGAGTGGTGTGGCCGGACGGATGGCGTAGACGCCCGGAGCTTCCTGCTCGGCGACCGAAAGCAGTTGTCGTGGGCCGTCCGTGATGAGATCGATCCACTGCGTCGCACCCTCAATGGTGTTGAGGGACTCCAGGATGTGATTGGCCGCGAGCACCTGCTCCGCAGGGGACAACCCCTGGAGGACTTGGCGTACGACGGTGCCGATGTGGTGTGCGAGCACGTGGGGTGCGGATTCCTGCCCAACGAGCGCATCGATGGGCCGCCATCCCGTGTCGTCGAGCTGCTTCATGCGCTCTTCGAGACGGCGGGTGATCAGCGTTTCGTACAGCCCGACAACTGGCGCTGCTTCCGGAAAGGTGTTGGGCATGGCCGCGTCCCCTCATCTCGCCACGCGTGACACATGCAGTTGTATCAAGGGCCACTGACACGATGATCTCCACGCGGAGCTCGTACATGGCAAGCCGGCGAATGACGGCCTGTCGCCCGTAGAGCCATCACGACGGCCGCTCGCCCGGAACCCCCGACACCAGCACCTCCACCCCGTCCAGCACCCGCGCCAGGCCGAACTCGAAGAGGGCGTCCAGTTCCAGCTCGAAGCCGTCCTCGCCGAACAGCGTGGACAGGACCGGGTAGGCGGCGGCCGTCTGGATCGCCTCCATCCGGGGCTCGACGGACTCCATCCACTCCTCGGCCGTCATTCCGGTGTCCTGCCGGGCCTGCGACTCCAGCTCGACGGCCATCGCGATGCCCTGCGCGAACCCGAGCAGCGTGAGGTGGACGTGGAGCATCTGGGCGGGGGTGAGGCCGAGGCCCTTCAGGGCGCTGAGCACCCTCTCCGTGTACCGCATCGCGTGCGGGGAGGCCAGTGGCCGGGTCAGGGCGGCCATGGCCCGTGCCAGCCAGGGGTGTTGTTCGTACTGGCTCCACAGCCAGCGCGCCTCCCGTTCCAGCCGCGGCCGCCAGCCGACCGGCGGTGGGCCGGCGGGTGCTCCGCCGAACACCGCCTCCGACATCAGCCGGATGAGTTCCGCCTTGCTCGGGACGTGGCGGTACAGGGCCATGGTGGACGTGCCGAACTCGGTCGCCACCCGCCGCATCGAGAGTGCCGCCAGCCCCTCCGCGTCGACGAGCGCGATCGCCGCGCCGACGATGCGCCCGCGGTCGAGGCCCCGGCGGGAAGTCGGACCGCCGCGTTCGCGCACGTGCTCCGCGACCACCGTGCCCACACCGGGGACCGCCCGCACCAGGCCCTCCTGGTTGAGTGTGGCGAGCGCCTTCGTCGCGGTCGCCATCGCCACCCCCCACTCCTTCGTGATGCGCCGGGTGGAGGGGACGCGGTCGCCGGGGGACAGCTCGCCGGAGACGATCCGGCGCCGGAGCTCGCCGGCGATCCGGAGGTAGGGCGCTTCGGTGGTCACGGGCCCACCGTACTAGTGCACCTTGGGCCCCTCCACCCTCTGGGCCAGGGGTTCGTGGGCGGTGCACTAGGTACCTGTTTGTGGTGTACCCGCAGGCACCGCTTCCGTGTTCCGTTTGGAGAACACACCGAAGAACACATCGAAGAGCACACCGAACGACACATTCAGGAACGCGCTCAGGAACGCATCGAGCGGGCCACCGAGGAACGCGCCCGCACACACACCCGGCCCCCGCGCGGGCCGCAAGGAGTGGACCGCCCTCGGCGTCCTGATGCTGCCGCTGCTCCTCGTCTCGATGGACGTGTCGGTCCTCTACTTCGCGATTCCGTACATCAGTCAGGACCTGGAGCCCAGCGCCACCCAGCAGTTGTGGATCCTCGACATGTACGGCTTCGTCCTCGCCGGCCTGCTCATCACGATGGGGGCGCTCGGCGACCGGATCGGGCGGCGGACGCTGGTCCTCGTCGGCGCCGCGGTCTTCGGTTCCGCCTCGGTGGCCGCCGCGTACGCGGACTCGGCCGGGCTGCTCATCGCCGTGCGCGCGCTCCTCGGTATCGGCGGCGCCGCCCTCATGCCCTCGACCCTCGCCCTGATCCGCAACCTCTTCCACGACGAGAAGCAGCGGGGGAAGGCGGTGACCATCTGGACGGCCGTCATGACCACCGGTATCTCGCTGGGCCCGGTCGTCAGCGGACTGCTGCTCGAACACTTCTGGTGGGGTTCGGTGTTTTTGATCAACCTGCCCGCCATGGTGCTGCTGATCGTGCTCGTGCCCTTCCTGGTGCCCGAGTCCACGTCGCCGGTCCGCGGCCGCTTCGACCTGCCGAGCGCCCTGCTCTCGCTGGGCTCGCTCCTCCCGGTCATCTACGGCGTCAAGGAATGGGCCAGGCACGGTTACGCGCCGCTGCCCGCGCTCGCCATCGGCGCGGGGCTGCTGATGGGCCTCGTGTTCGTCCGCCGCCAGGGGCGCCTCACCCACCCGATGATCGACCTCGCACTCGTCGGCAGGCGGACCTTCGGCGGGCCGGTGCTCGCCAACATGCTCGCCATGTTCGCGACCGTCGGCATGGCCGTCTTCTTCACCCAGTACCTGCAGTCCGTGCTCAGTCAGAGCCCTCTGACCGCCGCCCTGTGGAGCCTGGTCCCGGCCGTGGGCGTCGCCGTCATGGCACCCACCGGAGCGGTCCTCGCCCGGCGCACCGACCGCGCATACGTCATGGGTGGCGGCTTCCTCGTCTCCGCCTGCGGCTTCCTGTGGCTGTCCACGGTGCAGGCCGACTCGCCACTCTGGCTTGTCCTCGCGGGCGGCTCGGTCTACGCGGGCGGTCTCGTCGCCTCCATGACCCTCGCCAACGAACTCGCGCTGGGCGCCGCCCCGCCCGAGCGCGCGGGCTCGGCCGCCGCCGTACTCGAAGCGGGCCAGGAGCTGGGCGGCGCGCTCGGCATGGCCATCCTCGGCTCGGTCGGAGCGGCGGTCTACAGCCGGGACATGTCCGACTCCCTGCCCGCCGGCGTGCCGGACGCCGACGCCGTACGCGAGACCCTCGGCGGGGCGGCGGCGGTGGCGGCCGACCTCCCGGCCGCCACGGCGGACGCCGTACTGACCGCCGCGCGCGAGGCGTTCACCCACGGCATGGGTGCGGCGGCGGTGGGGGCGGCCGTCGTCATGGCCGCTGCGGGAGTCTTCTCCGTCGGCCTCCTGCACGGGGCGGGCACGACGGACCATCCCGTACAGGCCGCACCCCCGGCCGCCGAGCGGGAAGGCGCACCTCTCGTGCGACCCTGATCCGGCTTTCCCCGCGATCCCGCCGGATCTCCTCTTCCGAGCCTGCGCAGCGCGGCCGGCCCGGCGATCCGGCGGTGGCGGCCGGGTCAGGCGCGCACCGCGGTGATGAGGACGCCGTTCTTCGCCTGGATCCGCAGAGTGGTCCCGTCCCAGGTGATCGGCAGCGGGAAGGGCGTGGTGTCCACCGGCGATCCGGGGTCGCCCTCCCCGGACTTCGCGTCATGGCCCCATTGCAGGGTGTGGGAGGCCTCGTCGCCGACGGAGCCCGGTAATCCGGCGCCCGCCCAGACGTTGTCCGAGGTCATGCCGTCCACCGTCACGGTCAGCCGGTCCCCCGTGAGCTCGAAGGAGCCCGCCTCGTCGCCGTCGTCGAGGCTCCATCTGCGCCCCGTGATCTCGATCCGCGCGTACTCGTCGTTGACCTGCCCCTGCGGGGTGAAGGACAGCTTCCACGCACCGCGCGCGAACGCCTCGACGGCCGCTCCGGTGACGGTCGCCTTCGCCTTGCCGGGCGCGCCGTCAGGCGTCTTCCCGCTCCGCCCGTCGTCCTTCTTGGCGCCGCATGCTGTCAGCGCGAGGGAGAGCAGGCCGAGGCCGCCGTACCTGATCGCGTCCCGCCTGCCGACGATGCGTCGTACCCGCCTGTAGTTGTCCAGCACCGCGCTGCCTTTCCTCGGCCCTGCCGTCCGAAACGCCGCTGTGGGGGAGCCAGAGTCTGGCGCACGGGCGGGCGGTACCGCAGCAGATCGCCCGTATCCGGGAAGAACCCGCGCGGTGTACGCCGGTGGACCGCAGCCGCACCGGCGCTGCGCGCGGGATGGGGCCGGAACGGACGGGACGGTCGGGGTCAGGGGATGGGAAGGGGTGGGGGGCCGAGAGCCTGGATGTCCTGAGCGAGCGTACGGCTGGCCGCCACGAAGTCCTCCGCGGCCTCGACCGACACCGATCCCGGGTGGTGCACCGCGGTGTTGCGCAGGCGACGGAGCCGGTCGAACACCGCCTCGGCATCGTCGGACACGCCCAGTTCCCTCAGCCCGGCCATGACCTGCCGGACGTCGTACGGTCCGGCCACCCGGCGACTCACCGGGAGGGATCGCTGCCGCAACACGTCCGCGGACAGTGATTCGAGGGTGGTCCACGCGGTGATCACAGCACCGACGGGGGAGGCGGCGGCCATGGCGCGAGCTTCCCCGAAGCGGGCTTCTGTGCTGTGGCCGTCGGTGCCACGCGGCCACCACCGGGACAGCCGGTGACTGCTGCCGCCGGGCCGGGCGCCGCCCGTGGCCGGAGGCGGCACCGTCCCCCAGGACGGCGGGAGCCGCTCTGCCGGGTGCGCCTGCCCGGCGGCACCCGACGGGGCTTCCGGGCCGGGCTCCCACTCGGCGTCCGCCTCGGCCTCGGGCTCCGCTTCAGGCCCGGGTTCCGGCTCGGCGCGGTGGGCCGCTTCGGGCACCGGCTCGTGACGCCGCTCCGCCGCGGGCTCCGGCCACGGAGCCCATTCGCGCCCCGACTGAGGAAACGGGTCGGCCCCCGGACGGTGGCCGGGCTCCTCGTCGGATGTGCCTCCGGGAAGCCCGTCAGGTGCGCGCGTCGCCGAGAGCCCGGCCGCCTCGTCGCGTAGTTCGCGGACCTCCGCCGCGAACTCCAGACTGCCGGCCGGCGTCTCCAGACGGGTCAGCCGCCCGAACGCTCCCCGGATGTGGGCCCGGAGACCGTAGACCAACACCAGGGTGACCAGCGGCCACGCCAGGGCTTCCACGTACTTGAGTACCAGTTCCGCGATCTCCACGGACACATCCTGGCCCGCACCGCCCGCGCTTCGCACCGGGTGGGGCGATTGTGACGGGTGTGAGACACACCCGGCGGGACGTGCGGGACCCCAGCCGGCGGGACGTCGAGGACACACACGGCGTGCCGGTGTGGGCGGGTGCCTACTTCCCGCTGTCTTCGGCGAGCGTGTGCGCGACCAGGGCGTTGGCGTGACCGTGGCCCAGCGCGTGGTCGGTCTTGAGCCAGGAGACGAGCTCCATGTGCTTGGTCAGGGGCGAGGTGCGGATGAGGTCCTTCCACTCCGCGATCGGGCGGCCGTACTTCTTCTCGATCGAGGGGAAGTAGCTCGCGGGGCCCTTCACTGCGTCGGCCATGTCGTCGTGTCCCGTCCGTCGTCGTCCTTCGTCACGAGGTGTGGTCGTCACGAGGTGCTGTCGTCATGAGGTGTTGTGGTGTCCTGCTGCGGTGATGACTGCCGGCCCGGGTGAAACTCATCGGTGACCAGGTGGTGCCGACAAAAGGGTGCCGTGTGTCAACGCACGTGAAATACTCGTGTGTTCAGTGGATCACTTCAAGCAGAGCGCGGTTCACTGCGCGGATCACCGCACGGACGACTTTCGTGGATCACTTCGACGCGGGGCGGCGGCAACGGTGCCGATGGGGGCAGGACGTATGACGGACGGGGCAGGACCGGTCGGATCGGAGCCGGGGCGGGGGACGGTCGAGTTACGGATCAGCGTGAGCGGGACCCATACCCGGCGCGACGACCTCGAGGCGCTCCACGCCTGGCTGCAGAACGCACCCGCGCTCGACGAGGCGCGGGACCGGCGTGAGCTCAGCGTCGGGCGCAAGGACTCGCTGACGCAGTCCGAGGCGATGAGCGGGGAGCTGGTCCAGGACATCATCCTCGTCGTCTCGGTCGAGGTCGCCCGGTCGGTCACCGAGAACGCGTGGCGGTCCGTGGAGACCTGGCTGCGCAACCGGCGCCGGTTCGCCGAGCCCGAGGAGACGCCCCGCGTCACCCTCGACGCGCCGCCCCAGGGGCCGGGCGCCGATCTCAGCCGTGACACCGATCGTGACGGGGGTCCGGACGCGGGCCCGGAGTCCGGCGGGCACAACCGAGCGCGCGGCGGCGACGAGCCCGGGGAGGTCTAGCCGCCGTGCCGCCGTACAACGCGCGCGGCGAGGAGAACAGGGCGAAGCGGCACCGAGCCGTGCTCGTCGGGGTCGAGCGCTACACGGGCAACCGGAACAGCCTCCCGGCCGTCGCCGCGAACCTGCGCCTGATGCGGGAAGCCCTGACCGCCGAAGGCACCGGGGTGCTGGCCCCGGACGACATCGTGGTCGTCGCGGGGGAGCGGGGCCCGACGGGGGACGCTCCGGGCGGGGTGGACCCGCTCCGCGTCCGGGCGGCGCTGAGCGCTGCCCGGGACGAGGTCACCGGGCTGCTGGTGGTCTACTTCGCCGGGCACGGCATCGTGCGTCCCGACGGCAGCGACCTCAACCTGATGTTCACCGACTCCCGCGTCTCCCGGGACCGGCACCATCCCTTCGTGGACACGCTGTCCTGGCGCGACGACGTCATGCCCGAGCTGCGCAACGCCCGCGCGGACTGGGTGGTCGTCATCCTCGACTGCTGCTTCGCGGGCAACGCCCTCTCGGCCTTCGCCCCGGCGGCCGGGCAGAACTTCGCCCTGCTGACGGCCGCGGAACCGGGCGTGGAGATCCCGCCCGGCGACCCGGCCACCGGTACGGAGTTCACGGCCGCCCTGCACCGCCTGCTGACCGCCGGCACGCACGACCGTGAGCCGGCCACCTTCACCGGTGTCGTCGCCGGGATACGGGAGGAGATGGCACCGCTCAAGGCCATCGACGGGCACCCATGGATACCGGACGAGCTCCGGCACGGCGACGACGTGGTGCTCGCCCTCGCGCGGGACCGAGAGCTCATGCCCCCTCCGCCGGACCCGCACCCGAACCCCCTTCCGACGCACACGCCGACCCCGAACCCCACGCCGACCGCTACCCCGACCCCGGCCCCGACGCACACCCGGACCCCCCTGCCCGCCCCGCAGCCGGCCCCCGGGCCGAAGCCCCCGGGCCGGAAGTGGCCCCCGGCTCCCGCCCGCGTACGCAGGTTGCTCCCCGCCCTGCCCCGCCGCCTGACCCGTACGACCGCCCTCGCCCTCGCGGGCGTGGTGGCCCTCGCCGGGGCCGGTGCCTGGTTCCTGCTGGCGCCCGGGTCCGGCGGGAAGTGCGCGCCGCCCCTGGAACTGCGCGTGCTCACCGACCCCGACATCCGGCCCACCGTGCAGAGGGCCGCCGACGCCTACCCGAACCAGCGACGGCACGGCGGCCGCGACTGCCGGACCGTCAACCTCACCGTCTACGACGCCAAGGCCACCGATGCCGTGGCGGCCTTCCGGTCCTCCTCCCTCTGGCAGGAGCCCCCGGCCGCCTGCCCGGCACCCGGCGACTGCCCGCGGCCCCAGCGGGACGTCGGCGCCCAGCCCGACATCTGGATCCCCGCCGCCGGGAGTACGTGGCAGCGGGCGACGGACGAGGAGGAGGGCGGCGGCAGCGCCGCGGCCTCCGCCCCGGCCGGGGCCACCGGCACCGACGCGCACGGGGACGTGGGGGACAGCGCCGTGACGCTCGAACCGCTGGGCTCCGTCGCCTTCACGCCGATGGTTCTCGCCGTGCCGTACACCATGCCCCTCGCGCCGTCCCTGCAGACCGGAGCTCCCCTCGGCACGGTCATCTCCGCGCTGAGAGCCGCACAGAAGCAGCCGATCGCGATCCTGCGGCCCGACCCGGAGGGTACGGACGGAGCCCTGCTGTCGACGCGTGCGCTCTACGCGTCCGCGGCCACCGGACCCGCCTCCGCCCTCGAACAGGACATGGCGCAGGAACTGCGGCCCATGCCCTCCACCGCGAGGGAACTGATGTGCGCGCTGGCCGACGGCTCCCGCAACAGCCTGGAGGACCGGGCCGCCGTGCTGGTCCCCGAGCAGACCCTGGCCCAGTTCAACCTGTCCGCGGGGAACGCGGCCCGCCCGTCCTGTGCGACCGAGAGCCTGGAGCGCCGCACCGCCCAGTACCCGTCCGACATACCCATGCTGGACCTGCCGTTCCTCCGGGTCACCTGGGACGACGCCGACCGGGACGCCGTGGCGCGCAGGAACGCCGTGACGGACTTCCACGACTGGCTGGTCACGGACCCGGATGCCCAGAGGTTCTTCACGGACGACGGCTTCCGGGGTGTCGACGGGAAGGGCCGTCCCGCTCCGCCGGCCGAGAACTCCCTGCTGCGGACCGGTGTGAACGAGTCGGCGGTGAAGGAGGAGATCCCGGCGACCGGAGCGGGCACCGGCACGATCACGCCCGCATCGCTGTACGACGTCCTGCGCCGCTACCGGTCCGCCCTCGGGCCCGGACGGGTGCTGTACCTCCTGGACAACTCGACATCGATGGCCGACAAACGGGTCTGGGACGGCCCCGGGCGGGCCAAGGAACTGGTGACACGTTCGATGAGCGCGCTCGGTACCAGGGACGAGTACGGCGTGTGGTCGATGGCCGTCGAGGAGGGGGCGAAGGCCACGGACGTCGTGCCCTTCGGGCGCCACACCCGCGCCGCCGCGTCCGGGGCCGCCGCCGCCGCGGCGACCGCCGACCACGACGCCCGCATCGCGGAGGCCCTGCACGACGCGTTCGCCACCCTGCGCGGCGGGAGCGCGGACGAGGAGCAGCCGCGGCTCCTGGTCCTGGTCACCGACGACGAGGACACCGCGGACATCGGGAAGAAGGAGCGCGACGCGCTGCTCGCCGAGGCGAGCGGCGCCCCGCTCGTACGGATCGTGTCGGTATCGCTGCAGAACGGCGGCTGCTCAGCCGGCCGGTTAGGCGAGCGGCTCGCCGGGACGAGCGGCGGGCGCTGCCTCGACCCGGCCGACGACATCGCGACCGAGCTGGCCGCCGAGGTCGCCAAGGCCGGTACGGGGGACGCGGAATGACCCCCGCCGTCCGTGGTCCCGCCCGCCGCACGGCCAGGGCCACCGTGGCCCTCGGCTGCCTGCTCACGCTCGTCTCGGCCGGCTGCACGGGCGGGCCCGACGGCACGTCCGGGCCGGACCCGCAGGACCAGGCGGCCGAGGGCCCCATCGTCGTCGCCAGCGGGCTGGACGTGACCGGCTCCGGAGGCGTGCGCCAACAGCTCATAGAGGAGTGGAACCGGCAGCACGCCGGGAAACCGGCCCAGCAGGCCAAGCTCGTGGAACTGCCCGGCGGCGCCGACCAGCAGCGCAGCCAGCTCCTCGGCGCCCTCCAGTCCGGCAGCGCCCACTACGACGTGGTCAACCTCGACATCACCTGGATCCCCGAATTCGCCGAAGCCGGGCTCATCAGCCCGATGCCCGAGGCCGAGACGGACAGCGAGGCCGACAACGACCTCGACTTCATGAAGCGCGTGCACGCGACGACCCTCTGGAACGGCCACTCCTACGCGCGCCCGTTCAACACGGACGTCGGTCTCCTCTACTACCGCCCCGACCTGCTGACGAAGGCCGGCATCCCCACGAGCCGCCGTCCCACGGCGGTATGGACGTGGGACGACCTGTACGCCTCCGTCAAGACGCTCGGGCTGAGCCCCGACCGCCCGGACGACCAGGCGGGCTGGACCACCCAGCTGAAACAGTACGAAGGGCTGACGGCCAACACCGTCGAGGCGTTCGAATCCGCGGGCGTCCAGATCGCCGACAACCAGGGGCGTTACAAGGCGACTGCCGGGCAGCTCAAGAAGGGACTCGACGAACTCCTCGACCGCACCGGCCGCGGCCGGGTCCGGCCCGCCGCGCTCAGCTCGGACGAGACGGCGTCGCTCACCGACTTCGCCGCAGGACGCGCCGTCTTCCTGCGGCACTGGCCCTACGGGTACGGGGCGATGCGGAATCTGCTGGAGCCGGACCAGTACACGGTGAACCGGCTGCCGGGGAAGTCCGTACTCGGAGGACAGAACCTCGCCGTCACCGCGGACTCCCCGCGCGGCGACGACGCACGCGAACTCATCACCTTCCTGACCTCGCAGCAGAGCGAGAGCTGCCTGTTCGACGCGGGCTTCGCCGCGACCCGCGCCTCCGTGTACAACCGCACCGCCGAGCCCTGCTGGCCCGGCGTGGCCGCCGCGCTCCGGCCGGCCGGCGACGCCCCGAAGGCGGCGGCCACCGGGGGCGAGGGGACCCCGAAGGAACAGGGGGAGGCCGAGCGGGACGCGTACGCCCGGACGCTGAGCGCGGCTCTGAACGAGGCGGTACAGCGCCCGCGCACGCCCTACTACGGCGCCTTCACCCACGTACTGCAGTCGCATGTGCACGCCCTGCTGGCCACGGACTCGCCGGACAGCGGCAAGGCCGCCACCGATCTCGACGCCGAGCTGCGGGACGTGTTCGCGGGCAGGTGAGCCGGGCCCGCCCGGGCCGGATCAGCCCGCCCGCTCGGTGGTCAGGCCGCTCCGTGGCACTCCCGGTAGGTGCGCCCGGAACCGCACCAGCACCCCGCACTGCGTGCGGGTGGCCACGGGACGGCACGGCCGCGGGCCGCGAGCGTGGTGGCGTACTGGGGGAGCAGGTCCGGGTCGGAGGGGGAGGCGGCCTCCGACGCGGCGAACGCCTCGTACGAAGGGACCGTGCCCGTGACGAGGCCGAGATTCGGCGTGCCCGTGGCGTGCAGATCCCGCAACGCCGCCTCCAGCCGCGCCAGATGGTCCGCGTGGGAGTTGTACTCCTGTGCCAGCTCCGGATAGTTGGTGAGGAGCTCGCGCAGCTCGTCCTCGGGCCAGTGCAGGACCGCCACGGGGAACGGCCGGGACAACGCCGTGCGGTAGGTGCCCAGTTCGGCGCGGAGGCGGGTGATCTCGGCCCTCAGCTCGCCCGGGTCGGAGGAGCCCAGGGACCACAGCCGCTTCGGGTCGTGCAGCTCGTCGAGAGGGACGGCGGCCGTGTGCAGGGTGTCGGCGAGCTCGTCCCACGCGTCGTGGGAGACGCCCATCAGCCTGCGCACCCGGTGCCGCCCGGTCAGCAACGACTGGGTGGCGTAGGGGACTTCCTCCCCGGGGGTGATCAGCAGGGTCAGGGCGGTCGAGAAGAAGTCGTGGGCCGGCTCCAGCTCGTCGTGGGCCTCGAGGGTCTCCGCGGCGATCTCCCACGGGGCCGCCTCGGCGGGGCTCGCGGTGCGGATGCCGTCGATGATCGCGCGGGCCTCCGCCTCGTGGCCGTACTCCCAGAGATTGGCGGCCTTGAGCGCTTTCACCAGGTGCGGGTTCTCGATCTCCGTACCGGACGATCCGAGCAGCTCGTCGTAGAGGGTGGTGGCGCGGGCGCGCTCACCGGCGAGCTCCAGATGGGCCGCGGCCTGGAGGAACAGCGGCTCCTGGTCCTCGGGGTACCGCGCCGCGGTGCGCAGCAGGCGCTCGGCTTCGGTGATGTGGTCGGCAGGCGTGTCGGGGCGCATGAACCACACGGTACTGCGCCCCGGGGGCGAGGTGAGAGGGTGCGGTCGCAGGACCGGTGGAACGCTCGGCGCTCCCGCAGGAAGGGGACGCGGGAGGAGGACGCCCGCCGTGGCCGCCAGGGCCGTCCCCGCCGGGACGGGTACCGCTGCGTGCGCGCCGGACGGCGTGGTCGCCACCGCGAAGGTCACGGCGGCACCGGCCGAGGAGCCGGGGTGGCGGGCCGTGTCGCCGGCGCCGGAAGCGCCGGCCGCCCGCTCCGGCGGCACGGACTCGCCCGAGCCCGATCGTGTATAACGGCTGGAGGACATGAGAGGCACGACGCGCAGGGGAGGGCCGATGAACGACGACACGAACCGTGCACGCCGCGCCTTCGCCCGCCTGCTGCGGCCCGCCGCCTTCCTCGTCCTCTTCCTCACCGAGGTCCTGCTCGCCGAAGGCGGCAGCCTCTCCGCCGCCGTCGCGCTCGCCGCCACCGCGGCCGCCGGATCGGCGCTCCTCGTCTGCTCCGTCATCAGCGCCCGCTGCGCCGCCCCCGTGCCCCGCACGCGGGTGCGCACCGCGATGCGCGACCGGGAGGAACGCACCGCCTTCCTTCCGCAACGGGATCCCGACGCAAGGGGCCGTACCAGGCCCCGGGCCCCCGGGGCCGCCCTCCTGGCGGCCGCGTAGGGGCATCGCTCCCCCCGCGCGGTCCGTCCTGCCGAGTTCCACTCCTCCCGGCACGACGAGACCCCCCGGAGGGCTCACCCATGTCCGCTTTCATGTCCGCCTTCGCGAGCCTGGTCGGCTCGCTGGCCGATCTGCTCCAGCCCTTCTTCCAGAGTGCGTCGACCGCTGCCGCGATCGTCCTGTTCACCGCGCTCGTACGGCTCGCCGTCCACCCCTTGTCCCGGGCGGCGGCGCGCGGGCAGAAGGCCCGCACCAAGCTCCAGCCGCAGATCGCCGCACTGCGCAAGAAGCACGCCAAGAACCCCGAACGCATGCAGAAGGCGCTCATGGAGCTGCACGCCGAGGAGAAGGTCTCACCCCTCTCCGGCTGCCTGCCGAGCCTGCTCCAGATGCCGGCGTTCTTCCTGCTCTACCACCTCTTCTCCAGCCAGAGGATCGGCGGCGGGGCGAACTCCCTGCTCGGCCACGAACTCCTCGGCGCCCCGCTCGGCGAGCGGTGGCACCAGGCCCTCGCCCACGGCGGGCCGTTCGGGGGGCAGGGGCTGGTCTACCTGGCACTCTTCGTGATCGTCGCCGCCGTCGCCACCTTCAACTACGGACGCACCAAGCGCCAGATGGCCGCCAACCCCGTCACCCCGGCGACCGGCCCGGACGGGCAGCCGGTGCCCGGCATGGGGGCCATGACGAAGGTGATGCCGCTGATGTCCTTCCTCACCCTCTTCTCCGTGGCCTACGTGCCGCTCGCCGCCGCGCTCTACATCGTCACCAGCACCACCTGGACCGCGATCGAGCGCGCCTACCTCTACCGGGACACCCCGGCCACGGACGCCGCACTCGCCCCGGCCGTGTGAGGGCCGTCGGTCCAGTGTGTGAACAGGGTCTTGCGGAGTGATCCGACGTCTTGGAGGATCGACCAAGCCTTTCGCTGGCCGCAACCCACCGACGGGCTGGATCTCGACCAAGGGGAGATGGACCGTTGAAGCTGCTTCGAGTGGGTACGGCGGGCGCGGAGCGCCCCGCACTGCTGGACCGGAACGGGACCCTGCGTGACCTTTCGGGCCTTGTCGCCGACGTCGACGGTGAACTGCTCGCCGACGCCTCGGCACTGGCCCGCGTACGGGAGGCGGCGCAGACACCCGACGTACTCCCGCCGATCGACCCGGCCGGGCTGCGCATCGGCCCGCCGGTCGGCCGGATCGGCAAGATCGTGTGCATCGGGCTGAACTACCACGACCACGCGGCCGAGACCGGCGCCGCGATCCCCCAGGAGCCGATCCTCTTCTTCAAGGCGCCGGACACCGTCGTGGGACCCGAGGACACCGTGCTCGTGCCGCGCGGCAGCCGCAAGACCGACTGGGAGGTCGAGCTCGCCGTCGTCATCGGCCGCACGGCCCGCTACCTGGACTCCGCGGAGGAGGCGCTCGGACACGTCGCGGGATACGCGACGGCGCACGACGTCTCGGAGCGGGAGTTCCAGATCGAGCGTGGCGGCACCTGGGACAAGGGCAAGAACTGCGAGACGTTCAACCCCCTGGGGCCCTGGCTGGTCACCGCCGACGAGGTCCCGGACCCGCAGGCGCTGCCGCTCAGGCTGTGGGTCAACGGGGAGCTGAAGCAGGACGGCACGACGGCCGACCAGATCTTCCCCGTGGGCGAGGTCGTGCGCTACCTCAGCCACTTCATGACGCTGTACCCGGGCGACGTGATCAACACCGGGACGCCCGCCGGTGTGGCCATGGGCCGCCCCGAACCGAAGCCCTACCTGCGGGCCGGGGACGTGGTGGAGCTGGAGGTCGAGGGCCTCGGACGCCAGCGCCAGCAGCTCAAGGACGCGTAAGGCCCGCGGTCCGGACGGGGCGGGGGCCCGCGGGAAAGGCCGGAGGGGGTGGAGCCGCGCGTGCGGCTCCACCCCCTCCGGCCGGGTCCGGTCAGGCGGTGCGGCGGGTGGCGAACTGCTCCAGCGCCTCCACGACCAGCGCGTGGTCCTCGGCCTGCGGCAGACCGGACACCGTGACCGAGCCGATCACGCCGGCACCCTCCACCGCGATCGGGAACGAGCCGCCGTGCGCGGCGTACGTGTCCGGGTCCAGCCGCGAGGACTCCTCGAAGGTCGTGCCCTTCGCCCGGAACCGTGTGCCCACCAGGTAGGAGCTCTCGCCGTAGCGCTCCACCACCCTGCGCTTGCGGTCGATCCAGGCGTCGTTGTCCGCGCTCGAACCCGGCAGCGCGGCGTGGAACAGCTGCTGGGCACCCCGCCGGATGTCGATCGCGACCGGGGCGTGCCGGTCACGGGCCAGCGCGACCAGCAGGCCGCCCAGCGCGTAGGCGTCGTCGTAGCCGAAGTGCGGCAGCGTCAGGCGCCGCTCCTGGGCGATCAGCTCGGAGATGGTCGGAGCGCTGGGATTCATGCGTGCTGCTCCTCGTCGTGGTGCGGAAGAAGGGTCACGGACGCGCCCTCGCGGGCCGAGCGGCGCGCGGCCTCCAGGACGTCCAGCGTGGCGGCGGCCTGCAGGGCCGTCACCGGGTTCTCACCGGTCCCGCGCAGAGCGGCGGCGACTGCGGCGTAGTACGCGGGATAGTCGCCCGGCAGCGTGCGGACCGGGTCGCCGCCGCCGGTCAGCGGGGACTCGCCGGCGCCCACACGCCCCCACAGCTCCTCCGGCTCCTCGCCCCACGGCTGCCCGGCCACCGGGCGGGCACCCTCGCGCAGGGCGGCCTCCTGCGGGTCAAGGCCGTACTTCACATAGCCCGCCTTCGAGCCGAGCACCCGGAAGCGCGGCCCGAGCTGGGCCGTGGTGGCGCTGGCGTACAGGTGGGAGCGGACCCCGTTCACGTGCGTGATCGCGATGAACGTGTCGTCGTCGGCCGCCGCACCCGGGCGGCGGACGTCGGACTCCGCGTACACCTGCACCGCCGGCCCGAACAGCGTCAGCGCCTGGTCCACGACGTGGCTCCCCAGGTCGTACAGCAGCCCGCCGATCTCCAGCGGGTCGCCCGACTCGCGCCAGCCGCCCTTCAGCTGCGGGCGCCACCGCTCGAAGCGGGACTCGAAACGCTGTACGTCGCCGAGCTGCCCGTCCTCGATCAGGCCGGCCAGCGTCAGGAAGTCGTTGTCCCAGCGGCGGTTCTGGAAGACCGACAGCAGGAGCCCCCGCTCACCGGCCAGCGCGGCCAGCTCACGGGCCTCCGCGGCCGTCCCCGCGAGGGGCTTGTCCACGACCACCGGGACTCCGGCCTCCAGGGCGGCCCGCGCGATCGGGACGTGAGTCCTGTTGGGGGAGGCGACCACGACCAGGTCCAGCTCGCCCGCCCGCGCGAGCAGCTCCTCGGCCGAGGCCGCGAGCCGGACTCCGGGGAACTCGGCGAGGGCCTGCGCCTGCCGTTCCTCGTTCGACGTGACGACCGTGTCCAGGAGGAGGCCCCCGGTCGCCGAGATCAGCGGGGCGTGGAAGACGGAGCCCGCCAGGCCGTAGCCCACGAGTCCGACGCGGAGAGGAGCGTTGGCAGTCATACCGACCACTTAAGCAACGCTGTTGCCAAAGTGCAAGCGAAGGGGACAATGGGGCGGTGAACAGGAGCAACAGCAGGAGCGGCGGAGCGAACCTCCCGGCCCTGCGTCACCACAACGCCTCGCTCGTGCTCGACCTGCTGCGCGTGGCCGGTGAGCAGGGGATCAGCCGGCTGGAGCTCGCCGAGCGCACCGGACTCACCCCGCAGGCCGTCAGCAAGATCACCGCCAGGCTGCGCACCGAGGGCCTCGCCGCGGAGGCCGGCCGCCTCGCCTCCACGGGCGGCAAGCCCCGCACCGTGCTGCGGCTGGTCCCCGACGCCGGGTACGCGGTGGGGCTCCACCTGGACCGCGACGAACTGACCGCCGTCCTGGTCGACCTCGCCGGAACCCCGGTCGCGACCAGGACCGCGCCGCTCGACCTCGGCGCCCCGGCGGCCGAGGTCCTCACGACGGCGGCCCACGCGGTGCAGACGGTACGGGCAGACGCCGCCCACGCCGAGGACCGCCCGGTCCTCGGCGTGGGCGCCGCCCTGCCCGGCCCCCTGGACCACCGCAGCGGCGTCCTCCACCGCGTCACGGGCTTCCCCGGGTGGAACGGCTACCCGCTGCGTGACGCCCTCGCCGAGCGGATCGGAATGCCCGTCGTCGTCGACAAGGACACCAACGCGGCCGCCCTCGGCCTCGCCCTGCGGGAACGGGGCGACGCCGACTTCGCCTACCTCCACCTGGGCACCGGGCTCGGTGCCGGACTCGTCCTCGGCGGGGCCCTGCACCGCGGAGCCCGTACCGGCGCCGGAGAGTTCGGCCACCAGACCCTCCAGCTGGACGGTCCCCGGTGCGGTTGCGGCGGGCGCGGCTGCATCGAGGCGCTCTGCCTGGCCGCCGCCGCCCGCGGCGACATCGCGGAGGCCGCCAGGGTCCTCGGGGCGGGGGCCGCCAACCTCGTCGGACTGCTCGACATCGACCGGGTCGTCCTCGGCGGCCGCACCGTGGCCGCCGACGAGGACGCCTACGTGGACGGGGTGCGCGCCGTGATCGAGGAACGCGCCAGGCGTGAGGGCGCCGTCGTGCCCGTACCGGTCACCGTCGCGGGCGGCGGCGACCTCCCGGTCGCCGAGGGCGCCGCCCAGCTGGTCCTGGCCCCGCTCTTCGGCCGGGCGGGCGAAGGCGGCGACCAGGACCCGGGTGAGGGCGGCCGGTGCGGCGAGGAGGCTGTGGGCGGGGAGGACAGGGCCGGTGGGCAGGGGCGGGGCGAGCGGGCGACGGGGGCCGAGCGGGGCCGATCGAGCGGTTCCTGACCCCCGAACGGGCGGTTTTCCCCGCCGAGCGGTGGCTCGTCCCACAGGTGCGTGGCAGCGTCGCCGCCACAGCCGGTGGCCTTCCGCCCCGGCCGTTCGCGAGCAGCAAAGGGTGTCCCCCTATGCCCCCCAAACCCCCCGCACGACTGCGCGACGGCCGTGCTCTGACCCGTCTCGGGATCGCCGCGGGACTCGCCGTCCCGACCGGTCTCCTCGGCACTCCGGCGGCCATCGCCATCCCGGTGACGGCACCGGTCGTCACCCCGTACGACGCCGTCACCGCACAGCAGCCGGCCTGCGGCGATCCGGACGGCGAGGACTTCCCCATCGACACCCGGATACACGGCGGCCCCGACACGTACGCGTCCGGCGGCGGCTACGGCACCTGGTACCTCGACCTGATCAACACCACCTCCGAGCCCTGCCACTCCATCCACCCTGTCCTGGTCCTCACCGACGAGGACCGCACGCTCACCCCCGAGCAGATCCAGCTGGAGTTCACCGAGCGGGCGCATCCCGGCGAGGAACACCGGGTCAACTGGGAGTCCACCGACCGGGACGAGCAGATCGGCGTCTTCGGCAGCGGTGAAGAGGGCGACGACTTCCCCGGCTACACCGTCCCCGCCGAGCGGACCGTCACCGTCGAGATCCGGATGGCGTTCACCTCCGACACCCGGCCCGGCAAGGTCACGGCGAACGCGGCGATCGTCCAGCGGCGTGCCACGAAGGACGACCGCAAGGCCGGCGGACAGGCCGACGGCGACTGGGTCGGCGAGTCGGAGGGGTACGCGTTCACCATCGTCGAGGGCGAACTCGACGGCGGGACCGACGCCGACCCGGACGAGGAGGCCGTGCGGCGTGACGCGGCGGGCGACCCCCTGCCGGAGCTCGCCCGCACCGGCCGGGTACAGCCCCTCTGGGCGGGCCTGACCGCCGGGGCGCTGATCCTCGCCGGAGCCGCCCTCGTCCTCCGGTTCCGCCGGCGTGCCTGAGGCCGCCCTCGCCGCTCAGCACCTCCCCGCGCCGCACCGGCCCCGGGGAGGCCCGTTCACCGTTCCGACGCCTCACGGGCTCCGCGCGGACCGGAAGAAGATCGGTACCGCCTGATCCGGTACGCCACCGCTTCGGCCTAATATCGGGACGTCGGCGCTGCACAACGCGGTGCCGCCGGCGTCCCGGCACATGGCGTGCACAGCGTACGTACGGCAGGAGTCCCGTCACATGGCAGAGCGCAAGCCGATCGAGTCCTGGCTGACCGACATGGACGGTGTCCTCATCCACGAGGGCACACCGATCCCGGGGGCCGATGCCTTCATCAAGCGGCTGCGGGAGTCGGGGCTGCCCTTCCTGGTCCTCACGAACAACTCCATCTACACCGCCCGCGACCTGCACGCGCGTCTGCAGCGCATGGGTCTGGACGTGCCCGTGGAGAACATCTGGACCTCCGCGCTGGCCACCGCCCAGTTCCTGGACGACCAGCGGCCGCGCGGCACGGCGTACGTCATCGGCGAGGCGGGTCTCACCACGGCCCTGCACGACATCGGGTACGTCCTGACCGACCACGAGCCCGACTACGTCGTCCTCGGGGAGACGCGTACGTACAGCTTCGAGGCGCTCACCAAGGCGATCCGGCTGATCAACGGGGGCGCACGGTTCATCTGCACCAACCCGGACGAGACCGGCCCGTCCGCCGAGGGCCCGCTGCCCGCGACCGGTTCCGTCGCCGCGCTGATCACGAAGGCCACCGGCAAGGCCCCGTACTTCGCCGGCAAGCCCAACCCGCTGATGATGCGGACCGGGCTCAACGCCATCGGCGCGCACTCCGAGAGCTCCGCCATGATCGGCGACCGGATGGACACCGACGTGCTCGCCGGTCTGGAGGCCGGCATGCAGACGTTCCTCGTCCTCACCGGCCTCACCACGACGGCCGACATGGACCGCTACCCCTTCCGGCCGTCCACGGTCGTCGACTCGATCGCCGACCTGGTCGACCTCGTCGACCTGCCCGTGCAGTAACACCTCCCGCGCACCCCGGCCGTAAACCGGCACGGGCCGGTCGTCACCCGACCGGCCCCCAGCGGGTGCGGGCAGCCGCTGCGCGCGTGAACCTTCCCCCAGGAGGTTCACGATGCGTTCACTGTCCCTCACGTGCTGTGCCGCGGCGGCGGCTGCGGCCATAGCCCTGCCCGTGTCCGCCGCACAGGCCGATTCCGAACACCGGGACCCCCGGGACCACGCGGTGCCGGGAGTGGTCTCGATCACTCCGTCCAGCGTCTCCCCCGGCGGGGAGGTCGAGCTCCGGGTCGACGTCTGCGGCAAGGGCGGGTCGGCCCGGGGCGACTCCGAGGCCTTCGCCTCCGAGGCGCACTTCGCCCGGGCCGACGGCAAAGGCCTCGTCGCGACGGCCCGGATCCGCTCCGGCGCAGCCCCCGACGACTACGAGGTCCGGGTGACCTGCGAGGACGGCCATGGCAAGGCCACCGGCACCCTCACCGTCGTCCACCACGGGCGCCCCTCGCCCGTCGCCCCCGTCCCGGCCGGCGGCGGAGGAACCGCGGCCCTCGCCGACGGATCCGCCTCCCGGCAGAGCGGACCTGGAACCCGGCACGCGGTGACAGGGCTGGCCCTGGGCGCCGTCGCGGCCGTCGCCGTCGCGTACCGCAGTGCGCGCCGCCGTCGTCCGGTCGCGGCCTGACATGCCCGCCCCGGACCGTCCCGCCGGAACCGGACGGCTGCTGACCGGCATCGCCTGGGCCGTGCTCCTGCTGGGTCTCTGGTTGTGGGGCCGCGAGTCCACCGGAGGCGTCTCGGCCCCGACGACCGGGGACGTCGCGGCGGTCGGGCGCCCGCTGGGCACCCAGCTTCCGCCCGCGCACGAGCCCCTGGCCGGGGCGACGCCCCAGCGGGTGGAGATCCCGTCGATCGGTGTCGCCGCGCCCGTCGTCCGACGTGCCCTGGACGGTGAGGGGGCCATCGAGCCACCACCGTTCGACACGCCGGACACCGTCGGCTGGTACGCCGCCGGCACCGAGCCCGGGACACGGGGCGCGGCGCTCTTCGTCGGCCACGTCGACACCGAGACCGAGCCGGCCGTCTTCTACGGGCTCAGCACCGCGCAGCCCGGGGAGAAGATCCGGGTGAGCCGGTCGGACGGCACGGTCGCCGAATTCACCATCGACGACGTCCAGGTGTTCACCCGGAAACGCTTCGACGCCGAGAAGGCGTACGGGCCCAGGCAGGACGGGCGGGCGGAACTCCGCCTCATCACCTGCGGCGGCACGTACGACCGCGCGTCCCACGCGTACACGGCCAACGTCGTCGTGTCCGCCTACCTGACGGGTGAGAGGAGCGGCGGGAAGAGCCGCGTCTGACGTGCCCGGACACCTGGCCCGGCCGGCACCCGCTCCCCCTCGGGTCGCCTGCCGGGCCGGTCCTCGACCGTGGTGCACGGACTGCGGGAGAAGCCCGGCACGGCACGGGAGGTCGGGAGGCCCGTCCTGACCCGACACTGTAGGGCCGGTCCCCGGTGGCGCCCAGCGAGTTCTCCGCAGGATGTCCGGATCCGGACGGAAAGCCCCAGGCACAAGAACAAGGCCCCCTCACGCTCGGTGAGAGGGCCTTGCTTCTGCGTGCGCCGTCAGGGACTCGAACCCCGGACCCGCTGATTAAGAGTCAGCTGCTCTAACCAACTGAGCTAACGGCGCCTGCTGACCTGGAGAACTTTACCCGATGGGCGAGCGTGCTCCTGACCAATTCCCGTCGGTACGGCCTGTCGAATGGTCCTTTTGTCCCTTTAGTCAGTCAACATGACCTATGCCATGAAAGGTGAGATACGAAAAGAGACTGACGGCTGCCGAGGGAAGAGGAGTCGCATGCCAGTGCCGGTCTTCGAGGAGTACGAACCCGCCGTCGACTGCGGTTGCCCGGGTTGCGCGCTGCGGCGGCGTACGGCGGCCGTGCTGCCCGTGCGGTACGGCGGACATCCGGCCGCGCACGGCGCCCGGCGGGCGCTGGTGTTCGTCACGGCGGCGGGAATGGTCCTGTCCTGCGGAGCGGCCGAGGCCGCCGCCGCGGCCGGGCGGGGGGCCCGGGCGGACACGGCGGCCGATCCCCAGCCGGCCACCCCGCAGGGGGCGGTCGGCCCCCTGGGCGCGGGCGGGGCCTCCGGTCCGCCCGCCACTCCGCAGACGGCGCCGCGCGCGACGACCCGGGCCGACATCATCAACCGGGCCAAGACGTGGGTGACCGCGCAGGTCCCGTACAGCATGGACTCGTACTGGTCGGACGGGTACCGGCAGGACTGTTCCGGCTTCGTGTCGATGGCCTGGGGCCTCGGCACCAACGAATGGACCGGCAGCCTCGCCTCCTTCGGGACGAAGATCGCCAGGGCGGATTTGCAGCCCGGGGACATGCTGCTCTTCCACGACGCGGCCGATCCCGCGCAGGGGTCCCACGTCACGATCTTCGGCGGCTGGACGGACCACACGCACACCCACTACCTCGCCTACGAGCAGACGCCCCCGCACGCGCGCAAGGCGACGACGCCCATGGCGTACTGGACCAACTCCTCCCAGTACGTGGCCTACCGCTCCAAGGGCCTGGCCGCGGGAGTGAGCGACAGCGGATCGGCCACGCAGTACCCGGGCACCGCGGCGTTCGGCCCCGGGGCCGACAACGCACACGTGACCCAGCTCGGGAAGCTGCTCATCGCCCAGGGCGGCAAGCGCTTCTACACGACAGGCGCGGGGCCGCGCTGGACCGATGCGGACAAGCGGGCGACGCAGGCCTTCCAGCTGGCGCAGGGCTGGACGGGCAAGGAGGCGGACGGCGTCCCGGGCCCGGGCACCTGGAGCCTGCTGCTCGAGGGGACCGGGCGGAAGATCCCCGCCGCGCAACCGGGCGGCAACCCGAACGGGGCCACTGCCTTCCCCGGGCGGGGCTTCTTCACGCAGGGGCAGTCCAACAGCCATGTGCGGCGCCTCGGTGCCCAGTTGGTGAAGAGGGGATACGGCAGGCACTACACGACGGGTCCCGGCCCGCGCTGGAGCGAGGCGGACCGCCGCAACGTCGAGGCCTTCCAGCGGGCCCAGGGGTGGCGCGGCGGTGCTGCCGACGGATACCCGGGGCCGGAGACCTGGCGGCGGCTCTTCGCGTGACGGCTGTGCTGACGGAACGGACATGACGGAGGCGGACATGCGCTACATGGAGAACACGTGGGACGACCGGGGCGAGTGGGGCGTGACGCCCGGCGCCGGTGCGAGTACGGGCAGGGGAGAGGAGGAGTGGTCGGATCCCGGGGCGGCTCCGAGGCCGGGGCCGGCCGAGGGGGTGTCGGTGCCCGAGCCGGTGCGGGCGGCCGAGGGGGTGTTGGTGCCCGAGACGGTGGTGGCGCCGATGCCCGAGCAGGTGCTGGTGGGTACGGGAGTGCTGCCCGTCGGCGAGACGCCCGAGGCCGGGGCGGACCCGGGGGCGGGCCGGGAGGCGGTGCCTTCCGCGGGCGCGGGCCTCGAGCTGGGCGCGGGCGACACCGCGGATGAGGGCGCGGCGGCTTTCGCCGTGGCTCCTGCGGACGTGTACCCCCCGGATCCTGACGCGGGTCCGGACCTGGACGCGGATCCGGCCGTGGACGTGCCGGCCGACCTGGGGCCCGCCCTGGACGCGGTGGCCGGCGTGGGCCGGTCCGGCAAGGCGGGCGCCGACGTGCCGCCGGACCTGCGGCCGGTCCTGGAGGTGGCCTCCTTGGTGCGGGAGTGGGCGGCTGCGGAGAGGGCCCCCGTCGTGCGGGAGCGGCCGGTCATGGAGACGGCTCCCGAGGTGCGGGAGCGGCCGGTCATGGAGACGGCTCCTGAGGTGCGGGAGCGGCCGGTCATGGAGACGGCTCCCGAGGTGCGGGAGCGGGCAACTGCGGAGGCGGCCCCCGCCCCCGCGGTGCGGGAGCGAGCAACTGTGGAGACAGCCCCCGCGGTGCGGGAGCGGGTGAGGACGGAGGCGAAGGCGGAGACCACCCAGGCGGTGCCGGTGGCCGCGGCCCGGGTTGTGGAGCCGGCTCCGGTTGTGGAGCCGTTCCAGGAGCCGGCCCCCGTGGCGGAACCGGCCCACGTGGAGCCGACCCCGGTTGTGGAGCCGTTCCAGGAGCCGGCCCCCGTGGCGGAACCGGCCCACGTGGATTCGGCCCCGGTCATGGACCCGGCCGAGGAGCCGGCCCCCGTGGTGGAACCGGCCCACGTCGACCCGGCCCCGGTCATGGACCCGGCCCAGGAGCCGGCCCCCGTCGCGGAACAGGCCCAAGCGGAACCGGCCCACGCTGTGGAACCCGCCCCCGTCGTGGAGCCGGCCCCGGCACGAGCGCAGGCCAGGGACTCGGTCCCTGCCCAGGCGGGCCAGGGGACCGGTGCGGAGGTGCCTGCCTCTTGGGAGGCGGCGCACGACGGGGAGGTGGTGGGCGGCTTCCCGGGCGGTGCCGAACGTGCCAGGGTGGCCGCCTCCGTAGGGGCGGGGGACCTGGCCCCGTGGAGGGAGACCGGACGCCGGCACACCACGATCGCCGGCGGGACCACCGCACCCGGTCCCGTACACCTCTCCTTCCGCGGCGGGTCCTCCGCCCCCGGCGATGCGGCGGCGCCGGGACCCCGGACCGACGGAGCGGGGCCGCGGCCTCCTGCCGGAGCCCCGCACCGGCCGGGTGTCCGGCGCCCGCCCATGCCGCGCTCGCCCCTGACGCAGAAGCCCACCCGGCCGGCGCCCACCCCCGATCCCCGGCTCACCGAGCGGCCCGGACCCGTACTCCCCGGCTGGGCCGCGCTGCTGACCGGGACGGCGGGGACGGTCGCCGGGATCGCCGTGCTGGGATGGCACGGTGCCCTGCCCACCGCCGTGACGGACCGGCTGGGCATCGGCGTACGCCCGTACGACGGCATCGGCATCGGCGCGTGGGCGCTGCTCGCGCTGCTCGCGACGGTGGTCATGCTCGCGCTCGGCGGGCTCGGGCGCGGGCTGGTCGGGTACGCGTCGGTGCTGACGCTCTTCGGGGACTACCGGGGCAGCATCCGGCGCACCGGCCTGATCTGGGCCTCGCCGCTCCTGCTGCGCCGCCGCGTCGACGTGCGGCTGCGGCACTGGCGCAGCGAGCCGCTGCCCGTGGTGGACGCGAGCGGTACGGCCCTGCGCGTCGTCGTCCTCGTCGTCTGGCGGGTGAGGGACACCGCGCGGGCCACGCTGGGCGTCGCGGACCACGAGCAGTATCTGCGGGACCAGGTGGAGGCGGTTATGGCCCGGGTGCTCTCGCAGCTCCCGGCCGACGCCTTCGACGGGGAGACCCGCACCCTGCGTGACGCCGAGGCCGTCGGCAACGCGCTGACCCGGATGCTGAAGGACGACTGCTCGGCCGTGGGCATCGAGGTGTACTCGGCGCAGCCGACCGGGATCGAGTACGCCCCCGAGGTGGCGGCGGCGATGCAGCGCCGCCGGGTGGCGGCCATCGACGCCAAGCACCGGGACAGTGTGCTGACATCCGTGGTCGACGCGGTGGACGACACCGTCAGCCGGCTGACCTCGCGCGGCATCGTCGAGCTCGACGACTACGAACACAAGGCCCTGGTCAGGGATCTGACGGTGGCCTTCTACACCGGGCGTGGCGGCGGCGGGTGCGCCTGACCCCGGCCGGGGCCGTGCGGGCGTGCGCGGAAACGATGGCCACATTGGTCTGGACATGTTCATGCTCCGTCAATAATCTGGAGTTGGTCTAGACCGCAAGACGACCTATGCGCGCAGCAGTCCCCGGAACATCCCCCACGTTCGAGGAGCGACACAGCATGCGGAAAAGGGCAAGCGCGGCCGTTCTCGGCCTCGCGATAGCGGGCGCCTCCATGTTCGCGACCGGCAGTGCCAGTAGCCACGGCTACACGGATTCCCCCATCAGCCGGCAGAAGCTCTGCGCCAACGGCACCGTCACCGGCTGCGGCGCCATCCAGTGGGAACCGCAGAGCGTCGAGGGCCCCAAGGGCTTCCCGGCGGCAGGACCGGCGGACGGGAAGCTCTGCTCCGGCGGCAACAGCACCTTCGCGGCGCTCGACGACCCGCGCGGAGGCAACTGGCCCGCCACCAACGTCACCAGCGGGCAGGGTTACAGCTTCCGCTGGCAGTTCACGGCGCGCCACGCCACCACGGACTTCCGGTACTACATCACCAAGAACGGATGGGACACGACCAAGCCGCTCACCAGGGCCGCACTCGAATCGCAGCCCTTCATGACCGTGCCGTACGGGAACCAGCAGCCCCCGGCGACACTGACCCACCAGGGCTCCATGCCGACCCAGAAGACCGGCAAGCACGTCATCCTGGCCGTCTGGAACGTCGCCGACACCGGGAACGCGTTCTACGCGTGCTCCGACGTGAAGTTCTGATCTCAGCGCCGCACGACGCACAGTGGGCGGTCTCCTCGGAAGGAGACCGCCCACTGTGGTGTCTGTGCGCCGTCAGGGACTCGAACCCCGGACCCGCTGATTAAGAGTCAGCTGCTCTAACCAACTGAGCTAACGGCGCCTGCTGACTCGAAAATAATACCTGGTCCCCGGGGGTGCTGGTGACACGTGCCCGCACTCCCGTGCGTGGCCCTCCCCACAGCTCTCCCGGCACCTTGACGTGCCCGGGAGGGGGGTGGCTCTCCGGTTCGCCATTCCTTCCTCAGCCTCTACCGGTCCGCGCCGGCCACGCGCCGCGCCCGGGCGTGCGGGCAGGAGACAGGGGGGCAGGGCGGAGACGGCGACCGGGCCCGGGACCGGCCTCAGAGCGCCAGCGACAGGAGTACCGGTGCCGCGCGCCGGTTCAGGGTCGCCGCCGCGGCCCGCAGCCGGTGGGCGTCCTCGATCGGCAGGGACAGGGCCAGGCACCCGGCCGTCGAGCCCGCCGTCAGGGGGACCGCCGCGCACACCGTCCCCACGGCGTACTCCTGCAGGTCGAGCACGGGAACCGTCGCCGGCTGGCTGTCCAGCTTGGAGAAGAGCACCTTCTCGCTCGTGATCGTCCGCGAGGTGAGCCGGGCCGTCCGGTGCCGGGAGAGATGATCACGCCGCCCGTTCTGGTCGAGCTGCGTCAGCAGGCACTTGCCGATCGCGCTGGCGTGCGCCGCCGAGCGGAAGTCCACCCACTCGTTGACCGCGGGCGTGAGCGGTCCGTCGGCCACCTGTGTGACGCGGATCTCGCCGTCGACGTACCGGCTGAGGTAGACCGCCGCGCCCACCGAGTCCCGCAGCTGGACGAGCGACTGCTGGAGCTTCGCCTCCAGGGCCCGTTTGCGGGCCGTGCCGGATCCGAGCTCCAGGAGCGAGGGACCGATGACGTAGGCACCGTCGGCCACCTGCTCGACGTATCCCTCGCGGCGCAGGGTCAGCAGCAGAGGCGTGAGATGGCCGATGGGCAGCCCCGTGTCGCGGGAGAGCCGCGCGTCGGTGACGCCGTCGCCGTGGGTGGACACGGACTCGAGCACGCGCAGGGCGTACTGCACCGAGTGGAACGGCGCCTTCGGCTCGGGCTTCAACGCCACGGTTTCCCCCTACCAGGTTGTGACCGCAAGCTTTCGGCCCACGATAGCCGTCAACGGCGCCGACCGGAGGGAGTGTTGGCGAGGTGGTGGGCGGGCCCCGGCCCCGTCAGCAGGGGCGCACCCGTCCGGCATATGCCCGTGTCATGGTCCGAACGCCGGCACCGAGGTCACAGCACCGCGTCGAGGAACGCGCGCGTACGTTCGTGTTCGGGAGCGGAGAAGATCTTCTCCGGCGTACCGGACTCCACCACGCGGCCCGCGTCGAACATCAGGACCTTCTCCGACACGTCCCTGGCGAAGTTCATCTCATGGGTCACGCAGAGCATCGTGATGTCGGTGTTCCTCGCGATGTCACCGAGGAGTTCCAGCACCCCCGCCACCAGTTCCGGGTCCAGTGCCGAGGTCACCTCGTCGAGCAGCAGGATCTCCGGCCGCATCGCCAGGGCGCGGGCGATCGCCACCCGTTGCTGCTGACCGCCGGAGAGCTGGGAGGGGTGGGCGTCGACCTTGCCCGAGAGCCCGACCAGGTCGAGCAGCTCGCGGGCGCGGGACTCCGCCTCCTCGCGCTCCATGCCCAGCACGTTGACCGGTGCCTCGGTGATGTTCTGGAGCACCTTCATGTTCGGGAAGAGGTTGAACTGCTGGAAGACCATCCCGATCTTCTTCCGGGACTCCCGCAACTGCTTCTCGCCCGCAGGCTTCAGCGCACCGGACGGCGTCCGCACGTGCGAGAGCGGCGAACCGTCGACCCAGATCACGCCGTCACTGACCTTCTCCAGCGTCATCAGCAGCCGCAGGATCGTGGTCTTCCCCGAGCCGCTCGGCCCGATCAGCGTGACGTGCTCACCGCGCCTCACGGTGAAGTCCAGCTCGTCCAGGACCACATGGTCGCCGTAGCGCTTGACGACCTTGTCGAAGCGGACCAGTGGCTCGACAGCGGTCTCCGCGGCGGTCCGCGCGGCGTCCGCGGGTTCCTTCAGGGGAGCAGAGTCAGTGGCCAAGGCGCTTCTCCAGCTTTCTCATCAGCAGGGAGGTGGGGTAGCTCGCGACCAGGAAGACCAGTCCCGCGAGGGTGAACACCTCCGTGTACACGAAGTGGTCGGCCCCGTACTTCCGGGCCTCGAAGACCATCTCCTGCACCGTGATCACGGCGAGGAAGGGAGTCTCCTTGAACATCGAGATCGCGTAGTTCCCGAGGGCGGGCAGCACGTTGCGCACCGCCTGCGGCAGGATCACCGCCTGCCAGGTCCGCCGGGGCGACAGGGAGAGCGCGCGGCAGGCCTCCCACTGGCCCTTGGGGACACCGTCGATCCCGGCCCGGTAGACCTCGGAGGTGTAAGCGGCGTAGTGGATGCCCAGCACCACGATGCCGATGGTCAGCGGCTCCACGGAGCGGAACACGGCGGCGGCGCCGACCAGCTGGACCAGCAGGGGCGTGGAGCGGACGAACTCGGTCACCACCTTCACCGGCACCGTCACGAACCGCGACGGTGCCCGCCCGGCCACGGCGACGGCCAGCCCCAGCACGGCGGCGACGAGCGTGCCGAGCGCGGTGGCCAGCAGGGTGACCCGGAACCCTTCGAGCAGCAGGGGGAACGCCTCGCCTGCCGCGTCCCAGTCGAACGACTGGTTCACCGGATACCTCCGGCAGTGCCGGCGGCTTCCGCCGTCCGCGTCCTGAACAGACCGGCGGCTTCCGTGTGGATGCCCAGCCGCCGCTTCGCGGTGCGCTCCAGCACGTTCATCAGCAGGGTCAGCGCGTAGGCGAGGAGGAAGTAGACGGCGAGCAGCAGCAGATAGGTGGCGAGGGTCTCCCCACTCCGGCTGCGGACGTGCTCGATCGCGGTCATCAGATCCGCGGCGGAGAGCAGCCACAGCAGGGGCGTGCTCTTCAGCAGCTGGATCAGCAGGTTGGTGAAGGAGGGGATCATCTGCACCCAGGCCTGGGGCATGATCACCTTTCGCATCCGGTGGAAGGGCGACATGTTCAGTGCCACGGCTGCCTCGTACTGCGCGCGGGGCACGGAGTTGATCGCGCCGCGGACGACCTCGGAGCCGTAGGCGCCGTAGTTCAGGCCGAAGGCGACGACCCCGCAGAGCAGAGGGGTGAGTTCGTACCCCGTCAGTGGGGGCATCGCGTAGTAGAGCCAGAACAGCTGGATGTAGAGCGAGGTGCCGCGGAAGAACTCCACCACGGTCCGCGAGACCCCGCGCACCAGGAGCAGCTTGCTGCCCGCCATCAGGCCGAGCGCGAACGACAGCAGCAGCGCGAGCAGGGAGCCGAGGGCCGTGGCCTCGAGCGTCACCCACAGGCCCGACCTGATCTGGGGGAACTCTTCGCCGAGCAGGGAGAGGAAGTCACTCATACCGTGTGATCCGCCCTGTCAGCCCTTGCACAGATCTGCGGTCTTCAAGGTGGCCGGCGGGACCTCCGTGGCGCCGAAGCCGTACTCCTTCAGCAGTTCCACGTAACGCGACCTGTCGGACACGATCTTCTTGAGTTCGCGGTTGAAGGCGTCCCGCAGGTCCTCGTTGCCCTGGCGGAACACCGCACCGCCCGGGGAGAACTGCTTCGCACCCTCCAGCTCCGGCACGAAGGCGTCGGTGACCTCGGTCTCCGGGTTGGTCCTGGCCAGCCAGCGCAGCGAGATGCCGGTGAGCAGGAAGGCGTCGATCCGGCCGCCCTTGACGGCGTCGGCACCGTCCTGCGGCTTCTGCAGCGTCTTGATCTTCCCCTCGGCGATGCCCGCGCCCTTCGCGTACGAACCCTCGACCGCGCCCGACATCACGCCGACGGTGACTCCGGCGGCCTTCGCCGACACCAGATCGGTGATCTTCTTCGGGTTGCCCTTCTTCACCATCATGGCGGTGGGGGAGATGAACTCCGGCTCGGAGAAGATGGCGTTGGCACACCGCTCCGGGGTGATGGCCATGCCCGCGCTGACCACGTCGTACTTCCCGGCCTGCAGGCCGGGGATCAGCCCGTCCCACTCCGACAGGGTGGGCTTGAGCTCGTCCACGCCGAGGGCCTTGAAGATCTCCCGGTGCAGGGTGGGCGCCTCGCCCTTGAGTTCCTTGCCCTCCATGTAGCCGTACGGGGCCTCGTTGGCGTACGCGACCCGCACGAAGCCCTGCTTGCGGAGCTTGTCGAGAGCGCCCTCACCGTCCGCCGCACCGGCGTCGGTCTTGCTGCACGCGGCAAGCAGACCGGGGACGACGAGCAGTCCTCCCACAGCTGCCGAACGATTGAGGAAGCCCCGACGGGACAGGTGAGGGAAGTCGGCCATGGTTCGCAATCTCCTGGAGAAATCGGGGAGTCGGACTGTCCGGACAGGCTGAGTGCCTGCCCGATCCCACGCGTCTATGCAGGCAGGGTCGTCATGTGATCGAACAGTGGCCGGAGGGAGACCTTCCGGTGTCTCGCCGCGGGCGGAGGGCGACGACAGGGGTGCGGACCGTGTCGCCGTGCCCCACTTGCTTCCTGAGTGACCGTTACGTCCGCGTCTCAGACGGAGACGTCCCGGGAAGGTACGTAACCGCGGCGTATGTCCACCACGTTCGGCAGCGCCTCACCGACTGCCCACTGCTCGTACATCGAAACGAACTGCTCGCCCAGCCTGTCCCGCCAGCCGGCCGTGTCGCCGCTCATGTGCGGGGAGACCACCAGGCCGGGCACGTCCCACAGCGGGCTGCCCGGCCCCAGCGGCTCCTCCTGGAACACGTCGAGCGCGGCGCCGGCGATCCAGCGCCTGCGCAATGCCCCGGCCAGGTCCTCCTCGACGACCAGTGGCCCGCGCCCCACATTGACGAACCGGGCGAACGGCTGGAGGAGGCCGAAGAAGCGGGTGTCGAACATGCCGCGCGTCGCGTCCGTCAGCGGCGCCGCGCAGATCACCCAGTCGGCGCCGGCCGCCAGCCGGTCGAGGTCTTCCACGCCGTGGATCGAGCGCCGCGCCGTACGCCCCACGAGCGCCACCCGCACGCCGAGGCCGTGCAGCAGCCGCATGATCTCCCGGCCGATCGGGCCCGCCCCGACGACGACCGCACGGCTGCCGGCGAGCTGCCGGGTCTCCCGGTGGTGCCAGCGACGCTGCCGCTGGGACTCCAGGGTCCCCGGGAGATCCTTGGCGAAGGCGAGTACCAGCCCCGCCACGTACTCGGCGACCGGGAGTTCGAAGACGCCCCGCGCGTTGGTGACGACCGTGGGGGACGCGGCGAGCTCCGGGCAGAGCAGCCGGTCCACTCCCGCGCTCGCCGTGTGGACCCAGCGCGGGCGCGGCCCCTCGCCGGGCCAGGCCCGGCGCACGGCGTCGGAGGTGAAGTCCCAGACCAGCAGCACGTCCGCGTCCGGCAGCTGAGCCGCCAGCGTCCGCTCGTCGGCGTACCGGATGCGGGCCCGCCCGGTCAGCCGGCCCAGGCGCGGAGACGGGTCGGTGTCCAGGACGAGGATCACGGGTTCGGCCATGAGGTTCTCCACGCTCGCACCGCACCGGACGGCCGTCAACAGGACCTGTGCCCGCCGGGGAAACCGCTGGTCAGGAGTGCTGCGGGCGCCGATGGGCGCCGATGGGAGGAATACTTGTCCCAGGCGGGGGCAGCGGTGACAGGGCGCACGGGAGCGGCAGCAGGACATCCGGACGGACTGGAAGGATGGACATGACGACCGTAGGACTTCTTTACCCGGGCCACGCCGCGGAGGAGGACTTCCCGCGGATCGAGGTCATGCTCGACAGCGACATCAGAGTGCCGCTGTTCCACACCGACACCGGCATCGGCACCGGCGTGGGGCAGGGTGCTTCCCGGCTCGAGGCCCTGAGGGAGGCGGGTGCCCCCGAGCGTCTCGCCGCCGGGGTGGAGGAGCTGCGCCTGGCCGGTGCCGAGTCGCTGGTGTGGGCCAGCACGAACGGCAGCTTCGTGTACGGCTGGGACGGCGCCCACCAGCAGGTCGCCGGCCTCGCCAGGGCCGCCGGGCTGCCCGCGTCCAGTACTTCCTTCGCCTTCGTGCACGCGGTCGGGGAACTGGGTGCCGGCCGGGTCGCGGTCGCCTCGCTCGACGCCGAGGACATCGCGCCGCTGTTCGCCGACTTCCTGACGGCCGCGGGTCTCGACGTCGTCTCCGTCCGGGCCGTCGGCGACGACAGCGGACCGGCCCCCGCCGACGCCGCCACCTGGGGGCCGGAGCGGGTGAGGGAGCTCGTCGCGGCCGCGGACCATCCGGACGCCGAGGTGGTGCTGCTGCCGTGCACCGCCCTGCACACGGCGGCGTTCGTCCCCGAGCTGGAGGAACTGGTGGGCAAGCCGGTCCTCACGGCTAACCAGGTGACGGTCTGGGAAGGGCTGCGGCTCGCCGACCGCCGGGTCTGGGCCCCCACGCTCGGCACCCTGTTCGCCACCCGCGAGCCCCCGCTCGGCGCCACCCAGCCCCGGGGCATCGAGGTACGCGAGTAGGCCCGGCCGGCACGGGCCACGCCGGACGGGCCGGCATCCGTGAGGGCCCGCACCCCGTGAACGGAGGCAGTGCGTTCGTGGCGCCGGGCTCGCGGTGCCGGCCGGCTCGCGGGACCCGGCCCGGGGAATAAGCGGAGCCATCCTCCTGTTCGTACTCTCCGATACACGGATGCAGCACAGGAGAGGCCAGACACGTGGACGAGAACCGAGGCGACGAGATTCGCGGCACCGCCGGCGGGACGGCTTCCGTGCCCCTGTCCGTGCTCGACCTGGTGACCGTGGGGCAGGGGCGCACCGCGACCCAGGCCCTGGGCACCAGCGTGGACATCGCGACCCTTGCCGAGCGGCGCGGATTCCACCGCTTCTGGGTGGCGGAGCACCACTCCATGCCCGGCGTGGCCTCGTCGTCGCCCGCCGTCATCCTGGCCCACCTGGCCGCCCGCACCGAGCGCATCAGGCTCGGCTCCGGCGGCGTCATGCTCCCCAACCACGCCCCGCTGGTCATCGCCGAGCAGTTCGGCACCCTGGAGGCGATGGCCCCCGGCCGCATCGACCTGGGTCTCGGCCGCGCCCCCGGTACGGACGGCGCCACCGCGGCGGCCCTGCGCCGCACCGACCGGCTCAACGAGGGCGCCGACGACTTCCCGCAGCAGCTGGCGGAGCTGACGCGCTTCCTGGACGACGACTTCCCGGACGGGCACCCCTACGCCCGCATCCACGCCGTACCCGGGCCCGTGCAGGCCACCTCGCCCGGCGGCGTGCAGTCGCCCGCCCGCCCGCCGATCTGGCTGCTGGGCTCCTCCGGTTTCAGCGCCCGGCTGGCAGGTGTCCTGGGTCTCCCCTTCGCCTTCGCTCACCACTTCTCGGCCCAGAACACCGTGCCGGCCCTGGACCTGTACCGCGAGTCCTTCAAGCCGTCCGCGGTGCTGGACGCCCCCTACGCCCTGATCGGCGTCTCGGCACTGGCCGCCGACGAGGAGCGCGAGGCCCGGCGCCAGGTGCTGAGCGGGGCCCTGTCGATGGTGCGGCTGCGCACCGGACGCCCCGGACTCGTGCCGACGCCCGAGGAGGCGGAGGCGTACACCTTCAGCCCCATGGAGCGCGACTTCGTCGACGGCTGGCTGACCAACATCGTCCACGGCACGGCCGACGAGGTCCGCAGCGGCCTGGACGACCTGGCCAAGCGCACCGGCGCCGACGAGCTGATGATCACGGCCAACGCCCACGGCGCCGATGCCCGGCTGCGCTCGTACGAGCTCATCGCGGACGCGTACGGGCTGCCCGACCTCGGCTGAACCCGCCCGGCCCGCCGGCTCAGCCCGCCTGCGGCTTGCCCGCGATCAGCTCGGCGATGCGTTCCGGGGCCACCGCCCGGGAGTACAGCCACCCCTGCCCGGTGTCACAGCCGATCCGGCGCAGCCGCTCGGCCTGGCCCGACGTCTCCACGCACTCCGCGGTGACCGTCAGGCCGAGGCGGTGCGCCAGCTGCACCATGGCTTCGACGATCGTCTCGTCGGCGGGGCTGGGGTGTGAGTCGTCCTCGTACCGGAAACCGCGGACGAAGGAGCCGTCCAGCTTCAGCACCGAGACGGGCAGCCGGCTCAGGTAGGCGAGGTTGGAGTAGCCGGTCCCGAAGTCGTCGATGGCGATACGGACGCCCATGTCGCTGAGCTCCTGGAGCACCCGCAGCGGACGGCCGGAGGACCCCATCACGGCGGACTCCGTCAACTCCAGCTGCAGCAGCGCCGGTTCCAGACCGGTTTCGGCGAGGACCTCCGCGACGTCGGCGACGAGATCGGAGTCCCGGATCTGACGCACGGCCACGTTGACGCTGATGAACAGGGCCGGCTCGCCGGGGTGTTCCAGCTGCCAGCGACGGGCCTGCCGGCAGGCCGTGCGCAGGACCCACCTGCCGAGCTGGACGATCGTGCCGTCCTCCTCGGCGATCGAGACGAACCGATTCGGCGCCAGCGTGCCGAACTGCGGGTGGTTCCACCTGACCAGGGCCTCCACGCCCCGGACGACCTCGTCGGCCATGCCGACCAGAGGCTGGTACTCCAGCGTGAACTCGCCGCGCTCCACGGCGGCCCGGAGCGTGGAGGAGAGTGCCTGCCGGGTCACCCGGTGCGCGTTGCGTTCGGGGTCGAAAAGCGTCCAGCGGGCCCTGCCGTCCGCCTTCGCCCAGTACAGGGTGGTGTCCGCGGCCTGCATCAGACCGGTGGGCGAGGTGCCCGCGGTGGCCCGCTCCACCACACCGATCGACGCGGAGACCGAGAGCCGCTGGCCGGCCAGGTCGAAGGGGCGCTGGAGCGCGGTGAGGACCGAGTGGGCCAGCTCGGTGAGCTGATGGGCGCCCGCGGAGTCCTCCACGAGGATGGCGAACTCGTCCCCGCCCAGACGGGCCACGAGGTGACCACCGCCGCCGACACCGTGGTCGCCGCCGCGGTGGTGGCCGTCCGCCTCGGCACAGTCGGTGAGGCGCCCGGCGACGGCGGCGAGCAGCCGGTCACCGACGCGGTGCCCCAGGGTGTCGTTGACCGCTTTGAAACCGTCGAGATCCAGGTAGCAGAGGCCGATGCGGCCGTGGCGGGGCAGCGAGTCGTCCTGGAACGGCGGGGTCTCCAGAGCGGTGGAGAGCCGTTCGAAGAAGAGTGCCCGGTTGGGCAGCCGGGTCACCGGGTCGTGCAGGCGCAGATGGCGCAGCCGCTCCCGCAGTTCGTGCCGGTCACTGATGTCCGTGACGGACAGCAGCACCCCGCCCGCACCGGCAGGTCCGCGCGCGGCGGGGTCCGCCATCGGCACGACGGTGACCTCGGCCCAGACGGACCGGCCGTCGGCGTGCTTGAGCCGTCTGGTGCAGCGGAGCCGGGACCGGGTGCCGTCCAGGACCTCGCTGTACGACTGCCAGGTGGGGCGGTCCGACGCGAGGCCGACGAGATCGGCCGCGGGCTGCAGGACCAGCGAGCGGGGGTCCGCGCCGAGGAGTGCGCCCATCGCGTCGTTGACGCGGACGACGCGGCCCCGGCGGTCCACGACGGCCATCGGGAGGGCGGCCAGCTGGAAGGCGGCGCGGTACGCGTCCGGTTCCGAGGGCCCCGGACGGTCGTCCGGTCCGGAGGGTGCCGCACCCTGCTGGTCACGTTCGGTGACCGTCGGTCGTGCGGTGCCGGTGGACGCACCGGCCGGGGCTGCCGGTCGTTCGGAGGTTCCGCTCACCGCTCGCTCCCGCTGTGCAGATGGTCGTCGACGGATGTGGTCGGGCAGGGTCATGGGGTGGAGTGCCGTGCCAGTGGCGGAAACCACGCAGGAAAGCGAGGTGAAGCATAGAGGGTGGCGCCTCGGCCGTTCCAGCGCGCCCACGGTTTCGGTCGTGCGGCACGCGCATGGTCCAGGCGAACGGCTCTCATCCCCTTTGCCCGCGAGTGATTGCTTTTGTGCTCAAGTGGTTCATTGGAGTGCCGAGATGATCGAAAGTGACTTTCCGTGATCGTCTGAGTTCATGATCTGCGGACAGGGCGGCACTGTTCGGGCGAGGCGCGTCGCCCCCTGACCCGAGTGGGGCAGCACAACAGGGCGTACCGCAATGAATCGGCACAGGGTGAGGGAGGTGTTCCGCATTCGCCACCCCGGAGGTAGATGTGCCGCGTCAGCGCAGACCCGGGGGAGTGGAGAGGCCGAGTCTGCGCAGTGCCGCGGCTGCTCTCACCTCCCTCGTGGCGCTCGCCGCCACCGGACTCGTCGCCGGGCCGGTCGTGGCCGCCACGCGCGACGCCGGCCCCTGCGCGCTTCCACGGACCGCGGCTCATCACTCCCTCGGCCTGGACAGCTGGAACGACGCCTACCCGCGCCCCCGCCGCAGCCTCGACGCCGTCATGGTCTTCCTGTCGTTCCCCGACTCCGAACCCGTCGTGCCGCCCGAGGTGCTCGCCGCCGACCACTTCCCCGCGACCACACGCTTCTTCCAGCGCGCCTCGTACGGGAAGTTCACCCTGCGCGCCCACCCGCAGCGGCAGTGGATCCGGATGCCCCACCCCTCCACCTGGTACGGCATACAGCGTGACTGGGACCCCGAACGGCGCGGCGCCTACCTGCGCGACGCGATCCGCGCAGCCGACGAGCGGATCGACTTCTCCGCTTACGACATCGTCTACCTGGTCGCCGACCCGGACGCGCCCGGCGTCGACTCGGACGCGACGAAGGTCGTCAACTTCGACCGGCCGCTGCACGCCGACGGTACGGACATCGGGCGCGTGGTCACCGTCTTCGAGGAGCACCCGCCGGACCGGAACGTCCTCGCGCACGAGACAGGACACGTCTTCGACCTGGCCGACCTCTACCACCGCCCGGAGGACGGCAAGGGCGACTGGGACACCTACGTCGGCGACTGGGACGTGATGGGCAGCCAGTTCGGACTGGCCCCTGAACTGTTCGGCTGGCACAAGTGGAAGCTCGGCTGGCTGGGGCAGGGGCAGGTCGTCTGCGTGCAGGGCGGCGCGGACCTCACCCTGGAGCCCATGGCGGAGGTGCCCGTGCCCGGCGGGTCCCTCGGAACCCGGCTCGCGGTCATCAGGACCGGCAGGGACAGCGCGCTGGCCGTCGAGGCCCGCAGCGCCACGGGGAACGACCGGGCGACCTGCACGGAGGGCGTGCTCATCTACCGCATCCACAACGCCACCCCGTCCGGGGGCGGCCCGGTCGAGGTGCTGGACACCCACCCCGACTCCGGCGCCTGCTGGGACCGGTCCGTCTACCCGCCCCTCGCCGACGCTCCGCTCCGCGAGGGCGAGCGCTACACCGTGCCCGGCGAGCACGTCCGGATCGAGGTCGCCGACCGGACGCGGTCGGGGGCATGGACGGTGCGGATCACCACCGGCACCTGAACCGGCGGCTTCGGACGCGGACGGCGAGACCTGCGCCGTACGAAAGAATCCCTCGCCGCCGCACGGAGAAGTCGCCGGCACACGAAGAAGCCCCCTCGCTTCCGCGAGGGGGCTTCTTCCGTCTGTGCGCCGCCAGGGACTCGAACCCCGGACCCGCTGATTAAGAGTCAGCTGCTCTAACCAACTGAGCTAGCGGCGCCTGCTGACGTCGTAGACATTAGCACCCGGATCGGCGGGAGGAAAAATCGAATACCCCGTGGTCGACGGCGCCGCGGACCTGCCCACCCGCACACATGCCCAGAGCAGCACGTCCGGCCCCGGCAGCCACGGGTCGCGGGTGTCGGGTGCGACCAGCCAGTGGGGCCCCGTGTCGCCGGAGCCGCCGACCAGGGGCGGTACGGTCACCGCGTCCCCCGTGCCGTGGCACAGCAGCGGAGGCAGGGACCCATGGTGCGTCCGGGCGTGGTCGGCGGACCCGGTGCCCCACTCCTCCCAGGCCAGCAGGGAGGGCAGCCGCTGGGCGGTGCCGGGGGAGGCGAAGAGCAGCATCCGGCCCCGGTGCGTCGCGACCGGCCCGGAGCCGGGCCCTTCGGCCCACAGCTGTTCCAGCACTCGCCTGCCGAACAGTGCGGGGACGTTCACGACGTCGAAGGCGGAGCCGCACGGCAGGACGCCGGGGGAGCCCGGGCGCGCCTCCCACTGGGAGAGCGTGCTGCGCGGGTGGGACGTGGCGCCGGCCAGCCAAGCCGCCCCGGCGGCGGTGACCTGGGCGGCCCGGTCGTCGGTCGTCCGGCCGTCGGTCGTCCCGTTGCCGGCCCCGTCCCGCAGGAGAGCGAAGATGTCGACGCGGTGGCGCGGGGCGGCACCGGGGTGCAGGGTCGTTTCGTCGTTCAGCCATGCGCTCATGACGACAGGTCTACCGGCTGTGACGGTACTGTTTCCCAGAGTTGCGCGAAAGCCGGACAGCTCGCCCCTCGAAGGGGTATCTTGCCCGAGCGCATATGCCAGAGGCTGTACCCGGAGTGACCGGGAGGAGCGGCCGGAGACCTCGCAGGAGGCCTGGTGGCAGCCCTGCCCGGGTCAGGGGCGCGGGGCGTTCAGCAGCGAACGGCCGAACTCGATCATTTTCTTGGCATAGTCCTCGGTCCACTCCGCGCGCTCCGCTATGTCCGCGGCCGTGAGCCGGTCGAACCTGCGCGGATCGGCGAGCTGTGCGGCGGCCACGGCCTGGAACTCGACGGCCCGGTCGGTCGCGGCCCGGAAGGCGTGCGTCAGCTCCGTCGCGCGGGCCAGCAGTTCCTTCGGGTCGTCCATCGACTCGAGGTCGAAGAAGTGTTCCGGGTCGGCTGCCGCCTCGGCCGGCTCGAAGAGCAGCGGCGCGGGACGCAGCCTCTGCCGCTCGTTCCGCTCGGGTTGTGCCATGTGGTGATCCTTCCTCGTGCGGCCGGACGGCCACATTCCATTGTCCAGCGCGGCGCACCAGGCCGTAAGAGCGCTGCCCAGGAACGGAGCGGCCGATACCTGCCGGACGCCCTCGAAATCACGGCCGCCAGGAGACGCGGTGCTCCGCGAGGTGGGCCATGACCGCGTGGTTCGCCTCCCAGCCGTCGGGAAACTTCACCGTCACCCCCAGCTGGACCGGCTCCGTCGAGGGATGCTCGTCCAGCAGGTCCGCGACCCCCGCGCGGCACACGACCACGCAGGCGTGCCGGTGCCGCGAGGCCAGCACGCACAGCCGGCCCGTCTCCAGGTGGAAGGCCGTGGCGTCCGGGCGCCCGGACAGCGGGTGCAGGACCACCGTCACATCGAACTCGCGGCCCTGGAGCCGGTTCGCCGTGTCCACCGCGACGCCCGTCACCCCCAGCTCGGCGAGCGCCGCCCGCACCGCTGCGGCCTGGTCACGGTGGGCCGTACCGACCGCCACCCGGTCCGCCACCACCGCCACGGGATCCGGGGAACGCTCGCTCGTGGCGGCGCCGCCCCGGTCCAGCAGCCGCCGGACCACCATGGCCACCGCCCGTACCGCCTCCGGGTCGGTGCGCGGGGTGTGACGGGCCGGAAGCTCCAGCAACCCCCAGCCGGACCCCGCAGCCTCGTCGAGCACCCGGTCGGGGCCGGAGCCGTCCGAGGGCACACCGAACGACAGCCGCCGGTCCCCGTGGTCCGTACCGCTGCGGAAGGGGGTGTACGGGTAGAACGCGTCCGAGACCAGTGGCGCCGCCGACGCCGGCAGCCGCCACGACACCGGCAGCCGGTGCTGCGGCAGGTCCGGGTTGTGCGCGAGCAGCGTGGACACCGCGCTCGCCGAGGGGTCGTACGACAGCCCCGCCCACTGGTCCGCGCCCACGATGGAGAACGGGTCCAGCTGTCCGGGATCCCCGACGAACAGAGCCCGCTCGAAGAGGCCGGCGACGGCGAGCAGGGCGTCCGAACGCATCTGGTACGCCTCGTCGACGATCGCGTGCGCCCACGGCTCCACGTTCTTCACGTGCGCCCACTTGGCGGCCGTGGAGATGACGATGTCGAGACCGGCCAGGTCGGCCGCCTTCGCCGACTTCCGCACGCCGGCCAGGCCGTCCAGGACCTTGTCGTACGGGTCGGAGTCGCTGCTGTGCAGCCGGCCGACCGGCAGGCCGGGCGCCTTCTCGGCGAGCCGGACCACCAGGTCGTCCACCTGGGCGTTGGTCTGCGCGACCACCATCAGCGGACGGCCCGCCGCGGCGAGCTCGAGTGCGGCGCGCACCACCAGCGTCGACTTCCCGGCGCCCGGCGGGGAGTCCACGACGATGCCGCGCGCCGTGCCGCGCAGGGTGTCTTCGAGGATCGCGTCGGTCGCCCGCGTCGCCGCGGCACCCGGGTCGGCAACGGCTGTCACAGGAGATCCTCCGCGGTCACGGGGTCGGGCTTCTCGGCGTGTCCGTCGGCGGCGCCCGGCGGGCCGCCGTGGGTCCACGGGGTGTCCTCCGGGTCGGGAAGTTTCGGACCTCCCCGCTGGTCGTGCTCGAACAGGGTCCAGGCGATCCGGTCGCCGGGCTCCGGCACCGAACCGGGGGCCGGCTCCTTGCTCCGGCCCATCCGGTCCGTGATCCTCAGGACGAGCAGGATCTCCTGATCACCCGGGTCGTCGGAGGCGTACGCGACGAACTCCGCCGTCTGCGGCTTGCCGTCCAGCGAGCGGTACACCTTCGTCCGCTCACCGAGGTGCGGGCGCTCGTCCGTGCGCACGGTGACCAGGGGGCGCGGCGAGGGCCGCTTCGACTCCGTGTACGTCATCTCCACGTCCGTCACCTCCGCGACGAACGCCTCGCCCGCCAGTCGGCGCCCCGCCAGCACCAGTGGATCGTCCAGCGCCTCCTGGGCCTCGAGCTGCGCCTGGGCCGTCTCCCTGGAGGCCAGCTTCTGGGCCGCCGTCACGGCGTCGTCGCGGCGCGGCTGTGGCGGTTCGCCCGCCCGCACCCGGTCCCGGTGCGCGGTGAACGACCAGCGGTCCCTGGTCCAGCGGTCCTCGGCCCTGGCCCCCTCCGGCAGTTCCCGCAGCAGATCGAGGCTCCGCCACACGGCGTCCCACGTCGGCAGCAGCACCCCCGCGAGCAGCGACCTGATCTGCCGCTCGGCAGCGCTCAGCTCGCCGTACCGGGCGTCGGCGGCCAGACCGTCCTGTGCGGCGGCCAGCGACGTGCGCGCCCGGTCGTACGCCTCGATCGCCGGGGCCAGGAGCCTGTTGTCGAAGGCCGGGTCCGTGGCCGGTCCCGCCGGCGGGACGACCAGCTGCCCGGCGCCGTCCCGCTCCAGCTCCGCACGGAGTGCCGCCACCGCTCCCGACCCGCCCTCCGGAGGGTCGATCCAGGCCAGCAGCGCGCCGAGGTGCTGGTCCTCCAGGCTGCTCTGGCCGGTCGCCCAGTGCCGGTTCAGCAGGTCCGTCGCGGCGAGCAGCAGCGAGGAGCCCGGCACCCTGGCCCGCTCGCCGTAGTGCGTCAGCCAGCGGCCGAGGAGCGGCACCCGGGCGGGCGCCGGATACGGGGTGTCCGGATCGTCCTCGACGGTGCGGCGGAAGCGCATGGACCGGCCGAGCAGCCGCACGAACTCGATGCCCGCCCGGCTCGGCACGATCAGCTGGGCCGCGTCCGTGCAGAGCTCGACCTCGACCTTGACCTTCTTGCCGGTCTCCGGATCGGTCTCCGCACGCTCGGCCGGCTCGACGGCATCGGCGTACGACTCGATGTGCGGCAGGACCGCCTCCGCCAGCTCGGCGAGGAACCCGAACCGCAGGTCGCGGTCGCGCGGCTGGGGAACCGCCAGCAGCCGCGGTGCCTCACGGTCGGTGCCCACGAGCGCCCCGAGCGGGGCGCCCGTCTCACCCGCGGTGGTCAGTGGCACCAGGACGAGCGGCCGGCCGGTCAGATGGCGGTGGCGCACGGTGGCCAGCGGCTGTGCCCGCCCGCTGTCGACCGCCTCCAGCCGGGCCAGGGTGGTGATCAACGACATGGTGCGCCGCCCTCAAGTGCCTCCGCGCGCAGCGCCGCCGCGCGGCGCAGCGCGGCCACCGTCGGGTCCGCGGGGTCGCCCTCCTTGCCGGCGGCCGCCGCCAGCACCCCGGCGACCGTCGTCAGGCTGCCGAGCTCGCCGCGCACACTCCGGCCCAGCGCCTCCACCGCCCCCTGGGCGCGGGCCTTCGCCCGGCAGTGGAAGGCCAGCTCGCACGCGGCCAGGCACTCGGGGGCGTAGGCGGCGGGGACCGCGTCGACCGCCGTGCCCAGCTCCTCGGGGGAGCGCCCCGGGTCGAACGTCGTCCCCTCCGGCAGGGCCGCCGCGATGTCCTCGACGCGCGTCAGCCTGGTCAGCTGGCGGCGGGTGACGGCGCGCTGCTTGCGGACGTCCACGACCGAGGCGGTCGGCAGGTTGGAGAAGTCCTTCGGGCAGACCAGCAGCACCCGGTGTCCGACCTCGGCGCCCTGGGTCAGCGCGGCCACCCGCTCCAGCGCGAGGACGTAGACGGCGGCCTGGCGGGCGGCGGCACCGACCTTGGCGGCGTCGGCGGAGCTGTCGATCATGGGGAAGGACTTGATCTCGACGACCGTCCAGGTGCCGTCGGGGTGCACCACGACGGCGTCCGGTTCCAGGTAGGCCGGCGACCCGGCCACCTCCAGCGCCAGCATCGGGTGGTCGAGCAGTGTCCAGCCGTCCGCCGCGGTGGCCTCGCGCAGCGCCAGCGCCGTACGCGCGGCTCGGCCCTCGGGGCCGGCAGCCGTCAGATCGGGCACCTGGGCCGGGCCCGGGGCGTCCGCCCCGCTGCCGAGTCGCTCGAACAGGAGGCGGAGCAGCTCCGTACCTCCGTCGGCCTTGACCTTCGCCTCGAAGGCGTTGCCCCGGATGAACGCGAACTGCGACTGGCCGAACGCGGCGGGGGAGCCGAGCGCCGTGGCCAGCCCGGCCTTGTCGACCCCGGCCCCGTCGAGCAGGGCGCGCCGCTTGCAGCCCGGGTTGGCGGCGAGGGCGGCGAGAGCGCGCGCGTCGAGCGGCTGCGGCGCGACGGACGGTCCGCGCAGCTCAGCGAGCCGCTGCCGGAGCGTCGTCGCTGGCGGCTTCTGACGCGGAACCGGTGGCCGCGTGGCTGGAATCTGCGGAGGTGGTCCGCTGGCCGGGTATTCGCTCACCCGCGGAAGTCTTGCATCCGCCACTGACAATCGGGGACTTCGCGCGGGCGACGGAGGCGGGAACCGGGGTGAACACGGCACGCACCCGGCTCTTGACGCGGTCGGCGATCCGCAGGACCGGCCTGGTCAGCAGGGCGCCGATACCCATCACGGCCGCGCCGGCCACCGCGTCGAGGAAGTAGTGGTTCGCCGTTCCCATCACCACGAACACGGTGATCAGGGGGTACGCGACGCCTGCCGCCCGGACGAGCGGGTGGCGGCCGTGGCGCCACAGCAGGACTCCGCACCACACGGACCAGCCGACATGCAGGCTCGGCATGGCCGCGTACTGGTTGGTCATTCCGCTGAGTCCGCGGGGGGCGCTCGCGCCCGTGCCCCACCAGCCGTAGGCGCTGTACTGGGACATCGTGTCGACGAATCCGTGCCGGGCGTCGAGGAGGCGGGGCGGGCAGGTCGGCATCAGCGTGAAGCCGGCCAGGCCGAGGAGGGTGGAGGTCATCAGCCAGGTGCGGGCCGCACGGTAGGCGGCGGACCGGCGCCGGAACATCCATACGAGGACGGCCGGGGTGACCAGGTAGTGCAGGGAGGCGTAGGCGAAGTCGGCCGGTACGCCCAGTGCGGGGTGGGTGGTCAGCAGACGGTTCAGCGGATGCTCGGCGTTGAGGAAGAGCGCCTTCTCGATCCGGAGGATGGCGAGGCCGTGGTCGACGGCCGCCGGTATGTTCTCCCGGACCAGCAGGCGGCCCGCCGAATACAGCGCGTACACCACCGCGAGCAACGGCAGCTCCGTCCACCAGCGGGGCCGCCGGTGACCGGAGGTGGGCGTCGCGGCGGTGACGTGCGGCATCCGGTGGCTCTCCCCTTGTTCGTGCGGTCGACGGCGGGCGTTCAACCGTACGTGGCTGATGGTCTTCTTCCCCCCCGGGGGTCGTTCAGCTGCGGACGTCCCTGGTCATGCGTGAAGAGGGACGCCGGGGCCGCCCCGCAAGTTGCCCCGGTGGCGTGTGGGAGATGATGGGACGGGGCCTCGCCCGCACCGTCCGCCGGCCGGTCGTCGCCGCTGCCGCCCCGTCGCCGTCCCGGACACCGCTGTCCCGGACCCATCAGATCCTAGGGTCCCCGGATCTTCGGATCTCAGTATTTTCAGGGAGAGCCGTCATGGCACCGCGAATCCTGCTCGCCCGGCACGGCCAGACACAGTGGTCGGTCCAGGGCAATCACACCGGCAGGACCGACATCCCCCTCCTCGACACCGGCCGCGAGGGCGCCAAGCTGCTCGGAGAGCGGCTGCACCGGGAGCCCTGGGGAGGGCTGCCCGGGGTGGAGGTGCGGACCAGCCCGCTCGTCCGGGCGGCCGAGACGTGCGCGCTCGCCGGGTTCGGGGAGCGCGCCGAGCCGTGGGACGCGCTGATGGAGTGGGACTACGGGGAGTACGAGGGACTGACCCCGGCACAGATCAAGGCGGACCGTCCGGACTGGCTCATCTGGCGCGACGGCGTGCCCGGCGGGGAGACCCTGGCCGAGGTCGCGGCCCGGGCCGACGCGATCGTGGAATGGGCGCGATCGGGCGACCGCGACGTGCTGGTCTTCGCGCACGGCCACATCCTGCGGGCGCTGGGAGCGCGGTGGCTGGGCGAGGACGTGTCCTTCGCCGCGCGCATCCGGCTGGAGCCGACCTCGCTGTCCGTGCTGGGGTGGGCGTACGGCCTGCCGGCCCTGGAACGCTGGAACGACACGGGGCACCTGGACCGGTAGGCAGTAGGCCGGTGGGCCGCCACGGCGGCGGGCCGGCGGGCCGGCAGGCCGTTCGGAGGCCAAGGGACCGGCAGGGCCGGCGGGCTCGTGCGAGCCCGCCGGTCATCCGGCGGGTGGCAGCTCCTCGTACCGGTTCAGGAGCGCGGTGACCTCCGGCCCGCCCCGCGGCCGCAGCACCCGTACCGCGCTCGCCAGCATCCCCCGGATCCGCGAGGACTGGACCCGGTCCAGCAGGTCCAGCACCTGGTGACCCGCCGCCGCGGCCTCGTCGGCCGTGCCCGCGCGGGCCAGGTCACCCGTGAGCTGCGCCCGGTAGAGGGCGAGGTTCCGGGTGAAGTGCGGGTCCTGGAGCCGGGTGGCCCGCCGGGCGTGCCGCGCCGCCCGGGGCCAGTCGCTCAGCGCCGACCAGCACTGCGCCTGCAGTATCTCCAGCTCCGCCTCACGGAAGAACGTCATCCACTCGGGGTCCGAGTCGCGCGCTCCCCGCTCGAACGCCGACCGTGCCCGCCCCATCGCCTGCTCGCACCCCGTACGGTCCCCGAGCCACGCCCGGCCGCCGGCCTCCCGCAGGGCGAGGAGGGCCATCAGCCGCGGTGAGCCGAGCGGGCGGGCCGCCCGCTGGCCCGCCTCCGCCGCCCGGACCGCCTCCCTGGGCCGCCCGGTGTCCCGGGCCAGGAACGACGCGTTGCAGAACGCGTGCGCCTCCAGCGCGGGATCCCCGGCCAGCCGCGCCGTCGCGAGCGCCTCCGCGTAGTGCGAACGCGCGTCGTCGAAACGGCCCGAGTCGTGCGCCAGCCAGCCCACGGAGATCGCCAGCTCACCGGCGCCGGCGTGCAGCCGGTCCAGGGTGCCGCGACGGGCCGACGTCCCGGCGTCGAGCAGGGCGTACGCGGCCCGCAACGGCTGGGAGGCCCGCCGATAGAGGCCGTCCGCGCCGTGCCGGTCGTCCAGCAGCCGGATCTGCCGCACCGCGTTCTCGACGGCGCTCACCTCGGCCGCGCCGACCCTGCGTTGTGCGGGCAGGGCGATCAGGCCGGTGGCGGACGCACTGCCGAGACCCAGGGACGCGGCTGCCACCGTGGCGGTGCCGCTGGTCATGAACACGCGACGCAGCACGTCGCTCTCCTCGTCGGTATCACTGTGGAGCGTGGGGGGAGTGGTGGGAGGGGGCGCCGGCCGGGCCCCCCGGCCGCGCACGCTCTCGCGGGCCGAGAAGCCCAGGTCCTCGAGGGTGGCCCCGGGGAACATGTGCAGGAACACCCGTTCGTACGCGTAGTTGGGACAGCGGATCTCGCCGGCCTCCACGCGCCCGATGTACCGGGCGTCGCACGCGACGTGTTCACCGATCTCGCGGGCAGCCCTGCGGACCGTTGCCGCGAACTCTCCGGCGGAGCGCTGTCCGCGCAGCCGCCGGAAGGCGAGGTTGGGAACTGCCCGTGTCGACACCATGGCGGGGCCCTCTCTGGTGTGCAGCCGGGCGCCTGCTCCGGTGTCCCGGCGGAGCAAGAACGTACCTGCTGTGACGGAACGCACACACTGCGTTTCGCAACAAATCAGACATCTCACCCGTGATCCGCCATGAACTGCCACCCTTTGCGGCGGCGTGCCGCCGTAGCCCTTGACGCCGTCGGCGCGTTGGTCCATGCGAGACGGGGCGTGGTCCCGTTCGGCGACAGAGGAGGGTTTTCCCTTGCTGCACATGGGCCCGGAAACCGCACCGTGCGACCTGGTGACTGTCCCGGCGCGTCAAGGTCTGGAGGCCGTCGACATCCTGCGCCGAGGCGCCGACCACGAACCCGTCGGCCCGGTTCTGCACGACGGCGCCTGCGCCACCCTCGGCTTCCTGGTGCCACCGGGTACGGCGGACGCGTGGGACGTACCCGGCAGCGCCTGTACGCGGACGGACGGACGCGGACTCAGCCTCCCCGCCGAACCGCCCGTCGTCGGTGGCGGCTGGCTCCTGCCACCCGGCGCCGACGCCCCGGTCACCGACCCGGACGCGCTCCGGGCCGCTCTCGGCCAGGCGGCCCGTCTCATCGAGGCGGCCGACAACTGCCGCTGAGGCGATAATGGGCAGGTGGGCGGAGTTCCCGCCGTTGCCGGCCGTCCCAGGACACCGGCCGGAACCGGTGAGCGAGGGCAAGGGCGTGGCACGTCGAGGATCGTCGGCGAAGGGCGGGAGCGCCCGGAATCGGCCCGACGGGCAGGAGCGCGTCGCGGCCCCGGTGGACGGCGGGCTCGCCGAGCTCGTCCCCGACCGTGAACGGCCGCGGGCCCGGACGCTGCTGCTCGACGGTGCCCCGCAGTCCCACGTGGACCTCGACGACCCCGCGTACCTCTCGTTCGCCTACCAGCGCAGGCTCGGCCACGTCATCGATCTCGCCGCGCCCCCGGGCCGGCCCCTCCAGGTCCTCCACCTGGGCGGCGGCGCCTTCACACTCGCCCGTTACGTCGCGGCGGGCCGCCCCCGCTCCACCCAGCAGGTCGTCGAGATCGACGCGGCCCTCGTCCAGTTCGTGCGCCGGGAACTCCCGCTGGACCCGCAGGCCCGGATACGGGTGCGCTCCGCGGACGCCCGCGCCGGGCTCGGCAGGATCCAGGACGGATGGGCGGATCTCGTCATCGCCGACGTCTTCGGTGGAGCCCGTACTCCCGCACACCTCACCTCCGCCGAATTCCTCGCCGAGGTGCGCCGGGTACTGAAGCCCGGCGGCCAGTACGCCGCCAACCTCGCCGACGGACCGCCGCTCGCCCACCTCCGCGGCCAGATCGCCACGGCCGCGTCCGTCTTCCCGGAACTGGCCGTGGCGGCCGACCCGGCCGTCTGGCGGGGACGCCGCTTCGGCAACGCGGTCCTGGTCGCATCGGCCCTTCCCCTCGCCGTCGCCGAACTGACCCGCAGGGTCGCGAGCGACCCGCATCCCGGCCGGGTCGAACACGGCCGCGCCCTCACCGACTTCACCGGCGGCGCCGCCGTCGTCACGGACGAGGGCGCCCGGCCCTCACCGGCCCCGCCGCCCGGCGCCTTCGACTGACGGCCTCGCCCCGCGCGCGTCACTGGTCGACGACCTGCACCGTCGGCGGATGACCGTTCCACGTGCAGAAGACGGAGACCGTGGCGCCGGCCCCGTCGCCGAAGTCCACCCGGATCCACTGCCCGGTCGTCCACACCTGCATCGACCAGCCCTGCTCGGGGGTGGCCGAGACCAGCTTCGCCGCGTCGTCCGTCAGCTCCAGGACGACCCGCCCGCCGCGCGTCGGGTAGCTCTTCACCTCGCCGGAACCCGCAGCGGGCGCCGGGGACCCGGCCGGACCGGCACTCTCCGAGGGAGGCCGCGAGGAAGGCCGCCGGGAGGGGCGGGGTGACGGCGAGGTCCCGGCGCGCGAAGCCGTCACGCTCGGCGAGGGCGACGGCAGGGCGCTGTGCGTCGACGAGGACACCGGCGCGTCCGTGGCCCGTACGCCGTCCACGCTCCCCGCGCCCACGGAGACGGGCACCGCACGCGGGGGGTCGTACGCCGTCCCCGACATCACCGTGTGCACGCCCCACCACGACAGGGTGACCGCCGCCCCGGTGGCGAGCAGCCACGCGGTCGCGTGTACGAATCCTCGCTGCATCGGGCACATCCTGCACCACCCGTCCCGGTGTTGTCCCGGAGGGGACCGGGTTCCTCCGGATGGGCTACGGTGCCGCCCATGCCAAGTGTGCTCGTGGTCGAGGACGACCAGTTCGTACGTTCCGCCCTCATCCGGCACCTGACCGAGGCCTCCCACACGGTACGGAGTGTCGGCACCGCGCTCGAAGCGCTGCGCGAAGTGGCGCACTTCCGCTTCGACGTGGTCATCCTCGACCTCGGACTGCCCGATCTCGACGGTGGCGAGGCGCTCAAGATGCTGCGGTCCATCACCGACGTACCGGTCATCATCGCGACCGCGCGGGACGACGAGGCGGAGGTCGTCAGGCTGCTCAACGACGGCGCCGACGACTACCTCACCAAGCCGTTCTCCGTGGAGCACCTCTCCGCCCGCATGGCCGCCGTGCTGCGCCGCACCCGGGGTGCCGCCGGCCAGGCGCCGCCCCCACGCGTCATCCAGGTCGGCGGGCTCTCCATCGATCCGCTGCGCCGTCAGGCCGAACTGGACGGGAACGCGCTCGACCTGACCCGCCGGGAGTTCGACCTGCTGGCCTTCCTCGCCGGACGCCCCGGCGTCGTCGTCGCCCGCCGTGACCTGCTGGCCGAGGTCTGGCAGCAGTCCTACGGCGACGACCAGACCATCGACGTCCACCTTTCCTGGCTGCGCCGCAAACTGGGGGAGACCGCCGCCCGGCCGCGCTACCTGCACACCTTGCGCGGTGTCGGCGTCAAACTCGAACCGCCGGCGGCGCCCGAGCGGCCCTCATGAGATGGGCTCTGGTCAAGGTCTGTCTGGCCGTCACCGCCATGGTCGTGATCGCGTTCGCCGTGCCCCTCGGACTCGTCGTCAAGGAAATGGCCCGGGACCGTGCCTTCTCCGACGCCGAGCGCCAGGCCGCCACCATCGGCCCCACCCTCACCATCACCACCGACCGCGAGGAGCTGACCCGCGCGGTCCTGTCCACCGAACCCGGTGGCGACGGGCGGCTCGCCGTCCATGTCCCCGCCACCGACGAACCGGACAGCCGGCGGCTCGAGATCGGCACCCGGCGCGCCACCCGGGAGGACCTGGAGACCGTACGCGAGTCGGGGCGCGCCTCCATCGCCGAGGTGCCGGGCGGCTCCGCCCTCCTCCAGCCCACCGCCCTGGGCTCCGGTGACATCGCCGTCGTCGAGGTCTTCGTGGCCGAGGGCGAGTTCTCCCACGGAGTCGGCACGGCCTGGCTGATGCTGGCGGGCGTCGGCATCGCCCTGATCGTCGGCTCGGTCGCGGTCGCCGACCGGCTCGGCGTACGCATGGTCGAGCCCGCCCAGCGCCTCGCGGGTGCCGCCCAGGACCTGGGGGAGGGCCGGCTGGGGACCAGGGTCCCGGAGGAGGGACCGACCGAACTGCGGTCCGCGGCCGTCGCCTTCAACTCCATGGCCGACCAGGTGGTCCAGCTCCTCGCCAACGAACGCGAGCTCGCCGCCGACCTCTCGCACCGGCTGCGCACCCCGCTGACCGTGCTGCGCCTCAACGCCGCCTCGCTGGGCGAGGGGCCGGCCGCCGAGCAGACCCGGGCCGCGGTCCAGCAGCTGGAGCGCGAGGTCGACACGATCATCCGTACCGCCCGTGAGCAACGCCCGCAGACACAGGGCGTCCAGACGGGCGCCGGCGCCGGGTGCGACGCGTCCGAGGTGATCCGGGAACGCATGGGGTTCTGGTCGGCGCTGGCCGAGGACGAGGGCCGTACGGTCAGCCTCGCGGGGGTGGACCGCACGGTCCGCATCCCGGTCGCCAGGGCCGAACTGGCCGCCGCGCTCGACGCCCTGCTCGGCAACGTCTTCCGGCACACCCCCGAGGGCACCGCGTTCGCCGTCGACGTCCACCACAGCGGCGACGCGGTCCTGGTGCTGGTCTCGGACGCCGGACCCGGCATACCCGACCCGGCGGCGGCCCTGGCCCGGGGCGCCAGCGGCCGGAGCGGTGGGCGGGACGCGGTGGGATCGACCGGCCTCGGCCTGGACATCGTCCGCCGGGTCGCCGAGTCCACCGGCGGTGACCTGCGGATCGGGCGTTCGGTGCTCGGCGGTACGGAGGTACGCATCTGGATCGGGCTGGACGGCCCGTCCGAACGCGCGCGCCGCGACCACCGGGTGGGCAAGCGCAAGGGGAAGCGGAACGGCAGGCGCAGCGGCCTGCGGACCGGGGGAGCAGGGAGCCATGAGCCGGAACGCCGGGGCCGGTGACCCCGCGAGCCGGGTGCGGTGACCCCCGCGAGCCGGGGCCGGACCATTAACCGGCGCCGATGCCCTCCTTAAGCCAACCCTAAGAACATCGGCCGAGGTACCAAGAGCCCCATTTGCCGGTTTCCGGGCGGCTAGCGTGCAGACGCAATCACCCCCCGGCAGGACAGAGGCAGGAACGCGATGGGTACCAGCACGCACCGCCGCACGACCAGTACCCGCACCAAGGCGGTCGGCGCCCTGGTCGCTGCGGCTGTCATCGGCGGCACGGTCTTCGCACTCACCGGCACGGCGCAGGCCGCGGCGGTCGGCGCCACCTACACCAGGACCAGCGGCTGGAGCGGCGGCTACACCGGGCAGTACGTCGTCACGAACGACACCGGCAGGACCCGGTCGGGGTGGACGCTCGAATTCGACCTCCCCGCCGGCACGAAGATCGACTCGCTCTGGAACGGTGAGCACAGCGTCAGCGGCGGCCACGTCACCGTGAAGCCGGCGAGCTGGAACAAGGACCTCGCCCCCGGCGCGTCCGTGACGGTCGGTTTCGTCACCGCCGCGTCGGGCACCGCGGCCGATCCGGTCGAGTGCGTCATCGACGGCGCCGCGTGTTCCGCCGACGCCGGCGCGACACCGCAGCCGAGCGGACGCCCGACCGGGACGCCGGCGCCCACACCGACGCAGACGGCGACGCCCGCGCCCACGGAGACGGGAACGGCCGCGCCCACGCCTTCCCGGACGTCCGGCGGCGACGGAGGCGGGAACGGCGACGGAGGCGGGAACGGCGACGGAGGCGGGAACGGCGACGGAGGCGGGAACGGCGACGGCGGGAGCGGTACGGCAACCGGCGCGCGGTTCGCCCCGTACGTCGACACCTCCCTCTACCCGGCGTACGACCTGCTCGACACGGCCGGCCGGACGGGCGTCAAGGAGTTCACGCTCGCGTTCATCACGTCCGGCGGCAGCTGCACCCCGCTCTGGGGCGGGGTGACCGCCCTCGGTGACGACGCGGTGGCCGCCCAGATCGGCGCACTGCGGGCCGAAGGCGGAGACGTCCGCGTCTCCTTCGGCGGCGCGGCCGGCGCGGAACTGGCCCTGCACTGCTCCTCGGCCGCCGAACTGGCCGCCGCGTACGGCAAGGTCATCGACACCTACGAGCTCACCAAGGTCGACTTCGACATCGAGGGCGGGGCGCTGCCCGACACGGCGGCCAACTCCCGCCGTTCGCAGGCCATCGCCCAACTCCAGAAGTCCCACCCCGGACTGGACGTCTCCTTCACGCTGCCGGTGATGCCCGAGGGGCTGACCCAGCCGGGCGTGGACCTGATCGCAGACGCGAAGAAGAACGGGGTCACGGTCGACGCGGTCAACATCATGGCGATGGACTACGGGGCCTCCTACAGCGGTGACATGGGTGACTACGCGACCCAGGCTGCCACCGCCACCCAGGCACAGATCAAGGGCGTGCTCGGCCTCTCCGACGACGCCGCCTGGAAGGCGGTCGCGGTCACCCCCATGATCGGCGTCAACGACGTCGCGACGGAGGTCTTCAAGGTCGACGACGCCGCCCAGCTGGTGAAGTTCGCGCAGGAGAAGGGCATCGGGCGGCTGGCGATGTGGTCCGGCACGCGGGACAAGCAGTGTGCGGGCGGCACCAAGCCGACGGCGGACGCGAGCTGCAGCTCGATCCTCCAGGAGCCGCTGGCCTTCACGAAGGCTTTCGGAGCCCTCCGCTAGCACCCGCCCGCTCCACCCGCGGGCACCCACCCGCCCCCACCCCGCAGGCACTCCCGTACTCCCGCAGACCATCCCCGCCCGTCCGCAGACCATCCCCGCCCGCGCACCCCGGCCGGCCCCCCACCCCCCACATCCGGCCGGGGTGCGCGCCCCTTTGTCCGCACCTTCCACCCGCCGAGCGGAACACCCCCCTGCCCGCCCGGAGTTCGGGGAAAGAACGCGGGAAGGCACTCAGGTCCCTCTGGGCACCCCCGAACCGCCGTGTCCCGTTCATTTTCCGGCGGGCGTCTCCGGACGGGCGGGGCCGGTGGCACCCGCCGGAAAGCCCGCGCCGAAAACCGCCGACGAGGCGCCCCGGATCGCGGACAGCTGCCGCCTTTTCGGCCCAACATCCGTCTGACCTGCGGACTTTGGCAACCGGGCGCTCAACCCATGCAGGGTGCGTCGATGAACGCAAGACCTCGGTCGGACACGTTCGCGTGACTTGCAGGACACACTCGGGCAACGGAAGCGTCTTCAACTCTTGACACCCACCCCCTTCAGGCAGCAATCTTCCGGCATCAGCGCATGGGAGCGCTCCCATATCGAACGAGGTTTTTCGCTCGTACGGGGACGGCACAGCCCATGTCCTCTCCGTACCACTGGCACCCGCACCCACCAGCGCGTATGCCGAGCAGATCGAACGAACGCCAGTCCCACCCTGGAACAAGGAGTAGTGGAATGCGCATCACCCGCACCGTCGCAGGTCGACGCCGCAGAGCTGCCGTCATGGCCACCACGGGCCTCACGGCCACCGCGCTGCTGCTGACCGGCTGCAGCGACTCGGGATCGGACTCCGACGAGGCCGACGCGAACGGGAACATCACCCTGACCGTCGCCGACTTCGGGCAGTTCGGGTACAAGGAGGCGGGGCTCTTCGCGAAGTACCACGAGCTCCACCCGAACATCACGGTCAAGGAAAACACCACGGCCGACGAGAAGGTCTACTACCCCAAGTTCCTCCAGCAGCTCAACACGGGCAGCGGACTGGCCGACGTACAGGGCATCGAGGTCGGCCGCATCAAGGAGCTCGTCGACACCAAGGCCGACGCGTTCACCGACCTCGCCAAGGTGGTCGACACCGACCAGTGGGTGAACTGGAAGGCGCTGCAGGCCAGCACCGACGAGGGCAAGGTCATCGGAGCGGGCACCGACATCGGCCCCATGTCGATCTGCTACCGCCGTGACCTGTTCGAGCAGGCCGGTCTGCCGGCCGACCGCGAGGCGGTCGCCGCGAAGGTCGCCGGCGGCTGGGAGGACTACCTCAAGCTCGGTGAGGAGTACAAGAAGAAGGCTCCCAAGGACACCTTCTTCATGGACTCCGCCAGCGCCATGTACAACGGCGTGGTCAGCTCCGACTCGGAGCAGTACTACTCCAAGGACGGCAAGCCGATCTACAAGGAGAGCGCCGGCGTCAAGGCGGGCTGGGATCTCGCCGCCGAGGCCGTCGACAAGAAGCTGACCCAGGGCCTGGCCCAGTTCAGCCCCCCGTGGCAGGCGGCCCTGCGCAAGGGCAGCATCGCCACCGTCGCCTGCCCCGCGTGGATGGCGGCGCAGATCTCCACGTACGCCGGTGACGCGTTCAAGGGCAAGTGGGACATCGCCCGCACTCCGGGTGAGACCGCGGCCAACTGGGGCGGTTCGTTCCTCTCCGTGCCCGCGAAGGGCAAGCACGTGAAGGAGGCCGGTGAGCTCGTCAAGTGGCTGACCGCGCCCGAGCAGCAGGCCGCCGTCTTCAAGGCGGTCGGTGTCTTCCCGTCGAACAAGGGCGCCTACGAGCTCGCCGACGTGAAGAGCGCCAAGCTGGCGTACTTCAACAACGCCCCCATCGGTGAGATCTACGCCGAAGAGGCACAGATCATCCCCGCGGCCGTGCTCGGCCCGAAGGACGGCATCATCAAGGACTCCATCTCCACCCAGATCAACAACATGGAGCAGCGCGGCACCAGCCCGGACAAGGCCTGGGACGCCGCCACCGAGGCCATCGACAAGGTGATCGGCTGATCCTGGCCGGTGCGGGCGGCCGGGACGCCTTCCACGCGTCCCCGGCCGCCCGCACCGGTGCCGGTTCCCGAACCGGCCCCGTGCACGGCTTCCGACACCCCCGCCGGACCTGACCAGAGGCCCGGCCTGCCCCTGTGGTGTCGGCACACCCCAGGGAAGGACTCCCACCTGTGGCAACCACGACCCCCACCCGGGGCGCACACGGCTCCCGGCCCAGCCGCCGCGCTCCGAAGCCCATGACCCCCGCTCGCCAGGCATGGCGCAGCCGGCTGTGGCGATGGGACGACAAGGCGTCGCCGTACGCCTACATCGCCCCCTTCTTCCTCGTCTTCGGGGCCTTCGGGCTCTACCCCCTCATCTACACGGGCTGGATCGCCCTCCACAAGGTGGAGATGACCGGCCTCGACCAGATGGAATGGGTCGGCTGGGACAACTTCAGCACCATCCTGCAGGACTCCGAGTTCTGGACCGCGGTCACCAACACCTTCGTCATCGGGGTCATCTCGACCGTCCCGCAGCTGATGATGGCGCTCGGCCTCGCCCACCTGCTGAACTACAAGCTGCGTGCCAGCACCTTCTGGCGCACGGTGATCCTCACCCCGTACGCCACCTCGGTGGCCTCCGCGGCTCTCGTCTTCGCCCTGGTGTTCCGCGCGGACGGCGGCCTCCTGAACTGGGTGCTCAGCTTCTTCGGCGCCGGTGAGACGAACTGGGTCAACGGCCACTGGACGTCCAACATCGCCATCGCCGTCATCGTGATCTGGCGCTGGACGGGCTACAACACGCTGATCTACCTGGCCGCCATGCAGGCGGTCCCCTCGGACCTGTACGAGGCCGCCTCGATCGACGGGGCCTCGCGCTGGCAGCAGTTCCGCAACGTGACGATTCCCGCGCTCCGGCCGACGATCCTCTTCACGATCGTCATCTCGACCATCGGCTCCATGCAGCTGTTCGGTGAGCCCCTCCTGCTCGAGGGCGGCGTCAACGGAGCGCAGGGCGGCACGGAGCACCAGTACGAAACGCTCAGCATCTACCTCTACAACTACGGCTGGAATCTCGGGCACCTCGGTCCGGCCGCCGCAGTCGCCTGGGCCATGCTCGTCCTGCTGCTGCTCATTGCCGCGATCAACTGGCTCATCGGGCGCTTCGCGCGCAAGACCGCGGCCTGACGGGGAGCGATAACCATGACCACCACCAGCCCCATCACCGCCCCGGACCACCGCGGCGTCACCAAGACCGCCGCCCGCCCCGGCGAACCGCCGCGCCGCCGCCGCTTCAAGCCCGGAGCCGGCCGCCAGCACCACGCGGGACCCTTCGCCTACTTCGCCCTGGCCGTCGTCGGCATCGGCTCGCTGTTCCCGCTGTACTGGACGCTCGTCACCGCGTCCCGCACCCAGGACGAGGTGCTGGACACGCCTCCGCCGCTCTTCCCGGGCGGCAAGCTGTTCGACAACCTCGAAGCGGCCTGGGAACAGGCCCACCTCGGCACAGCCATCCTCAACACCTTCATCGTGTCCTGCTGCATCACCGCCGCGACCCTCTTCTTCTGCACCCTGGCGGGCTACGCCTTCGCCAAGATGCGCTTCAGGGGCCGTGGAGCGCTGATGACCACGGTCATCGCCACCCTGACGATCCCTCCGCAGCTGAGCGTCGTCCCGCTGTTCATGATGATGTCCGACATCGGCTGGGGCGGGCAGCTGGAGTCGGTGATCTTCCCGACCCTGGTGAGCGCCTTCGGTGTGTTCTTCATGCGTCAGTACCTCCTGGAGGCGCTGCCGTACGAGCTCATCGAGGCGGGCAGGATGGACGGGGCGAACAACCTGCGTATCGTCCGGAGCATCGTGCTCCCCGTGGCCCGCCCGGCCATGATGGTGCTCGGCATGCTCACCTTCGTCCAGACGTGGAACGACTTCTTCTGGCCCTACCTCGCGCTGAACCAGGAGAACCCCACCCTGCAGGTCGCCCTCGGCCAGCTGAGTGCCTCCTACGTTCCCGACCAGAGCATCATCATGGCCGGCGCGCTGATCAGCACAGTGCCGCTGCTCGTCGTCTTCGTGATCTTCGGCAAGCAGATCGTCGGTGGGATCATGTCCGGTGCCGTCAAGGGCTGACCGCCCGCAGCGGACTCCGGCCGGCGGTCCCGCCGCGGTCCGGCCCCGGTCCGACCCCGGGCCGCCGGTCCTCCCCGGTCGGCCCCGGCCGTTCCGTACGGCCTGTACCTGACCACAGACCGTACGGGGGTCGGGGCCCCCGCACTTCCCGTCCCTTTCCCTCCACCCATGGGAGCGCTCCCGCATGACTGCCGTACGACCCGACACCACCCCGAAGCAGGCGCCCGAGGCACAGTTCCCCACGGGCTTCATCTGGGGCGCGGCGACCGCCTCCTACCAGGTCGAGGGTGCCGCTGCCGAGGACGGCCGCACGCCGTCCATCTGGGACACCTTCAGCCGTACTCCCGGCAAGGTCCGCAACGGCGACACCGGCGACATCGCCGCCGACCACTACCACCGCTACCGCGACGACGTCGCACTCATGAAGCAGCTCGGGCTGAAGGCCTACCGCTTCTCCGTCTCCTGGTCCCGTGTGCAGCCCACCGGCCGAGGCCCGGCCGTCGAGCGCGGCCTGGACTTCTACCGCAAACTCGTCGACGAGCTGCTCGACGCCGGCATCATGCCCGTCGCCACCCTCTACCACTGGGACCTGCCCCAGGAGCTGGAGGACGCCGGCGGCTGGCCCGAGCGCGTCACCGCCGAGCGCTTCGCCGACTACGCCGCCATCGTGTCCGGCGCACTCGGCGACCGGGTCGGCATGTGGACCACCCTCAACGAGCCGTGGTGCTCGGCCTATCTCGGTTACGGCTCCGGTGTGCACGCCCCCGGCCGCACCGAGCCCGCAGCGGCGCTGCAGGCGGCCCACCACCTCAACCTCGCCCATGGCCGGGCGATCGAGGTTCTGCGCGCCCAACTCCCCGCTGCTGCGCAGACCTCGGTCACCCTCAATCTCCACCAGGTCCGCCCGCTCACCGACAGTCCGGCCGACGTGGACGCCGCACGCCGGATCGACGCCGTCGGCAACCGCGTCTTCACCGGCCCGATGCTGCGCGGCGAGTACCCCGAGGACCTGATCGCCGACACCTCGCACCTGGTGGACTGGTCGAAACTGGTCAAGGACGGCGACCTCGCGGCCATCTCCCGTCCCGTCGACGCGCTCGGCATCAACTACTACACGCCGACCCTGGTCTCCGACCCGGTCGAGGGTGCGGACTACGCGCGCAGCGAGGCCCACGGCAGCAGCGCCCACTCCCCGTGGCCCGGCTCCGAGCACATCGCCTTCCACCTCGCGGAGGGGAAGGCGCGCACCGCGATGGACTGGTCGATCGACCCCGACGGGCTGTACAGCCTGCTCATGGACGTCCACCGCGACCACCCCGGTCTGCCGCTGATGGTCACCGAGAACGGCGCCGCGTTCGACGACTACGTCTCGCCCGAGGGCAAGGTCGAGGACCCCGAGCGGATCGCCTACCTGCACGGCCACCTCGACGCCGTCCGGCGGGCGATCGCCGACGGCGCGGACGTCCGCGGCTACTTCCTGTGGTCGCTGATGGACAACTTCGAGTGGGCGTACGGCTATTCGAAGCGTTTCGGTGCGGTGTACGTCGACTACGCCTCCCAGCGCCGCATCCCCAAGGCGAGCGCCCACTGGTACTCCGACGTGATCCGCCGCCACGCCCTGCCCCGGGCCGACGGCGCGGTCTGACCCGAGAAGGAGGAGCGGGGCCCGCCCGGGGGGGGGCGGGCCCCGCTTTTCTGCGCCCGCCCCGCCTTACCTGCCGGTCACACGGACGCCGTAGGCTTGGGAGCGCTCCCAAGAATGTGGCGCCGGCACGGACCGCCAGGTCCGCACGAGTGTCGAGGGAACGGGCAGTGGGACTTGGTTTGGCTACCCCGCTGTGAGAAATTGACCGCGAACGGGAGGCAGCCATGGCGGCAGCGCGAGTACGGAGTGGCGGGCGGCCCACGCTCGAAGAGGTAGCGGCACGGGCCGGAGTGGGGCGGGGCACTGCCTCACGCGTCATCAACGGCTCGCCCCGGGTCAGCGCCCAGACCAGGGAGGCCGTCGAGGCGGCCGTCGCCGAACTGGGTTACGTGCCCAACCGGGCGGCCCGCGCGCTCGCCGGGAACCGGACGGACGCCATCGCGCTCGTCGTGCCCGAGTCCGAGACCCGGTTCTTCGCCGAACCGTACTTCTCCGACATCGTGCGGGGAGTCGGAGCGGCCCTCGCCGACACCGAGATGCAGTTGCTGCTGACCCTCGCCGGCAACGACCGCGAGCGCCGCCGGCTGGCCCAGTACCTGACCGCGCACCGGGTCGACGGTGTGCTGCTGGTCTCCGTGCACGCGGACGACCCGCTGCCCGACCTGCTGGAGCAGCTCGGCATGCCCTCCGTGATCAGCGGCCGCAGGCACGCGGCGGAGACGCTGCCCTCCGTCGACTCCGACAACTTCGAGGGCGCCCGCGCGGCGGTGGACCACCTGATAGCGCGGGGCCGCCGCTGCATCGCCACGATCACCGGACGCCTCGACGTGTACGGCGCCCAGCGCCGCCTCGACGGCTACCGCAAGGCCGTCGCCGCGGCCGGGCTCGACCCGGACGAGCGGCTGATCGCCCCTGCCGACTTCAGCGAGGAAGGCGGCGTCCGCGCCATGCGCGAGCTGCTGGCCCGGCGCCCGGACGTGGACGCGGTGTTCGCCGCATCCGACGTGATGGCGGCGGGCGCCCGCCAGGTGCTGCGTGAGTCCGGCCGCCGCATCCCGGACGACGTGGCCCTCATCGGCTTCGACGACTCGGCGGTGGCCCGCCACATGGACCCGCCGCTGACGAGCGTCCGCCAGCCGATCGAGGAGATGGGCCGCACGATGACCCGCGTCCTGCTCCAGGAGATCGCGAACCGCTCCTCGGGCGACGGCACCCAGGAACGCCCGAGGATCGTGCTGCCCACGGAGCTGGTGGTGCGGGAGTCGTCCTGACGTGCGGGGGTGAGCCCGCTTGCTCGTACGAAGGTCAAAAATTTCACAACTCCTCCATGAGCGGAGTCGTCGGCCACTAGGGTTCCCGGATACGGCGAACGTGTGACGCACCACACAACGTCACACACCATCCTGCCGCGCGTGCGCCCTGGTCCGGCAGTGCCTTTGGGGGGCCGCATGCAGAAGATGGTCAAGGGTGCCAACGTCGGTCTGGCCGCGCTGAGCGAGGACGTCGGATCCGTGGTGACCCCGAACCGGCGGACCTCCTCCCGAAGGACGGTGCGGAGATCGTCGGCTTCCGGCTCTCCCTGTTCAAGGGCATGGGCAACGGCCGGGGCAATGCCGAATCAGGGTTCATCCGCAGTGTCGACGAGGCGGTGGACCGCTTCCACGCTCATGTGATCACCCGGTTGGAGACCCGTGAAGGGCGCCGCACCGGGGGCGAGCCGGTGGCTTCCCGCTGACTTCCCGCTGGACGTGGGGGGCGGCCCCGCCGCGTCGGGGGAATGCGCGGCAGGGCCACTGTGCCGAGTGCCCGGCAGGCGGGTTTCGATGCGGTGCGGGGCGCTCTGTGCCGGGTCTCACGTGGCTGCCCAGCCGGACGCCGGCCGCGCCGTGCGTACGGCGGACCCGCGACCATGCCGGCGTGCCGCCGACACCTCGGTGACCCGCGGGCTCGCAGGCCGCTGCCTGGAGCGGTGACGGGAGCGGTGACCAGCCTCCGGACGGACATCGGCTCGGCGAGGGCGCGCTCCAGTACCTGCTGCGCGTGGCGTGGCGGGAGCGAGCGGTGGTGGAACGCCCGGCGACCGCCCGGCCGGCGTGCCTCCTCCTCGCCGTCCCGCAGCGTCCCGCACCGCGCGGCTGCCGGCCACGTGGGCCCGGAGAGGCTGCCGCTGGGCCCAGGGCCCCACCGCGCCCGTCCCGCGCTCCCGGACGGGACGCCGGACGGTGTCCGGGGCCGGTATCGGGGCACAGGGCACAGGGCACAGGGCACAGGGCACAGGGCACGAGAAAGGCCCGACCTGTTTTCACAGGTCGGGCCTTTCTCCATCAGGGTGAGTAACGGGACTTGAACCCGCGACATCCTGGACCACAACCAGGTGCTCTGCCAGCTGAGCTATACCCACCATGTCGCCCGGTCTTTTTCCGACCGGCCGAGAAAAAGTGTACAGGGTCCGAGAGGGTGCTCGCGCCCGAGTTCTTCCGGCCCCGGTCGCGGGCCCCGAAGGGCCCGTGACCAGGGGGTGTGCGCCCTACTGGGCGGTGGGCGGCGTGTGGCGTGCCGCGATCTCCTTGGCGCGTGCCGAGTCCGGGCCGGGCTGCGGCACGAAGACGGCCTCGCGGTAGTACCGCAGCTCCGTGATGGAGTCACGGATGTCCGCCAGCGCCCGGTGGTTGCCGTTCTTGTCCGGACTGTTGAAGTACGCCCTCGGGTACCAGCGCCGGGCCAGCTCCTTGACCGAGGACACATCGACGATCCGGTAGTGGAGGTAGCCCTCCAGCGACGGCATGTCCCGCAGGAGGAAGCCCCGGTCGGTACCGACCGAGTTCCCGCACAGCGGGGCCTTGCCCGGCTCCTTCACGTGCTCGCGCACGTACGCCAGGACACGCTCCTCGGCGTCGGCCAGGGTGGTGCCCCCCGCCAGCTCGTCGAGGAGGCCCGAGGCGGTGTGCATCTGCCGCACCACCTCGGGCATCGTCTCCAGCGCCGCGTCCGGCGGGCGGATCACGATGTCCACCCCTTCGCCGAGCACGTTCAGTTCCGAGTCGGTGACCAGCGCGGCCACCTCGATGAGTGCGTCGTCCGTCAACGAGAGCCCGGTCATCTCGCAGTCGATCCACACCATGCGGTCGTTCATGCGCCCCACCCTACGGGGCACTCCGCTGCCCGGGCAGGGCCGGGCGCCCGGGAACGTACGCATCGGGCATCCCCGCGAAGTGCTCCATGGGGCCGCCGGAGCCCGCCGCCGCGGTGACGGGTGCCGGGCCGGGGGAGGCCGCCACAGCGGCCCGCCGGCTCGACGCCGTGCCCTGGGTGGGCACGGACGTCTCCATCACCGTGGTGACGCCCTCGAGCGCCCCGCCCTGCGGACGACGGGCCCGGTAGGCGGCCCGGTACGCGGCGGGGGAGGAGCCCAGCTGGCGGCGGAAGTGCCCGCGCAGCGCGACCGGCGAACGGAAGCCACAACGGCCCGCCACCTCGTCGACCGAGTAGTCGGAGGTCTCGAGCAGCCGCTGTGCCTGCAGCACGCGCTGGGTGATGAGCCACTGGAGCGGTGCGCTGCCCGTGAGCGAGCGGAACCTGCGGTCGAAGGTCCGCCTGCTCATGTAGGCACGCGCGGCCAGCGTCTCCACGTCGAACTGCTCGTGGAGATGCTCCAGCGCCCAGGCCACGACCTCGGCGAGCGGGTCGGAGCCGATCTCCTCCGGTAAAGACCTGTCCAGATAGCGCTCCTGACCGCCACTGCGCCGCGGCGGTACGACGAGCCGGCGAGCCAGCGCCCCCGCCGCCTCGGTGCCGTGGTCGGTACGGACTATGTGGAGGCACAGATCGATTCCGGCCGCCGTTCCGGCCGAGGTGAGTACGTCTCCGTCGTCGACGAACAGCTCTCGCGGATCGACGTGCACCGACGGATAACGCTTGGCCAGCGTCGGTGCGTACATCCAGTGTGTGGTGGCCGGGCGGCCGTCCAGCAGACCGGCCGCGGCCAGCACGAAGGCGCCCGTGCACAGTCCGACGATGCGCGCGCCCTCCTCGTGGGCGCGGCGCAGCGCGTCCAGTGCCTCGGCGGGCGGCGGTGATGTGATGGACCGCCAGGCGGGCACCACGACGGTGCCGGCCCTGCTGATCGCCTCCAGGCCGTACGGCGTGCTGAGTTCGAGCCCGCCGGTCGTGCGCAGCGGCCCTTCCTCACCCCCGCACACCAGCAGGCGGTAGCGCGGAACCCCCGCGTCCTGGCGGTCGATTCCGAAAACGGAGAGCGGGATGGAGCTCTCGAAGATAGGGCCGCCGCTGAACAGCAGTACGGCTACGACTTCCCGGCGCCGCCGCCCGGTCAGCTTCCGTGCGGCCTCCGTTGTGGTGGCGGAGTCCTGGCTCATGACGCTAAGCCCCCCTCGGTGTTCGCGTCTCCCTGGTCCCTACGGGCCTGTCGCTCCTGCACGTTTCCCCTCGGTCTCGCACGCGTCCCCAGTCCTCGATCCCCATGATCGAATCTACTGCGTTCCGTGGTGCCGACGTGACACGTTCCCCCACCGGCACTATGTCGACAAGGCAACTTGGCGCGAAGCATTTGATCACGAAGCGTTTCACCCGCGAGCGCCTCAGGGAAGAGCGCCTGGTGATCATGGCCCGTCCGCGTCGGGTCAAAGCGTACCGCGCGGTCTATTCCTGCCTGGTGGCACGTGGCTTGGTCGGCCATAACGCCAAGAAAAGGGGGCCGATGTGAAGTTGGCTGAAAACCGGCGGTTGCGCGTGCGCCTTTCAGTCATGCGACCGGCGTACGACCCCTGGCGTCGGCAGCTTCAGTGCGCCCCGAGGCCTTCAGGAGACTCTTCGACGCCCCGATGTGAACCACCCGGAGCCGCCCGGTGGCGGGGAGTGACGGCCGGGCCGGTGACGGGCGGGCCGCGTCCGCAAGCCGCTCGTGGATCTGTCACACCGGCCGGCGAGAACCGGAACGGAAGCCGGCCACTTCGCCCGAGCTGGATGTACGACACAACCGGCATTGCCATACGGGACGGTCTCGGGCATGCTCCCCCCATTGCCGCACGCAGCCGTGCGAGGGCTGGGCAGTGAAGGAGTGGCGCCGTACCCTTGAGGGTAAGGAGTTGGGAAGATGATTCCCGGACACGGCTTCACCGCTCGCAGGCCCACCTCCACACCGCTCCCTCCTCACGAGGACTCTCTTCGCCGAGACACCGATGGCCGGTCACGAAATCCCTGAACCCGCAGACCGCAAGCAGGTAGCCGACCCCCGGTCGGACCCGCAGACGGTCGCAGAGTCGCGCCCCTCCTGCGATCCCGCCTTCCGGCATGGGGTCGTGGTCGGTTTCGACGGTTCCATGTCCAGCGAGCGAGCTCTCGCCTATGCCATCGGCATGGCGGGAAGGCTGAGTTCCGGGCTGATCATCGTCCACGTGGCCAACCGGCTGCCGACCACGGTCTGGGCGGGTTGCGAGCCGCCGGTCTTCGTGGACGTGCCCGACCACCGCACCGAGGTCCTCGGCCTGGAGCTGGCGTGCGCGGACTACCTCTCCGACGTGCCGTGGGTGCTCGTCGAGCGTGGCGGTGACATCTGCCACGAGCTGGAGGAGGTCGGCCGCGAGTATTCGGCGGACGCCATCGTGGTCGGCTCCACGCACGGCATCGTGGGCCGGATCTTCGGCTCGGTGGCCGGCCGTCTCGCGCGACGCGCCCAGCGCCCCGTCATCGTCATCCCCTGAGGCCTCGGAGCGTCATTCCAGGAGGCCTCAGAAGGCCACAGGGCGGCCCCTGACGGCCCGTCAATCCTCTGCGGGCGGCCCGATTGCCGCCCGCACGCGCCAGGCGCGCGGAGAGCGGCCCCCGCACCCACCGTGGCGTGGTGCGGGGGCCGCTCCGTGTCCGCGAGCCCTCCGTGCGCGAGCCGCTCCGTGTGCGGGCCGCCGGCTACTCGACGGTGACCGACTTCGCCAGGTTGCGCGGCTTGTCGATGTCACGGCCCATGGCCAGCGCCGTGTGGTAGGCGAACAACTGGAGCGGGATGCCCATCAGGATGGGGTCGAGCTCGTCCTCGTTCTTCGGCACGACGATGGTGTGGTCGGCCTTCTCCTGCTCACGGTGGGCGACGGCGAGGATGCGCCCGCTGCGGGCCTTGATCTCCTCGAGCGCGGCCCGGTTCTTCTCCAGGAGGTCGTCGTCGGGGACGATCGCGACCGTGGGCAGCGCCGGCTCGATGAGGGCGAGGGGGCCGTGCTTCAGCTCGGAGGCGGGATAGGCCTCCGCGTGGATGTACGAGATCTCCTTGAGCTTGAGGGAGGCCTCCAGCGCGACGGGGTAGCCCCGGACACGGCCGATGAACATCATCGACTGCGCGCCCGCGTACTCCTCGGCCAGCTTCTTGATCTCGTCCTCGGCCTCGAGGATCTGCCCGATCTGCGCGGGCAGCTTCCGCAGGCCCTCGATGATCCGCTTGCCGTCGGAGACGGACAGGTCGCGGATGCGGCCCAGGTGCAGGGCGAGCAGCGCGAAGGCGACGACGGTGTTGGTGAAGCACTTGGTGGAGACGACGCAGACCTCGGGACCGGCGTGGACGTACATCCCGCCGTCGGCCTCGCGGGCGATCGCCGAGCCGACGACGTTCACGACGCCCAGGACGCGCGCGCCCTTGCGCTTGAGCTCCTGGACGGCGGCCAGCACGTCGTAGGTCTCACCGGACTGGGACACGGCGACGTACAGCGTGTCGGGGTCCACGACGGGGTTGCGGTAGCGGAACTCGGACGCGGGCTCGGCGTCCGCGGGGATGCGGGCCAGCTCCTCGATGAGACCGGCGCCGATCAGGCCCGCGTGGTACGAGGTGCCACAGCCGAGGATCTTGATCCGGCGTACCCCGCGGGCCTCGCGGGCGTCCAGGTTGAGACCCCCGAGGTGCACGGTGGAGAAGCGGTCGTCGATGCGGCCGCGCAGCACGCGGTCCACGGCGTCGGCCTGCTCGGAGATCTCCTTGTGCATGTACGTGTCGTGGCCGCCCATGTCGTACGACTCGGCCTCCCACTCCACCGTGGTGGGCGTGGCCGTCGTGGTCGAGCCCTCGGTGGTGTACGTGCGGAAGTCGTCGGCCTTGAGGGTGGCCATCTCGCCGTCGTCGAGGGTGACGATCTGGCGGGTGTGCGCGACGAGGGCGGCCACGTCGGAGGCGACGAACATCTCCTTCTCGCCGATGCCCAGCACGACCGGGGAGCCGTTGCGGGCGACGACGATGCGGTCGTTGAAGTCGGCGTGCAGGACGGCGATGCCGTACGTGCCCTCGACGGACTTCAGCGCCTCGCGGACCTTCTCCTCCAGGGTGGCGGCCTGCGCCCGGGAGATCAGGTGGACCAGCACCTCGGTGTCGGTCTCGGAGAGGAAGGTGATCCCGTCCGCGACGAGCTTCGCGCGGAGCTCGGAGGCGTTGTCGATGATGCCGTTGTGGACGACGGCGACCTTGTTCTCCGCGTCGAGGTGCGGGTGGGCGTTCTCGTCGCTCGGAGCGCCGTGCGTCGCCCAGCGGGTGTGGGCGATGCCGGTGGTGCCGGCGAACCGCTTGGGCACCCGGGCCTCCAGCTCACGGACCCGGCCCTTGGCCTTGACCGTCTTCAGGGTGCCCGGCTTCCCCGCCGGGGCCTTGCCCGTGATGACGATGCCCGCCGAGTCGTAGCCCCGGTACTCCAGCCGCTGCAGGCCTTCCAGCAGCAGCGGAGCCACGTCACGCTTCCCGATGTAACCGACGATCCCGCACATAGAGTCTGCCCCTCCATCGACGTACAAGTGAGTGCCCGGCCGTCCCGACCGTTCAGTCGCCCGGCCTCTTCGCCGCCCGGCTGTTCAGCCGTAGACGATGCGGCGCAGCTGCCGGAGCGAGAGCTCCTGCGGTGCGACCGCCCGGTGCGGCAGTTCGGCCGCGATCCGCTCGAAGATCTCCGTGTTCACCAGGCCGCCGGACTGCAGTTCGCGGTGGCGGCGGCGGACGAAGTCCTCGGCCGTCTCGTCGAAGTACGCCAGCACGTCGAGGATCACCCGGACCGCTTCGCCCCGCTGGAGCGGGGTGGAGCGGATGAGGTGGTCGATGAGGTCGTCATGCGAGGCGCGGTGTTCGAGCACCCGTTGATATTGCTCGGGATGAGCGGGATTCGCAAGAAATCTGCCCGATATCGGGCAGGCGGGCACGGAAGTGTGTCACTCGATGGACTCACAGACGCTGCAGAACCGCCTGTTTCGCGGTGGTGAACTCCTCGTCGGTGAGGATGCCCGCCTCGTGCAGCTCGCCGAGCTCGCGCAGCCGGCGCAGCAGGACGTCCTGATCGTCGGGAACCGCCGCCGCCGTGCTGCTGCCGGTGCCGGCGGCAGGCCCGGCGCCGCCCTGGGGGGCGGGCAGGACGAGGGGCTTCGCTCCCGTCCGCGCGGCGGGCATCCGCACGAGTACGGCGGCCGCCACCAGCACGGCGGTGTACTCGCGCTTGGACAGCCCCCACAGGTCCAGCGCGTACGGATCGAACTTGGGCGGCAGGGAGGAGGTGACACCACCCCGGTCGAAGCGCAGGAAGCCGTTCTCCAGCCCGATGGAGGGCACCCAGCGGACCCCCGTCACCTCCGCCACGGGAAAGGACACCGCGCCACCCGAGGACTTCGCGTCCTCGGCCTTCCAGTTCCAGACGAGCCGGACCGTCTCCCCGTCGAAGGACGCCGTACCGTCCCCGCCGCCCCCGGACACGGGTACCGACGGGCCGGGGAGCAGGAAGCCGTCCACCGGCCCGTCGGGCACCTGCTCGATCAGGAGGGCGTTGCGCACCTCGTCCACGAGGTATTCGGCCACGCCCGTGCGGTCCTTCTCGACGGCGAGCTGATACGGGTCGCAGGCGTCCCTGAGCCGGCCGTCCGCGGCGCGCAGGACCGGGCACGCGCCGGTGCGCAGGCGCAGCCGCAGGCGGCCCCCCTTGCGGTCGGGCTCGAACGATATGCCCGCCACGGCCTGCAGCGGGACGGCGAACTCGCCGAGGTCCTGCCGCACCGGATGAACCCTGCCGCCGGGCACGATGCGTACCGAGTCACCGTCGAACTGCCACGTTCCGTCGCGCGTGATGATGTCCGCCATGCGGCGGATTCTGCCAGCGCGCCGGCCCGCGTACCGACTGAACGGTTCGGACCGGTTCCGCGTGCTCCCGGGATCCGCCGATCGGCCACCCCGGCGGCTCCTCCCTCGGCTGCTCCCGGCCGCGGCCACGCCGCCCCGGGCCGGGGAGTCAGCTGACCTTCTTCGCCTTCTCGATGGCCTCGGCGAGGTCCTCGAGGATCGGCGCGCACTTGGCGTACGAGTAGATGGGCTCCGTCGTGCGCGGGACGACCTGGCCGGCCTTGACGGCGGGCAGCTGGGCCCAGGTCGGCTTCGACGTCAGGGCGTCGGGCTGGAGGGCCGAGGACCGGTTGTCCATCATGATGATGTCGGCCTCGTACTTGTCCACGTTCTCCCAGCTCAGCTCCTCGAAGAAGCCGGCGGCGTTGACCTTCGGCTCGACGAACCGCACACCGAGCTCCTGGAAGTAGAGGGTGTCCGCGGACGTCTTGGCGAGCGAGACGTAGAAGAGGTCCTGGCTGGCGGAGCCGACCATGACCTTGATGTTCGGCTGCGACTTCGCGGCGGCGCGCAGCCGGGCGGCGGCCTTCTCGAAGCGGGCCTTCGCGTCGGTGACCGTCTTGGCCTCGACGTCGGCGCCGAGGGAGACGGCGAGGTCCTCGTGGCGCTGGATCGCCTTGGGGACAGTGGTCTGCGCGGCCCACAGGGCGACGCTCGGGGCCAGCTTGAGGATCTTGTCCTTGGACTGGTCCGGCACGTACCAGAGGGCGTCCTTCTCCCACATGGCGGTGACGAGCAGCTCCGGTGCGAGACCGGTGTACTTCTCGACGTTGAACTCGCCCCAGACGTTGCCGAGCACCTCGACCTTGCTGATGTCGAGGTCGCCTGCCTGGACGTCCGGCTTGCCGTCCGCGGTCTTCGTCGGGCCGAAGACGCCCTTGACCTCGATGCCGTAGTCGTGAAGAGCGGCGGCGACGCCGATGAAGGCGACGATGTTCTTCGGCACGGAGCCGGCCTTCGCGGTCAGTCCGCGGTCGTCCTTGAAGCTCCAGGGGCCGGACTTCGCGGCGCCGGTGTCCGAGCCGGACTCCTTCGTGGAGTCGTCACCGCACGCGGCGAGTACGGCCCCGAGGCCGACGGCTCCACCGGCGGCCAGCAGGCCGCGGCGGGAAAGGGAGGTGGTCCGGACGTGGGGCATGGGTGTGTCTGCTTTCGTACGCGCCGAGGGCGCCCGCCGACTGATCGAAGGTAGGCTAGCCTAACCTCACATGAGGGGGGAGGGAGGGGCAGGAGGAAGCCGCCCTCCCCGTACCGGAGAGAGCGGCTTGCCGACATCCATGCGGGCGTCCGTCCTCAGGCGTCGATCCCGAGCTCCCGTGCGATCAGCATCCGCTGGACCTCGCTCGTGCCTTCGCCGATCTCCAGGATCTTGGAGTCGCGCCACATCCGGGCCACCGGGTACTCGTTCATGAAGCCGTACCCACCGTGGATCTGCGTCGCCTCGCGCGCGTTGTCCACCGCCACCGTGGACGAGTACAGCTTCGCGATCGCCGCTTCCTTCTTGAACGGCTCGCCCGCCAGCAGCCGGGAGGCCGCGTCCCGCCACCCGATCCGGGCCATGTGTGCCCGCATCTCCATGTCCGCGATCTTGAACTGGATGGCCTGGTTGGCGCCGATCGGCTTGCCGAAGGCGTGCCGCTCCCGCGCGTACTTCACGGACTCGTCCACGCAGCCCTGCGCCAGGCCCGTCGACAGCGCCGAGATGGCGATCCTGCCCTCGTCCAGGATGCGCAGGAACTGCGCGTATCCGCGGCCCTCCTCGCCCAGGAGGTTGGCCGCCGGGACGCGCACGTCGGCGAACGACAGCTCACGGGTGTCCGAGGCGTTCCATCCGACCTTCGAGTACGGGGCGGCGACCGTGAAGCCGGGGGTGCCGGAGGGGACGATGATCGAGGAGATGCGTGGGGCGCCGTTCTCCTTGCGGCCGGTCACCGCGGTCACCGTCACCAACTCCGTGATGTCCGTGCCGGAGTTGGTGATGAAGCACTTGGAGCCGTTGATGACCCACTCGTCCGTGGCCTCGTCCAGCACGGCCGTCGTCCGGGTGCCGCCCGCGTCGGACCCGCCGTCCGGCTCCGTCAGCCCGAACGCGCCGAGTGCCTCGCCCGAACAGAGCCTCGGGAGCCACCGCTGCTTCTGCTCCTCGGTGCCGAAGCGGTAGACGGGCATGGCGCCCAGCGAGACCCCGGCCTCCAGGGTGATCGCCACGGACGAGTCGACCCGGGCCAGCTCCTCCAGGGCGACCCCGAGGGCGAGGTAGTCGCCGCCCATGCCGCCGTACTCCTCCGGGAAGGGCAGGCCGAAGAGCCCCATCCGCCCCATCTCCCGCACGATCTCGTACGGGAACTCGTGACGCTCGTAGAAGTCGCCGATCTTCGGGGCGATCACGTCGTGGGCGAACTCCTCGACGGTGCGGCGCAGTTCCTCGTGCTCGGCGGTCAGCCGATGGTCAAGGGACATGGGGTGGTCACTCCTTGTGAGAGAGGGCACGGACAGTGCGGGACGGGCTGGGCCGGCCCAGTTGTTCGGCCATCCACACGCTCGTGGCGGTGAGTGCGCCGAGATCGACACCCGTTTCGACACCGAGGCCGTCGAGCATCCACACGAGGTCCTCGGTGGCGAGATTGCCGGTGGCGCTCTTGGCGTACGGACAGCCGCCGAGACCACCCGCCGAGGCGTCCACCGTCGTCACCCCCTGCTGGAGCGCGGCCAGGGTGTTGGAGAGCGCCTGGCCGTAGGTGTCGTGGAAGTGCACGCCGATCGCGTCGGTGGGCACTCCCGACTCGTTCAGGGCGGTCAGCAGGGCCACCACGTGGCCCGGGGTGGCGACACCGATCGTGTCGCCGAGGGAGAGCTCGTCGCAGCCGAGGTCCATCAGGGCCCTCGCGACGCGGACGACCTGTCCGACCGGCACCGCGCCCTCCCACGGATCACCGAAGCACATGGACAGGTAGCCGCGCACATGCACCGCTTCCGCCCTGGCACGGGCGACGACCGGCTCGAACATGGCGAGCGACCCGTCCACCGTGCGGTTGAGGTTGCGGGCGGCGAACGTCTCGGTCGCCGAACCGAACACCGCGATCCGCCGGGCACCGAGTGCGAGCGCCCGGTCCAGCCCGCGCTCGTTCGGCACGAGGACGGGCAGAGCCACGTCCCCGACGTCCGCGACGTCCCCGAGCAGCGGGAACAGCTGCTCCGCATCGGCGAGCTGGGGCACCCACTTCGGATGCACGAAGCTGGTCGCCTCGATCGTCGAGAGCCCGGCCACGGCGAGCCGGCGGACGAACTCCGCCTTCACCTGCGTCGGGACGACGGCCTTCTCGTTCTGCAGGCCGTCACGGGCCCCCACCTCATGGATACGGATGCGGGCGGGCAGGCCCTCGGCCGGCAGGCGCATCGGCAGAGCGCTGGTCATGATTCCTCCCTCGGAGTCACCACGGCCAGGATCTGGTCCATGGCGACCGCGGTACCGGCCGTGACGTCCAGTTCGCTCACCGTGCCGGCGTGCGGGGCGGAGATGACGTGCTCCATCTTCATCGCCTCGACGACCAGCAGGCTCTGCCCGGCCGCCACCTCGTCCCCGACGGCCACCTTCACCACCGTGACCGTGCCGGGCATGGGCGCTGCGAGGGTGTCCGCGCCGGAGCGCCCGGCGCCGCCGAGCGACGCCTGGACCGGGTCGTGGTCCTGGACGTGCCAGGTGTCCCCGTCCCGGCCGAGCCAGACGCCCTCCGGGGAGGAGGCCCGGCTGAACGTACGGGTGAGGCCGTCGAGTTCCACGGTGACGTGGAGCGGGTCCGCCGCGACCAACCGCGACCCCTCCGCTCCCGGCAGCGAGGGCACCGGACCGCACGCGTCGGCCGGCTCCTCCCGGTCGCCGGCATGGCCGAACGTCAGCCGGGCCGTGCCGTCCCGCCCCGTGCGCACGCCCACGCGCACCGGGTCGTGGCCCGGGACCCGGAAGTGGTGGAAGGTCTCGGCCGGGGTCCCGCCCAGCCGCCAGCCGCTGGGCACGGAGAACGGATCGACCCAGCCCGGGGCGGGCGGCGAGGACGGCTGCCGCAGCAGTGCCGCCGCCGCGTAGACCTCCTCCGGCACACCCTCGGGCACCAGCGAGTCCACCTCGCGCTCCACCAGACCGGTGTCGAGATCGCCCGCGACGACGGCCGGGTGAGCCAGCAGCCGCCGCAGGAACCCGGCGTTCGTCGGGACGCCCAGCACCACGGTGTCCGCCAGCGCGGCCCGCAGCCGGCGCAGCGCCGTCGCCCGGTCGGGGCCGTACGCGATGACCTTCGACAGCATCGGGTCGTACGTGCTGCCGACCGGCACGCCCTCGCTGAGCCCCGAGTCCGTCCGGACCCCGCCGCCCTGCGGCTCGTGCAGCGCGAGCACGGTGCCGCCGGACGGCAGGAAGCCGCGCGCCGGGTCCTCCGCACAGACCCGGGCCTCGACGGCGTGCCCGGTGAGCGTGATGCCCGCCTGGGAGAACGGGAGCCGCTCGCCGGCGGCCACCCGCAGCTGCCACTCGACCAGGTCGAGGCCGGTGATCAGCTCGGTGACCGGGTGCTCGACCTGCAGCCGGGTGTTCATCTCCATGAAGTAGTACGAGGCGGGGTCGTTGCCCGGGACGATGAACTCCACCGTGCCCGCGCCCACGTAGCCGCAGGAGCGCGCCGCCTGGACGGCCGCCTCGCCCATCGCCGCCCGGGTCTCCTCGTCGAGCAGGACCGAGGGGGCCTCCTCGATGATCTTCTGGTGACGGCGCTGCAGCGAGCACTCGCGCTCGCCGAGGTGCACGACACCGCCGTCCTGGTCGGCCAGGACCTGGATCTCGATGTGGCGCGGCCGGTCGATCCACCGCTCGACCAGCAGCGTGTCGTCGCCGAACGAGGCGCGCGCCTCGCGCCGCGCCGCCGCGATCTCGTCCGCGAGCAGCGCCTCCTCGCGCACCAGCCGCATGCCCTTGCCGCCACCACCGGCCGAGGGCTTCAGCAGGACGGGCATACCGATCTCGCGGGCCGCGCCGGCCAGTTCGCCGTCGGTGAGCCCGCTCCCGGAGGAGCCGGGCACCACCGGGACGCCGGCCGCGGCGACCGTCTCCTTCGCGCGGATCTTGTCGCCCATCAGCGAGATCGCGGGGGCGGGAGGACCGATGAAGACGAGCCCCGCCTCCGCGCACGCCCGGGCGAAGGCGGCGTTCTCGGCGAGGAAGCCGTACCCGGGGTGGACGGCCTCCGCGCCCGTACGGCGCGCGGCGTCCAGGAGCCGCTCCACGGAGAGGTAGCTCTCGGCGGCCGGCGCGGGTCCGATGCGTACCGCCGTATCGGCCTCCCGCACATGCCGGGCGTCCGCGTCCGCGTCGCTGAAGACGGCGACCGACCGCACGCCGAGCTCGCGCAGGGTCCGGATGACCCGGACCGCGATCTCGCCGCGGTTGGCGACCAGAACAGTGCTGAACATCGAAGTCCTCACATCACATCCGGAAGACGCCGAACTGGGGGTCACCCAGCGGGGCGTTGGCACACGCGGTCAGGGCGAGCCCCAGCACCTGCCGGGTCTCCATCGGGTCGATCACACCGTCGTCCCACAGCCGGGCGGTGGCGTAGTAGGCGTTGCCCTGCTGCTCGTACTGCGCGCGGACCGGGTCCTTGAACGCCTCCTCGTCCTCGGCGGGCCACTGCTCACCGCGCCCCTCGATCTGGTCCCTCTTGACCGTGGCCAGCACGGAGGCGGCCTGCTCGCCGCCCATCACGGAGATCTTCGCGTTGGGCCACATCCACAGGAAGCGCGGCGAATACGCCCGCCCGCACATGGAGTAGTTGCCCGCCCCGTACGAACCGCCGACGACCACGGTCAGCTTCGGCACCCGCGTGCACGCCACGGCCGTCACCATCTTGGCGCCGTGCTTGGCGATGCCGCCCGCCTCGTAGTCCCGGCCGACCATGAAGCCGGAGATGTTCTGCAGGAAGACCAGCGGGACGGAGCGCTGGTCGCACAGCTCGATGAAGTGGGCGCCCTTCTGGGCCGACTCCGAGAACAGGATGCCGTTGTTGGCGACGATGCCGACGGGGTGGCCGTGGATCCGGGCGAAGCCGGTGACCAGCGTCTGGCCGTACTCCGCCTTGAACTCGGCGAACCGGGAGCCGTCCACGACCCGGGCGATGACCTCCCGCACGTCGTACGGGGTGCGGGAGTCGACCGGCACCGCGCCGTACAGCCCGGCGGGATCGACCTCGGGCTCCTCGACCGGCTCCACCGACCAGGGGAGCGCCCCGCGCTCCGGGAGCGTCGCCACGATGTTCCGGACGATCCGCAGCGCGTGCGCGTCGTCCTCGGCGAGGTGGTCGGTGACCCCCGACGTGCGGGAGTGCACCTCGCCGCCGCCGAGCTCCTCCGCCGTGACGACCTCGCCGGTGGCCGCCTTCACCAGCGGCGGACCGCCCAGGAAGATCGTCCCCTGGTTCCGGACGATGACGGCCTCGTCGCTCATGGCCGGGACGTACGCCCCGCCGGCCGTGCAGGAGCCGAGCACCGCGGCGATCTGCGGAATGCCCGCGCCCGACATCCGGGCCTGGTTGTAGAAGATCCGCCCGAAGTGGTCCCGGTCGGGGAACACCTCGTCCTGCAGGGGGAGGAACGCGCCCCCCGAGTCCACCAGATACAGGCAGGGCAGCCGGTTCTCCAGGGCCACCTCCTGGGCGCGCAGGTGCTTCTTCACCGTCATCGGGTAGTACGTGCCGCCCTTGACGGTCGCGTCGTTGGCGACGATCACGCACTCGCGGCCGCTGACCCGCCCGATACCGGCGATCACCCCGGCCGCCGGCGCGGCGCCCCCGTACAGCCCCTCGGCCGCCAGCGGTGCCAGCTCCAGGAAGGGTGAGCCGGGATCGAGGAGGGTGTCCACACGCTCCCGGGGCAGCAGCTTGCCGCGCGCCACATGCCGGGCGCGGGCCTTCTCACCCCCGCCGAGCCGTGCCGTGGCGAGCCGCGTGCGCAGCTCCTCGGCGAGCGCGTGATGCGCCGCCTCGTTGGCCTGCCAGGCCTCCGAGGCGGGATCGGCCGCGCTCGCCAGGACCGGTGCCTGCTGCATCTGTCGAGCCCCCTTGCCCGTACCGCAGTGGTCGGCCGCCCGCAGTGCGGGAGCCGGCGAAGGTTAATGAGCGTTAACGCGTCGCGCTCAGGTTAACGAGCGCTAACGCGCCTGTCTAGAATGAATCTCCATGAGCACCCATGCCGCCGACCGCAGCGCCGCCCGTGCCGTCTCCCGGGTCGCGGCCCCCACCCGCCGCGAGCAGATCCTCCGGGAGGCCGCGCGCCTTTTCGCCGAACGCGGCTTCCACGGTGTCGGTGTCGACGAGATAGGGGCGGCGGTCGGCATCAGCGGCCCCGGCCTCTACCGTCACTTCCCCGGCAAGGACGCGATGCTCGCCGAGCTCCTCGTGGGGATCAGCGAGCGCCTGCTGGAGGGCGGCAGGCTGCGCGTGACCGAGGACGCCGCCTCTCCGGGCAGCTCCCCTGAGGCGCTCCTGGACGCCCTCATCGAGGGTCATATCGACTTCGCCCTGGACGACCGGCCCCTGATCACCCTCCACGACCGGGAGCTGGACCGGCTGCGCGACACCGACCGCAAGCGGGTGCGCCGGCTCCAGCGGCAGTACGTGGAGGTCTGGGTCGAGGTCGTACGCGCCCTGTACCCCGCCCTCGCGGAGAACGAGGCCCGCGTCACCGTCCACGCGGTGTTCGGCCTGCTGAACTCCACCCCCCATCTGGCCCGCCCCGAGGCGCTCCCCGGCCGTGCGGCGACGGCCGCCCTGCTGCACCGGCTGGCCCGCGGGGCTTTCGCCGCGGCCGCGTCGTGACCGTGCCAGGTGACCGGGGGTCCGGTTCGCGCGGGCGGCAGGTGGAGTGGCCGGTCAGGCGCCGTTCCCGTCCGCTCCCCGTCTGACCTCGTCGAGCGAATCCTGCATGGCCTCCTTCGCCCGGCCGAACCAGTCGGTCAGCACGGCGATCTCGTCCGGCCCGTAGTCGGCGAACAGGGCGCCCAGGCGTGCGTAGAACGGTCCGTACACGGCGAGGATGCGCGCCTGCGCCGACTCGTCCATCACCACGTGCAGGCGCCGCCGGTCGGCCGGGTCCGCCCGGCGCCGGGCGTACCCGGCCTTCTCCAGGCGGTTGAGCACGCCGGTCACCCCGCCGGTGGTCAGCCGCGCCCGCTCCGCCAGGTCGCCGGCGGTCAGCGTCGCGCCTGCCGCGGCGGCCTCCATCACGAAACCGAGGCAGGTCAGGTCGGTGGTGTTCAGGCCGAGCCGTCCGGCGATGTCGTGCTGCCCGAACTGCGCGAGCGCGATCATCCGGTCCATCGCCTGCAGCGCCTGGTCGGCCGTCGCCTCCGGGCGCTTCTTGCCGTCCACGGGAAAACCCCTTAGTGTCTAAGTAGCTTAGTTTGTAAGTTATTGGCTCCGGGTGCGGTCCCGGTCGCTGAACTATCACACCCGAGGAGCCGACGTGAGCGCACACGGTGACTACGACCTGGGCCACACCGTGGCCGGCTGGGCCGGTACGGCCATCGGCGTCCTGGGGAGCGCCGTGCTGGGAGCGGCCGTCATCACGACGTCCGCCGCGGTGCTCCGGCTGGGCCTGGCGGTCGTCGTGCTGGCGGCCCTGACCACCTGGGTGCTGCACCTGGCGGGATGGGGGAAGCCGACCGGCCCGCGCCCCCCGGCCGGCCAGGGCTGGCGGACCCGTGACACCGCCGCCCGGCGGGGCCACCCCGGCTGCCTCGGCTGCCGGATGGCGGGCCGCGGCCGGGCGGCCGTCGTGGCGACGCCCGCGCCGTACGCCGCCCCGCAGCAGGGCGACGTCCCCGCGGGGCGCGGGGTGCGTGCGGGGGCCGTCTAGGGAGCGGCGCCACGACGGCACGCGTTCCGCCGTGCGAGACACCGGGCACACAGCGCGCCGCCGACCGCACAATGGGTGCATGCCGATACCCAGCCGAGCCGCCCTCGTCGAGCACCTCGTCCGCACCCGCATCGCCGGCGACGTCGCCACCCCCCGCGACAACAACCTCTCCCACTACCGCCAGCTCGCCAACGGCAACCGCCACTTCTGGCTGGGCCTGGAACTCGGGGACCGGTGGCGGGACGAGCAGGACGTCCTGGCCGTGATGGCCGAACGGTGCGGTGTCAGCGACGACCCGGAGCACCGGCAGGGGCAGGACACCATCGATCCGGAGCTGACCATCGCAGCCCTGGACCGGATGGCGGCCCGGCTGCGCAAGGCGGCGGACGGCGGCGAGCGGGTGCTGTTCGCGACCGGGCACCCGGGTGGGCTGCTGGACGTGCACCGGCAGACGGCGGCCGCGCTGCGGGCCGCCGGATGCGAGATCGTACGCATCCCCGGCGGCCTCATGGCGGACGAGGGAATGGTCTTCCAGTTCGCGGACGTCGCCGTCCTGGAGCGCGGTGCGACGCTCTGGCACACGCACTCCCCGGCCCCGATGGCCGCCGTCCTGGACGGTCTGGAGCGGGAGGGCCGGCCGCAGCCGGACCTGGTCGTGGCCGACCACGGGTGGGCCGGGTGCGCCGGGCAGCGCGGGCTCGACTCGATCGGCTACGCCGACTCCAACGACCCCGCGCTGTTCCTCGGCGAGGCGGAGGGCACCCTCCAGGTCACCGTGCCACTGGACGACCACGTCACCGACCCGCGTTTCTACGACCCGATGACCGACTACCTGTCTGGACGCCGCCGGGCTGCCCGGATCCGTCGACCTGGCGTAACGGGCGGAGAGCTCCCGCAGGTGAGCGACCAGCTCGGGCGGCTCCGTCACGGTGAAGTCGAACCCGAGCATGCCGAGGTGGACGGCGAGGCCGTCCAGGGAGTCGGCGCCGGTGTCCAGGACACAGGTGCCGGCGTCCAGGGGCTCCACCGCCCCGACCGCGGGATTGATCCGCTCCAGTACCGCGGCCGCCGGGGCGTGCACCACCACCCGGGCGCGATGGCGCCAGGCCGCGGCCGAGACCTTCCCCGCCACGTACGCCGCCGCGCCGCCCTCCGGGTCTTCGCGCGGCGCGAAGCGCGGGCCGGCCGGGACCCGCGGCGTGAGCCGGTCCGCCCGGAACGTGCGCCAGTCCTCCCGGTCCACGTCCCAGGCCACGAGGTACCAGCGGCGGCCCCAGTTCACGACGCGCTGGGGTTCGACCAGGCGGCGCGTGGACGCTCCCGAGTGGTCGCGGTAGTCGAGACGCAGCCGTTCGCGGTCCCGGCAGGCGGCCGTCAGCGTCATGAGGATTTCGGTGTCGACGCCCGGAGCCGGCCGGTCGGCGGGCACCGGCACGGCGTACCGCTGAAGCGCCTGCACGCGCCGGCGCAGCCGTGAGGGCAGCACCTGCTCCAGCTTGGCCAGAGCCCGTAGTGAGGTCTCCTCCATGCCGGCCATCGAGCTGTGGGCCACGTTGCGCACGGCGACCGTGACCGCGACCGCCTCGTCGTCCTCCAGCAGCAGCGGCGGCATCGCACTGCCCGCCGCCAGGCGGTAGCCGCCGGCGGAACCGCGCGTGGCGTCCACGGGGTAGCCGAGGGTACGCAGCCGTTCGATGTCGTTGCGTACGGTCCGGCCGCTCACCCCGAGCCGTTCGGCGAGCTCGGTCCCGGGCCACTCGCGCGGGGACTGGAGCAGGGACAGCAGTCGCAGCAGGCGTGCGGACGTTTCCAGCATGGCCCGGATCCTGACGCTTCATTAGGAAGGCAACGTGCCTATATGAATCCTAGGATTCCACTCATGGAGAACAGCGGCAACACCGCATCGGACGCGTCCACCACGAGCGGGACCGCGCAGGTCCGGCCCTTCCGGGTGGAGATCCCGCAGGCCGATGTCGACGACCTGCGGCACCGTCTGGAGCGCACCCGCTGGAACACCGCGGTGACGGGCCTGGACGGCTGGGCGCGTGGCGTGCCCGCCGACTACCTGAAGGGCCTCGCCGACTACTGGGCCGAGGAGTTCGACTGGCGCGGGGCCGAGGCGCGGCTGAACGAGTTCCCGCAGTACATCACCGAGATCGACGGCCAGGACATCCACTTCGCGCACGTCCGCTCCGACCGGCCGGACGCCACGCCGCTGCTGCTCGTCCATGACTGGCCGGGGTCCTTCGTCCAGTTCGTCGACGTCATCGGGCCGCTGTCCCGGGACTTCCACGTCGTCGTCACCTCCACACCCGGGGTCGGCTTCTCCGGACCCCTCTCCTCGACCGGCTGGAACACCGGCCGCATCGCGGGGGCGTTCACCGCCCTGATGGCCCGCCTCGGCTACGACCGCTACGGCGTGCAGGGCAACGGCGGTGGTGCGTGGATCGCCGCCGAGATGGGCCGGCTCGCCCCCGGGCACGTCACCGGCATCCACGTCAACGGCCTGGTCACCTTCCCCTCGGAGGACCCCGCGGACTTCGCCGGCCTCACCGAGGGCGAGCAGGCCCGGCTGGCGCGGCTGCAGGACTTCCGCGACGACAAGATGGGCTTCAACGTCATCCAGTCCACCCGGCCGGAGACGGTGGCCTACGGGCTGAACGACTCACCCGTCGGGCAACTCGCCTGGATCATGGAGAAGTTCAAGGAGTGGACGGACCCCGCCAAGGAACTGCCCGAGGACGCGGTGGACCGTGACACCCTGCTGACCAACGTGAGCGTGTACTGGTTCACCGGCACGGCGGGGTCCTCGGCCCACCTGTACTACGAGATGGCCCACGACCCGGCCGCCTGGGCGCCCAAGGAGCGGGGCACCGTCCCGACGGCGGTGGCTGTCGCCCTGCCGTCCGATGTCGCGATCCGCCGGTTCGCCGAGCGCGATCACCACGTGGTGCGCTGGACCGAATTCGGCCGCGGTGGCAACTTCCTCTCCCTGGAACAGCCGGAGCTGCTGGTCGAGGACGTGCGGGAGTTCTTCGCGGACCTCGCGGACCTCGCGGCCCTCGGCTGACCGGGGACGGCCGAGCGGAGTGGGCCGGCCGGAGACGGCTGCCGGGGGCGGCCGGCCCGTCCTCAGGCCTCTGCGGGGCGCAGGCGTACGGGCAGGGACCGGTGGCCGTTGCTGATCAGCGAGGCCATCGGTTCCAGCTCCCCGGCCCGAACGGCGAGTTCGGCGTCCGGGAACCTTCCGAAGAAGGCGCGCAGCGCGGTCTCGCCCTCCAGCCGTGCCAGTGCCGCCCCGAGGCAGAAGTGGATGCCGTGGCCGAAGGCCAGGTGTTCCTTGGTGAGGCGCGTGACGTCGAAGCCGTCGGGATCCCGATGCCAGCCGGGGTGGCGGTTGGCCGCCGCGTAGGAGGCGAGGATCGCCTCGCCCTTCAGGATGGTCCGCCCGTCGGGCAGCGGGATGTCGGTGACGGCGAACCGCAGGGGCAGGTGTTTGACGGGCGGCTCGTGACGCAGGGTCTCCTCCACCACGTCCGCCCAGGTGGCGCGGCCCTCGCGGACATGGGCGAGCTGTTCCGGGTGGGTGAGGAGGGTGGTGACGGCCTGGTCGACCAGGTTGACCGTCGTCTCGTAACCGGCGTTGATCATCAGGAGCAGGGTGTCGCGCAGTTCACCCTCGCTCAGCGCGGGCCCGCCCTCACCGCCCTCCTCCGCGCGCACGGCGATCAGCGCGGAGGTCAGGTCGTCGCCCGGATCGGCCCGCTTGGTGGCGATGAGGTCTTCGAGCATCGCGTACAGCCGCTGGTTGTTGCCGGCGGCCTGCTCGGGGGTGAGCATGGTGTCGAACACCCCGTCGACGAGTGCGCGGAAGTCGGTGCCCCGGTCCTCCGGCACTCCCATGAGGTGCCCGATGACGGCGATGGGCAGCGGATACGCGAGCCGCTCCCGCAGCTCCGCGCTCCCGCCCGGAGGCGTCGCCTCCAAGACGTCGAGGAGTCCGTCCACGATGTCCTCGACGACCGGTTTCAGCGCGGCCATGCGCCGGGCGCTGAGCGCCGGGGCGACGATGCGGCGCAGCCGGCGGTGGTCGCCTCCGTAGGCGGTGAACATGTTGGTGGCGGCGACCCACAGGGCGAGCGGCCAGGTCTGTACGGCCTCGTCGAACCCGGGCCAGTGCCGGCGCCCGTCCTTGGAGACGTCCGGACTGGTCAGCAGCTCCTTGAGCAGCACGGGATCGGTCACGGACCAGGCCTTCACCCCGAGTATGTCGATGCGCGCCGCAGGCCCCTGGGCACGGAGCAGGCGGTGTTCGGCGTCCGCGTCGCGGGCCGCGGGGTCGAGGACGATGGGCGCTGCGTGCTGGGTCACGGCGGGGCTCCTCGGTCGGCGGGATCCGACAGGGACCTGCCCACGGCCGACGGCCCGGACCCCCGCTCTCGGACGCACTCCCACCGTCCCGTTGTGCGACCGGCTCGCTCGGCGTCCGCCCGCGTACGGTCACCCGCCGGAGCGTGCCGCCGACCGCTGTGCGCGCCCCGGGGTCGGGTCCAGATACACCCGCTGGATCGACGGGTACCGTTCCCGCAGTTGCTGCGCCGCCTCCTCGCAGGCCCACTCGATCTCCTCGGCGGTCGACGCGTCCCGGAAGTCGACCTTCGCCGCGACCAGCGACTCGGCCGGCCCCTGGATCAGGGTGGTCAGCTCCACCACCTCGACGATGTGCGGCACGGACAGCAGCTCCTCGCGCACCCCGGCCCGCATCTCCGCCGGGAGCGGCCGGCCGATGAGCAGCTGGGCGTTGGACCGGCAGAGCACCCAGGCGACGTAGACCAGCAGGACGCCGATGAGGATCGACGCGATGCCGTCCCAGACCCCGGATCCCGAGAGCTGTCCTCCGAGCAGGCCACCGGCGGCCAGCAGGAGGCCTGCCAGGGCCGCGGAGTCCTCCATCACCACCGCCTTGACGGCCGTGTCGGGGGTCCGGCGCAGGTAGCGCGGGGCGGGCATCCGGAGCCGGGCCGCCTCGCCCCTGACCTGCCGGATCCCCGTGCGCAGAGAGAAGCCCTCCAGCAGGAAGGCGACCGCGAGCACGAGGTAGGAGACGAGCGGATCGCCGAGCTCCTCCCCCCGCGTCAGGGTGTGGACGCCGTCGTACAGGGAGAAGACCGCTCCGCCGACGAACGTGGCGACGGCCGCGAGCATCGCCCAGATGTACCGCTCGGGGCCGTAGCCCAGCGGGTGGTCCTCGTCGGCGGGCTTCCCGCTGCGCTTGAGCGCGGTGAGGAGCATGACCTCGGTGACCGTGTCGGCGACCGAGTGCGCGGCCTCGGAGAGCATCGCACTCGAGCCGCTGATCAGACCCGCCACCACCTTGGCCACGGCGATGCCGAGGTTGGCGGCCGCCGCGACGACGACGGTGAACACCGACTCGCCGTCGGATCCCCGGCCCTGGCTCTTCTCGTCACTCATGGTGGCGAGTATGTCCCCATATCGAGCGCTCAGTCCCTCGGGACGCGGACCACGCCTTCCTGGATCACGGTGATGGCGAGCTGTCCGTCCGCCGTGTAGATCCTGGCCTGGCCGAGACCTCGCCCGCCGGACGCCGACGGCGACTCCTGGTCGTACAGCAGCCATTCGTCCGCCCGGAAGGGCCGGTGGAACCACATCGCGTGGTCGAGGCTCGCGCCCACCACGTCGCCCACGGCCCAGCCCCCGCGCCCGTGGGCGAGGAGCACCGAGTCGAGCAGCGTCATGTCGGAGACGTACGTCGCCATGCAGACGTGCAGCAGCGGATCGTCGGCCAGCTTGCCGCGCGTGCGGAACCACACCTGGGACCGTGGATCGCGCGGTTCGCCGACGCTGGCGAAGGGCGGGGCGTCCACGTAGCGCAGGTCGACCGCCGCACGTGCCTCGATCAGCCGGTCCACGACCGTGGGGTCGCTGAAGCGGTCCGCGTACCGCGGGAGCATCTGCTCGGCGGTGGGCAGCGTCTCCGGGTCCGGGGCGGACGGCATGGCCGCCTGGTGGTCCATGCCCTCCTCCTGCACCTGGAAGGAGGCCGAGAGGTGGAAGATCGGCTTGCCGTGCTGGACGGCGACGACCCGGCGGGTGGTGAAGGACCGCCCGTCGCGGATCCGGTCGACGTTGTAGACGATCGGCGCACCGGGATCCCCGGCACGCAGGAAGTACGCGTGCAGGGAATGCGTACCCCGGTCCGGCGCGACCGTACGGCCCGCCGCGACCAGGGCCTGGGCGGCCACCTGGCCGCCGAACACCCGGGGCACGACCGCCGAACGGCTCGTGCCCCGGAAGATGTCCTGCTCGATCTGCTCCAGGTCGAGCAGATCGAGCAGGGAGTCGAGTGCTGAGCTCATGGAGAGAAGGTAGCCGCTCTACAGGCCCATGGACTTGGCGATGATCGACTTCATGACCTCGCTGGTGCCGCCGTAGATGCGGTTGACACGGTTGTCCGTGTACAGGCGTGCGATCGGGTACTCGTTCATGAAGCCGTAGCCACCGTGCAGCTGGAGGCAGCGGTCGATCACGCGGTGCGCGACCTCGGTGCAGAACAGCTTCGCCGAAGCGGCCTCGGCGGCGGTGAGCTCACCGGCGTCGTGCGCGTCCATCGCCCGGTCGACCACGGCCTCGGCCGCGTCAACCTCGGCCTTGCAGGCGGCCAGTTCGAACTTCGTGTTCTGGAAGGACGCGACGGTCTTGCCGAAGACGGTGCGGTCCTGCGTGTACTGCTGGGCGAACCGCACGGCGGCGGCTGCCTGGGCGTACGCGCCGACGGCGATGCCGAGGCGTTCCTGCGGAAGGTTCTGGCCGAGGTAGGAGAAGCCCTTGTTCTCCTCGCCCAGCAGGTCCTCGACGGGCACCTTCACGTCCACGAAGGCCAGCTCGGCGGTGTCGGAGACCTTCAGGCCCAGCTTGTCGAGCTTGCGGCCGACCGAGTAGCCCTCGGACTTGGTGTCCACGACGAGGAGCGAGATGCCGTGCCTGCGGTCGTCCGCCTTGGGGGCGTCGGTGCGGGCGCAGACGATGACCTTGTCGGCGTGCACACCACCGGTGATGAAGGTCTTGGCGCCGTTGAGGACGTAGTGCGTGCCGTCCTCGGACAGCTTGGCGGTCGTCTTCATGCCGGCCAGGTCCGAACCGGTGCCCGGCTCGGTCATGGCTATCGCGTACATCGACTTGCCGCTGACGAAGTCCGGAAGCCAGCGCTTCTTCTGCTCCTCGGTGGCGTACGCCTTGATGTACGGCAGGCAGAGCAGGACGTGCACCCCGGAGCCGCCGAAGGAGACGCCCGCGCGCGCGGTCTCCTCGTACAGGATCGCCTCGAACTTGAAGGACTCCTCGCCCGCGCCGCCGTACTCCTCGGGCACCTCGATGCCGAAGATGCCCAGCTCGGCGAGCTTGTAGTAGAAGTCGCGAGGCGCCTGGCCCGCCGCGAACCACTCGTCGTAGACGGGGACGACCTCGGCCTCGATGAAGGCGCGGATGGTCTCCCGGAACGCCTCGTGGTCCTCGTTGTAAACCGTACGGCGCACGGGGTGCCTCCTCAGTCGGCTTCAGCTTCAGCTTCGGGCAGGATGGCTAAGCGCTTGCTCAGTCCTGGTCAGAAGTTACCCGGCAGTCACGGTGGCTGTCCAGGGTGATGCTGAGCACGCCGGCTCCCGAAGGGGCCTTCTGCGGGCGGGAGACGCGACGAACACCGCACGCCCCGGGATGCCTGACCGGGGTGTGCGGTGCTCGTCCTGCTGCGGGAGGGGCGCGTGAGGGCCGCGCGCGGGCGGTGCGGGGGCCGTGCGAGGGCGGTGCGGGGCCTACTGGGGCTTGAAGGAGCGGATCTGGTAGCTCCCCTGGAGGTTGCCGCCCTGGCCCGAAGGGGTCGAACCGACACGGGAGTTGTAGTTCGTCCCGGTGTAGTACTGCACGCGGTGGCCGGTCGCGTTCCACACGGAGCGGACGTTCTCGCCCCGCTGGATGAACGAGCAGTTGTCCGCGGTGTTCGCCTTCCGCTCGTCCGGCCACTGGCAACGGGTCCCGCCGCCGTTCCAGTCGCTGTACATGCAGAAGTTGCCGGGGCTGCAGCTGAACGCCGCAGGGGCGACCCGGGCTGCGTCGTCGGTGGCGGTGGCGGTGGCGGTGGCGGCCCCTGTGCCGAGCCCGAAGGCCAGGGTGATCGTGGCGGCGGCGAGTGCGGTGATGCGGTGCAAGGCGGAGAACCTTCCTCTGTCCGGTGACCCGTTTCCGGTGATCGACAGCAGCGTGGCATGGCTGTGACCTGCACCGTCAGGGGCCGAATGGGGGGCGTCCGAGGCTCGCGGGACGACCGGGCGCACGCCTTCGCACCCCGGCGCTGACGAGCGGCCCGGTCGATGTCGGTGGCGTCGTGCAGGATCGGTTCGACGGATCACCGAGCGGACAGAGGGATCGCTGTGGCGATCACGAACGGGCGCATGACCGAGTACGCGTTCCTGCGCGGGCTGTACGAGGACGGCTACTTCCCCGACCAGGTGGTGGACAAGGGCAGGGCCGTCCTGATCCGGCTCTGCGAACGCATCGAGGCGCAGCGGCCGGCGGACCTGACTGCCCTGTACGCGCTCACCCATGCGGCGACGGAGGAGTTCAACGGCCTGGAAGCCGAGTTCGAGGCGGCCGGCAGCGAGATCGAGACCGTCGCGCGCGAGGAGATAGGCGAGAACTTCTGGTACATCGCCACCGCGTACGGCTTCGCGGAGGCGGACGTGGAGGAGCTGATCGCACCCCGGGAATGGTGACCGACGGCATGACCCACGGAGCGGCGGAGGGGGCGGCCCGGCGGCGGCAAGTACACGGTCACGCCCACGAAGGTGCGATGGGGACGGCGGCCGACGTGGACGACTCCGGGCCTGGACACAGCCGAGCTGCCGGGCCCCAGGACCCGTGTACATCTGGTCCACGCTCACCCACAAGATCAGGACGGACCGAGGGGACCGTGCCAGGGGCCTTTTCGTTCTCATGGGCGATGCCACCTGGCCGAACTGCCCACCCCCCCCCGGAATCCGATAAGAAGCTGAACGCGGGGGAGGCGGCGGAGATCTGTACGGCGTTTCTGATCTCCGCGGGCGAGAAGGCGGAGGCCGTTGCACACACACGGGCTTCAGCGGTGAAACGCTGGAGTGGCCACTCAAACTGGCGCTGGAGGCCAGGCAGCTGGAGGCCATCGCTTACGTGGGGAACTCGCCGCACCAGTTGCGTCCGAGGAGGGTGGCGGGCAGGTACTCGGACTCGACTTCGATGGGGATGCCGGCGTCGTGGGCGATGCAGGCCATGGCGAGGGGAGCGAGCGCGATGAAGCCGGAGGGGCACGGGTGACCGAGTGCCTCCCGTGGGTCACGCGTGGGTAGGCCCGCCCTCGCGCAGCGCGAACCACAGCTCCGTCCGTACGTCCATGTCGTCCAGGTCCACGTCCAGCAGCGCCGCGCACCGGGCGATGCGCTGGCGGACCGTGTTGCGGTGGACCCGCAGGGCCACAGCCGTGCGGTCCCAGCTGCCGTGCAGGCCCAGCCAGCAGCGCAGTGTCTCGGCCAGGGGCGGGGTGAGCGGGGCCAGGAGGGCGCGGGCGTGGGCCTCGGCCTCGTCCCGGGGCACGAGGGCGGCGAGACCTCCGGTGGCCCGGCGGTCCGTGGCCAGCGGTGCGCGGGTGGCCTCCGCACGGCCCAGGGCGCGGGCCGCCCGGGTGCCGGCGGCGGGCAGGTCCGCGAGCCGCACCGGCTCCGAGGCGCCGAGGGTCCAGCCGGGCTGCGGGGTCACCTCGTGGGAGCCGGCGAGGAGGACCCGCACCGTCCCGCGGTCCGCGTCGGTCAGCGCGGAGCCCATCGCCGCCCCGAGGGTGCCGGCGGCGAGCGGGTCGGCGGCCGCGCCGTCGGCGCGGCGGGCGTGGACCACGGTCCAGAGGGCCTCCTCGTCCCCCAGGAGAGGGGCCACCTCCTGCGGGGGCGCGCCCAGCAGCAGCCGTACGAGCGCCGCCGAGCGGCCTGCCGCGCCGGCGCCCTGGTGCGGGGCCGTCAGGAGGGAGAGCAGGACGACGGCGATCCCGGCGACGGTGTGGTCCCCCGCCTCGCGCCCGGCAGTGGCCAGCACGAGGACCAGGCCCTGCGCGCCGCCGAGCGGGTACGCCGACAGGTGGGTGCCGCCCAGGGTGTCCGTCGCCGATGCGGGGCTCTGCTTCCGGGCGGCCGCCGAGGTGCCGGCGACGGCGGGGGAGGGTGCGGGGGCGGGGGCCACCACGCGGGCCAGCCGGGCCAGTGCCGCCCGTACCTCCGGCGTCAGGGCCCCGCCCGCCGCGTGGACCTCCTCGCCCTCGGCCGTCAGCAGAGCCACCCTGCCCTCCAGGTGCACGGCCAGCTGGTGCAGCACCGCCGGCACCGGACCAGGACGGGCCGCGGCGGTCGCCAGGGCCTGCTGCGCCCGGGCCGCCCGGCGCAGCTCACGGTGGCGGGCCTCCGCCATGAGCCGCCACACCGCCCGCGCGATCGCCGTGAAGGGGGTCGTGGGCGGCACCTCCAGCAAGGGCAGGCCGTGCCGGTCGCACGCCTCCACCAGCGCGCCCGGCACCGTGTCGTGCACCGGCGCCACCCCGAACCCGAGCGCCGCCGCCCCCGCCTCCACCAGCCGGGTCACATAGGTGTCCGCGTCCGCGAGCAGCACCCCGGCGCTGAGCAGCAGTTCACCACCGAGCAGATACGGATACGGGTCGGCCATCTCCGAGGTGTGCACCCACAGCAGATCGGCGTGGTCCGGGCCGGCGATCCGGCGCAGCCCCAGTTCTTCCCGCGCCAGCAGTTCGGCCAGGGCGACGGGCGGGGCCGGGGGTCCGGCGGGGAGGTCCGTCATGGATGGTCCGTCCATCGGTGCGGTCGAGAATGGATGAAACGTACACTTCAGCGTCGGCTTCCGGCCACCTACCGTCTTCTTCACGCACGACTCGTGCGCCGGGACGAGACGGAGGAAGCCCATGGCTGTCGACTACGCGGTGATCGTCGTCTATCTGGCCGGCATGCTCGCCATGGGCTGGTGGGGCATGCGCCGCGCCAAGTCCAAGAGCGAGTTCCTGGTCGCAGGCCGGCGGCTCGGTCCCTGGATGTACTCCGGCACCATGGCCGCGATCGTCCTCGGCGGCGCCTCCACGATCGGCGGCGTCGGCCTCGGCTACCAGTACGGCCTGTCCGGCGCCTGGATGGTCTTCACGATCGGCCTGGGACTGCTGGCGCTGTCCGTGTTCTTCTCGGCCCGCATCGCGCGGCTGAAGGTCTACACCGTCTCCGAGATGCTCGACCTGCGCTACGGCGGCCGGGCCGGAATCATCTCGGGCGTCGTCATGTGGGCGTACACGCTCATGCTGGCCGTCACGTCGACCATCGCGTACGCCACCATCTTCGACGTCCTGTTCGACATGGACCGGACCGTCGCGATCATCCTGGGCGGCACCATCGTCGTGGCGTACTCGACGCTCGGCGGCATGTGGTCGATCACGCTGACGGACATGGTCCAGTTCGTCGTGAAGACGATCGGTGTCCTGCTGCTGCTCCTGCCGATCGCCGTCGTCAAGGCCGGCGGCTTCGCCGAGATGAGGGCGAAGCTGCCGACGGAGTACTTCGACCCGCTGGGCATAGGCGGCGAGACGATCTTCACGTACGTCCTGATCTACACCTTCGGCATGCTGATCGGCCAGGACATCTGGCAGCGGGTGTTCACCGCCCGCAACGACCGCACGGCGCGCTGGGGCGGCACCGTCGCCGGCACGTACTGCCTCGTGTACGCGATCGCCGGAGCCGTCATCGGTACGGCGGCCAAGGTCATGTACCCGAAGCTGCCCAGCGCGGACGCGGCCTTCGCGACGATCGTCAAGGACGAACTGCCGGTCGGCGTCCGGGGCCTGGTCCTGGCCGCCGCGCTCGCCGCCGTGATGTCCACCTCCTCCGGCGCGCTGATCGCCTGCGCGACCGTGGCCAACAACGACATCTGGTCGCGCCTGCGGGGCGCGGTCACCGGGGGCGACGGTGCGGAGCGTGACGAGGTGAAGGGCAACCGGGTCTTCATCCTCGTCATGGGTGTCGCCGTCATCGCGATCGCCATCGCGCTGAACAACGTCGTCGAGGCGCTCACCGTCGCCTACAACCTGCTCGTCGCCGGGCTGCTCGTGCCCATTCTGGGCGGTCTGCTGTGGCGTCGGGGAACCGCGGCCGGTGCGCTGGCCGCGGTCGCCGTCGGTGGCGTCGCGGTCGTCGGCCTCATGGCCGGGTACGGCATCCTCGCCAACGAGCCCGTCTACTACGGGCTGCTGGCCTCGCTCGCGGTGTACGTGGCCGTCTCGCTGGCCACCAGGCCGACGGACGCCGACGTACTGGCCGCCTGGCGCGAGCGGCTGGCAGGCCGGGGCGCGCACGCCGAGACGGCCCCGGACGCGGACCCGGTCGCCGTGTGAGCGCTGCCGGAAGCCGGGCGGGGGTCGCCGAACCACGCCCGGCTTCCGGACGGTCGCACCCTGCCCCGGCCGCACCGGAACCACCGGCCCGGTCACCCCGGCCGTCCCGGACCCCGCACACTTGATTACCGTACGAACGCCCACAAAGCGTGCAGCACCCTCGCAGAGCCCGAACGAAAGGCACCCGTCCTCATGAGCAGCACCGAATCGCCGCGCGGTCCCGTCGACTCCTCCCGCGTCCCGCGGTACGCCGGACCCGCCACGTTCGCCCGGCTGCCCCGGCTCGACGAGGTGGGGACCGCCGACGTCGCCGTCGTCGGCGTGCCCTTCGACAGCGGGGTCTCCTACCGCCCCGGCGCCCGCTTCGGCGGCAACGCGATCCGCGAGGCGTCCCGCCTCCTGCGCCCCTACAACCCCGCGCAGGACGCCTCCCCCTTCGCCCTCGCCCAGGTCGCCGACGCGGGTGACATCGCGGCCAACCCGTTCAACATCAACGAGGCCGTCGAGACCGTCGAGGCCGCCGCCGACGACCTGCTCTCCACCGGCGCCCGGCTGATGACGCTCGGCGGCGACCACACCATCGCGCTGCCCCTGCTGCGTTCCGTCGCCAAGAAGCACGGCCCCGTCGCCCTGCTCCACTTCGACGCCCACCTGGACACCTGGGACACGTACTTCGGCGCCGAGTACACCCACGGCACCCCGTTCCGCCGCGCCGTCGAGGAGGGCATCCTCGACACGGAGGCGCTGTCCCACGTCGGCACCCGCGGCCCGCTGTACGGCAAGCAGGACCTCACCGACGACGCCAAGATGGGCTTCGGCATCGTCACCTCCGCCGACGTCATGCGGCGCGGCGTCGACGAGATCGCCGACCAGCTCCGGCAGCGCATCGGCGACCGGCCGCTCTACATCTCGATCGACATCGACGTCCTGGACCCGGCGCACGCCCCCGGCACCGGCACCCCGGAGGCCGGCGGCCTCACCTCGCGCGAGCTCCTGGAGATCCTGCGCGGGCTCTCCTCCTGCCACCTGGTCTCCGCCGACCTGGTCGAGGTCGCCCCGGCGTACGACCACGCGGAGATCACCTCCGTCGCCGCGTCCCACACGGCGTACGAGCTGACGACGATCATGTCCCGCCAGATCGCGGAGGGCCGGAACCGGTGAGCCACGACCACGACGACCGGCCGCAGCTCACCCCCGCCCAGGCCGAGGCCGCCCTGAACCCTCCGCCCGGACGCAACGGCGGTGACCTCGTGGTCGAGACCCTCCAGGGCCTGGGCGCCACCACCGTCTTCGGGCTGCCGGGCCAGCACGCGCTCGGCATGTTCGACGCGCTGCGCCGCTCCTCCCTCTCGTACGTCGGGCTGCGCGTCGAGAACAACGCGGGCTTCGCCGCCGACGCCTACGGCCGGATCACGGGGGAGGTGGCCCCGCTGCTGCTCTCCACCGGCCCGGGAGCGCTGACCTCCCTGGCCGCGCTCCAGGAGGCGGCGGCGGCATCGGCGCCCGTGCTGGCGGTCTCCAGCCAGATCCCGAGCGCCGGGCTCGGCGGCGGGCGCCACGGCTACCTGCACGAGCTCCGCGACCAGCAGGCGTCGTTCCGTGGCGTCGTCAAGTCCGTCCACACCGTGCGCACGGCGTCGCAGATCCCGTCCGCGATCGCCGCCGCCTGGGAGTCCGCGCTCACCGCCCCGCACGGGCCCGTGTGGGTGGAGATCCCGCAGGACGTGCTCCTCGCCGAGACGCTCCTGCCCGTGGTCAGCGCGCTCGACGCCACCCCGCGCGAGGTGTACCCGCGTCCGGAACTCACCCTCGCGGCGGCGCACCTGCTGTCGAACGCCGAACGGCCGGCGATCATCGCGGGCGGCGGAGTCGTACGGTCCGACGCGAGCGGCAAGCTGCTGGCGCTCGCGGAGAAGATCGACGCCCCGGTCGTCACCACCTTCGGTGGCAAGGGCGCCTTCCCCTGGGAACACCCGCTCTCCCTCCAGTCCTGGCTGGAGGACCGGTACACCACGGACTTCCTGGAATCCGCGGACGTGCTCCTGGTCGTGGGCTCGGGACTCGGTGAGCTCTCCTCGAACTACCACACGTTCAGCCCGCGCGGCCGGATCATCCAGATCGAGGCCGACGCCGGGAAGCTGGAGTCCAACCACCCCGCGCTCGGTATCCACTCCGACGCCCGCGAGGCCCTCGCCGGCCTGCTGGAGGCCGTGGAGCGCCGCGAGGACGCCACCGCCGCCACCCGCGTCCGTACGGTCCTGGACCAGGTCCGGGCACGGATCGCCGCCCAGGACCTCACCCTGGAGCAGCAGGTGCTCGCCTCGGTCCGCGAGGCACTGCCCGACACCGCGCCCAGCTTCTGGGACATGACGATCCTCGCCTACTGGGCCTGGTCCGCCTTCGACGCCCGGCACCCCAACACCATGCACTCGGCCCAGGGCGCGGGCGGTCTCGGCTACGCCTTCCCGGCCGCGATCGGCGCCGCGGCGGCGGATCCGACCAAGCCCGTGCTGGCCGTCTCGGGCGATGGCGGGGCGATGTACTCGATCGCCGAGCTCGCCACCGCGCGTCAGTACGACCTGCCCGTCACCTGGCTGATCGTGGACGACGGCGGCTACGGCATCCTGCGCGAGTACATGACGGGCGCCTTCGGCGAGGCCACGGCGACGGAGCTGTCCCGCCCGGACTTCGTCGCCCTCGCGGAGTCCTTCGGAGTTCCCGCGGTCCGTACGGCCCCCGAGTCCCTGGCCGCCGACCTGGCGAAGGCGCTGGCGGCCCCCGGCCCCGCGGTCGTCGTCCTGCCGGCCCTGCTGAGGATGTTCGAACCGACGCATCTGTGACCCGGGCGGACACCCGGGACGGTGACCTGGGCGGACACCCGGGACGGTGACCTGGGCGGACGCCCGGCACGGTGACCTGGGCGGACGCCCGGCACGGTGACCTGGGCGGACGCCCGGCACGGTGACCTGGGCGGACGCCCGGCACGGTGACCCGGCGCCGCTCGGTGCTCCGCCGCCCCGTGGGAACAGGGCACGCACCCCGGGCCGGCCCCCTTCGCCCCAGTGTCCTGGCTCGGACGTCAGCCGCGAGGTAGCGGGATGATCACGTGCTCGCCGTCGCTGGTCTTCAGCTCCTCGACGAGCGCGGCGTGTCCGGTCCGTGCCGCCGCCAGGCCTCGGTGAGGCGGGCGAGGCGGGTGGGGGCGGCGATGCCGCGCACGGTCGCGATCCTGCCGTGGGTGATGTCGAACGTCACGGAGCCGACGACCTGGTCGCCGAGCACGAAGAGGATGGCGGGGGCGCCGTTGGCGAGCGCGTGGTGGACGCCGGGCGTGGTGGCGGTGCTCTCCACGCGGGCCACCCTGAGGCGCTGTCGCCGGCGGCGTAGACGTTCGGGTGCGAGACCGACCGCATGGTGCGATCGACGACGATCCGGCCGTTCTCGGTGACCTCCAGCCCGCCGGCGGCGGCGACGGGGCTGACCGCGAACCCGGCCGTCCACACGGTCGCGTCGGATGCCACGGCGGTGCCGTCGGCGCGGAGCACCCGTGCCGCTTCGACGGCCTTGACGACGGTGTGCTCCAGGACCGTGATGCCCAGCCGGTCGCAGGCCTGGCGCAGGTGGTCGCGGGCTCCGGCGGAGAGCCGGACGGCCAGCTCGCCGCGGGCGATGAGCGTCACCGACAGGCCGGGCCGGGATTCGGCGATCTCGGTGGCGGTCTCGATGCCGGTCAGCCCGTCGCCGACGACCAGTACACTCCCGCCTTCGCCCCGCCTGCCCAGGCCGTCCAGACGCTCGCGCAGGCGCAGCGCCGAGGGCCGGGCGGCGACGTCGTGGGCGTACTCGGCCACGCCGGCTCCTCCGGTGCCCACTCCTGCCGCACGCCCGCCCCTTCGGCCTCGATCACTCGATCGGACCGGCGGCGACGCCAAGGCCGGGAAACGGGCTCGCCCGGCTGCCCGTGACCTCCTTGCGGTTGGTGTCCGGGCCACGACTCCGGGGCCCCTGTGGTGTCGGTCACCCGCCCCCGGCGCGCCGGCCGCGCCGCCGTCCGAGTGCACCGCCGCGCCACCAGGGCGGGAGGGTGCGCCCGGCCCAGGTCCGTCCGGAGGACGCCGGGGGCCGGGCCAGGAGGCCTGTGGCGCGGACCATAGGACGTTTTGTCCGCATGTGTGCATCATGCTCGGGTCCCTCAGGCCGCACCCGACACACAGGACGGAAGGTTCATGAGTCACCAGCTGACGTCCCGGCGTTCCCGGGCGGCCGTCTGCGCCGCCCTGATCTGCGGCGTGCTCGCACCCGCGGCCGCCGTGGCGAAGCCCGCAGAGGCCGTCTCGCCCTCCGTCTCCTGCGTGTCGAAGAAGACCGGCCTCGCCGCCCGGCTGTCCGAGGACATCACCGCAGCCCTCAAGGGCACCGGATCCACCACCGCCCTGGCGGTCCAGGACCACAGGACCGGTACGACCTGCACACTGCGGGCCACCCAGCAGGTGGACTCGGCCAGCGTGGTCAAGGTGACGGTCCTCGCCGCCCTGCTCTGGGACGCCCGGCGCACGGGCCGGCCGCTCACCCCGCACGAGACCGAACTCTCCACCGCCATGATCACGAAGTCGGACAACGACGCGACCAGCGAGCTGTGGGGCCGCCTCGGCCCGTCGAAGGTCAAGGCCTTCCTCCGGGCCGCCGGCATGACCCGCACCACTCCGGACGCCGGGCATGCGTGGGGACTCACCCAGATCACCGCCCAGGACGAGCAGCGCCTGCTGACCCTGGTGACGAGCCGGAACAAGATCCTCGACGACCGCTCGCGGACGTTCCTCCTGGACCGGATGCGCAAGGTCGTGCCGGACCAGCGCTGGGGGGTTCCGGCGGGTGCTCCGGCCGACGCGACCGTCCAGCTCAAGAACGGCTGGCTGGAGCGGTCCGCCCACGGCTGGCGCGTACACAGCGTGGGCGCGTTCAGCGGCAAGGGCCACGACTACCTGATCACCGTCCTCACCCAGGACAACAAGACGATGAACGACGGCGTCAGCACCATCCAGGCCGTGGCCGAGGCCGTACACAAGGACCTCGGTCCGACCACCGGCTAGGGCGTGTTTCGAAAGTGGCGTCGTCTGCCCGAAGGGCAGGCCCGGGGGCGTCTGGTGCGTGCGATCGCAAGGCGGAGGGTCGCCTCGATACCGGGTGTATCGGGGTGATCCCGACAACGCGGCGAGCGTGCGTGCCAGACGCCCCCGGGCAGGCGGGACTTTCGAAACACGCCCTAGGGGCCCGGTCCGCCGTGCGGGGGCCCGGGGCCCCGCACCACCGGCCTCCCGTACGGGCGTCCCTCCCGCCCGCCCCACGACCTGGGACCTGCCGTCCCCCCGCCTCCGGCCATGGGCCGGCAATTGTTGCGGCGGGATGAAATCCGCAGCTGACGGCGTTGGTGACATGCGGTAGACCAGGCGGGGCGACGGGGAAAGCAGGAGGCACGATGGCGGGCGAGAGCGCGGACGGGGAGCAGCGGAGCGCGGAGCCGGGGTGGGGCCGGCGGCTGGCCGGATACGCGTGGCGCTACCGGCGCAACGTCCTGCTGGCGCTGGGCTCGTCACTCGCCGGCATGGGCGTCATGGCCCTGGTCCCGCTGATCACCAAGGTGATCATCGACGACGTCGTGGGCGACCGCACCCGCTCCCTCGGTCTGTGGACCGGGATGCTCGTCGTCGCGGCCGTCCTCGTCTACGCCGCCACCTACGTCCGTCGCTACTACGGCGGCCGGCTCGCCCTCGACGTGCAGCACGACCTGCGGACCGAGATGTACGGCACCCTCACCCGGCTCGACGGGAAGCGGCAGGACGAGCTCTCCACCGGCCAGGTCGTCGGGCGGGCCACCAGCGACCTGCAGCTGATCCAGGGTCTCCTCTTCATGCTCCCGATGACCATCGGGAACATCCTGCTCTTCCTGATCTCCCTGGTGATCATGGCGTGGCTGTCGCTGCCGCTGACCTTCGTCGCCCTCGCCGTCGCCCCCGCCCTCTGGTTCATCGCCCGCCGCTCCAGGACCCGCCTCTTCCCCGCCACCTGGTACGCCCAGAGTCAGGCCGCCGCCGTGGCCGGAGTGGTCGACGGGGCCGTCTCCGGCGTCCGGGTCGTCAAGGGGTTCGGACAGGAGGAGCAGGAGACGGGCAAGCTCCGCGAGGTCGGGCGCAGGCTCTTCGCGGGCCGGCTGCGGACCATCCGGCTGAACTCCCGCTACACCCCCGCGCTCCAGGCGGTTCCCTCGCTGGGCCAGGTGGCGATGCTGGCTCTCGGCGGCTGGCTGGCCACCCGCGGGGAGATCACCCTCGGCACGTTCGTCGCCTTCTCCACCTATCTCGCCCAGCTCGTGGGCCCGGTCCGGATGCTCGCCATGGTCCTCACCGTCGGCCAGCAGGCCAGGGCCGGGGTGGAACGCGTCCTGGAACTGATCGACACCGAGCCCTCCATGCAGGACGGCACGAAGCAGCTGCCGGCCGACGCCCCCGCGAGCGTCGAGTTCGACGACGTGCGCTTCGGCTACGCCGACGAGCGACCCGTACTCGACGGGTTCTCCCTGACCATCGAGCCCGGCGAGACCGTCGCCGTCGTCGGCGCCTCCGGCAGCGGGAAGTCCACCGTCTCCCTCCTGCTGCCCCGCTTCTACGACGTGTCGCACGGCGCCGTCCTGGTCGGCGGCCACGACGTCCGCGAGCTGACCCAGGACTCCCTGCGGGCCGCCATCGGTCTCGTACCGGAGGACAGCTTCCTCTTCTCCGAATCGGTCCGCGCCAACATCGCCTACGGACACCCGGACGCCACCCAGGAACAGATCGAGCGGGCCGCGCGCGCCGCCCAGGCGCACGACTTCATCACGCAGCTCCCCGGCGGCTACGACACCAAGGTCGGCGAGCACGGGCTCACCCTGTCCGGGGGGCAGCGACAGCGGGTCGCCCTCGCCCGGGCCATCCTCACCGACCCCCGCCTGCTCCTCCTCGACGACGCCACCTCCGCCGTCGACGCCCGCGTCGAGCATGAGATCCACGAGGCGCTGGCGCAGGTCATGGCCGGCCGCACCACCCTGCTGATCGCCCACCGGCGCTCCACCCTCGGCCTCGCCGACCGCATCGCCGTCCTCGACCAGGGGCGGCTCGCGGACATAGGCACGCACGCCGAGCTGGAGCAGCGCTCCGCGCTCTACCGGAGGCTGCTCACCGACCCGGACGAGCTCGGCGGCACCTCACCGGGGCACCAGAGGGTGACGGACGGGGCGCCGGACGACGACCGCGCGCTCCAGGAGGAGCTGGAGGCCGAGTTCGACGCGGAGCGCGGCATCACCCCGGAGCTGTGGATCCGCAAGGAGGAGCAGCGCGACACGGCGGCGGCCGGTATGCCCGCCACCCCCGAGCTCCTCGCCCAGGTCGAAGCGCTGCCGCCCGCCACCGACACGCCCGGCATCGACGAGGCGGGCGCCGTCCGCCCGGAGGAGTCGTACGGCCTGCGCCGGCTGCTCCACGGCTTCGGGCTCCCGCTGCTGGTGAGCCTGGCGCTGGTCGCCGTCGACGCGGGCATGGGCCTGCTCCTGCCGGTGCTGATCCGGCACGGCATCGACGACGGCGTGCAGCGCATGGCGCTGGGCGCGGTCTGGGCGGCGGCCGGGCTCGGCCTGCTCGCCGTCCTCGTGCAGTGGGCGGCCCAGGTCGGTGAGACCAGGATGACGGGCCGTACGGGCGAACGCGTCCTGTACTCCCTGCGCCTGAAGATCTTCGCGCAACTGCAGCGGCTCGGCCTCGACTACTACGAGCGCGAGCTGACCGGCCGGATCATGACCCGGATGACGACGGACGTCGACGCCCTGTCCACGTTCCTGCAGACCGGCCTGGTCACGGCCTTCGTCTCCGTCGTCACCTTCTTCGGCATCACCGTCGTGCTGCTCGTCCTCGACGTGCAGCTGGCCCTGGTCGTCTTCGCGACCCTGCCGCTCCTGGTCGTGGGCACCTTCTTCTTCCGCCGCAGGAGCGTCAAGGCCTACGAACTGGCGCGGGAGCGCATCAGCGTCGTCAACGCCGACCTCCAGGAGTCCGTCTCCGGGCTGCGGATCGTGCAGGCGTTCCGCCGCGAGCGCGACGGCGCCCAGCGGTTCGCCGAGCGCAGCGACCACTACCGCGAGGCCCGGGTGCGCGGGCAGTGGCTGATCTCCGTCTACTTCCCGTTCGTGCAGCTGCTGGCCTCGGTCGCGGCGGCCGCCGTGCTGATCGTCGGCGCCGGACGGGTCGACGACGGCACGCTGACCACGGGCGCGCTGGTCGCCTACCTCCTCTACATCGACCTGTTCTTCGCCCCGGTGCAGCAGCTCTCCCAGGTCTTCGACGGCTACCAGCAGGCCACGGTCTCGCTCGGCCGGATCCAGGAGCTCCTGCGGGAGCCGACCTCCACCGCCGACCACGACACACCGCAGGACGTGCCCTCGCTGCGCGGCGACATCGCCTTCGAGGACGTCTCCTTCGCCTACGACGGCGAGGAGGAAGCCCTCACCGGCATCGACCTGCGCATCCCCGCCGGCCAGACGGTCGCCTTCGTCGGCGAGACCGGTGCGGGCAAGTCCACGCTCGTAAAGCTGGTCGCCCGCTTCTACGACCCCACGAGCGGCCGCGTCACGGCGGACGGCACGGACCTGCGCAGGCTGGACAGGACCGCGTACCGGCACCGGCTCGGAGTGGTACCGCAGGAGTCCTACCTCTTCGCGGGCACGGTCCGCGACGCCATCGCCTACGGGTTGCCGGAGGCCACCGACGCCCAGGTGGAGGCGGCGGCCCGGGCGGTCGGAGCCCACGAGATGATCGCCACCCTGGAGGGCGGCTACCTGCACGAGGTCGCCGAGCGGGGCCGCAACCTCTCGGCGGGCCAGCGCCAGCTGATCGCCCTCGCCCGCGCCGAGCTGGTCGACCCCGACATCCTGCTGCTCGACGAGGCGACCGCCTCCCTGGACCTCGCCAGCGAGGCCCAGGTCAACCAGGCCACCGACCGCCTCGCCGGCCGTCGCACGACACTCGTCGTCGCCCACCGCCTGACGACGGCCGCCCGCGCCGACCGCGTCGTGGTGATGGACGGGGGCAGGGTCGCCGAGGACGGCACGCACGGCGAACTGCTCGCGAGGGACGGCCTGTACGCCCGGCTGTGGCGCACGTTCATAGGGGAGGGCATGGACGAGGGCGCCCCCTCGAAGGTCTGACACCGTTGTCCACCCCGCTTCTCCGGAACCTCGCACCCCCCGTTGTGCGTCGTACACCCATACGCATACGTGGCCGACGAGGGTCAGGGTGTTCGACGGAGCAGGTGGGGTGGACGGAGTGACGGGACCGCTGAGGGCATCGGGACGGCCGCGGCCGGCGAAACGGCCGGCGGGCCGGCGCCTGGGGGTGGCGCTTTTCGTGCTGCCACTGCTCGGGTCCGTCGGCCTGGTGCTGGGCGGGCCCGGCGCGGCCCCCGCGCAGGCCGCGTCACCCTGTTCCGGACGGCTGGTCAAGACGGTGGCGTTCGCCACCGGTTCGCTGCGCGTCTACGAGAGCCGGGCCTACGCCTGCGCCGTCACCGTCGCCAGGGACCCGGGCGCGCGCCGCGCGATGCGCGTCTCGCTGCAGCCGCGCGGAGGCCGGGCGGTCGTCGACAGCGGCCGGTTCACCCGGCTGGCGGGCCCCGTCACGGTCCACGCGCTGAACCGGTGCGTCCGCGCCTCCGGTTCCGTCGCGGGTTCCTCGGGTTCCACCGGGTGGATCTTGTGCTGACACGCAACTGGGTCTGGCGTGGCAGGTGTTGCCCCCGCTAGGTTCACGGCGACTGTCGTGAATCAAGGGGAGGGTGCATGCGCAAGGCGCTCACAGGGGTTCTGTCGCTCGCGGTGCTCATAGGCACAGCGGGGGCGACCGGAGCCTCGGCCGGTGCGGCCACCGCCGCGGAACCGGCCGCGAAACAGAGCAGCGGCTCCACCAGCAGCAGCGAGGACGTCAAGGACCGCATCCTGGCCATCCCGGGCATGAGTCTGATCGAGGAGAAGCCGTACCCCGGTTACCGCTTCTTCGTCCTCAACTACACACAGCCGATCGACCACAGGCACCCGTCCAAGGGCACCTTCCAGCAGCGCGTCACCCTGCTGCACAAGGACACGAACCGCCCGACGGTCTTCTTCACCAGTGGCTACAACGTCTCCACGAACCCGAGCCGCAGCGAGCCGACGCAGATCATCGACGGCAACCAGGTCTCGCTGGAATACCGCTTCTTCACCCCGTCCCGCCCGGCGCCCGCCGACTGGTCGAAGCTCGACATCTGGCAGGCCGCCAGCGACCAGCACCGGGTCTTCACGGCGCTGAAGGGGATCTACTCCCGGAACTGGCTGACCACCGGCGGCTCCAAGGGCGGCATGACCGCCACCTACTTCGAGCGCTTCTACCCGAAGGACATGGACGGCGTCGTCGCCTACGTCGCGCCCAACGACGTCGTGAACGACGAGGACTCGGCCTACGACCGGTTCTTCGCGCGAGTCGGCACCGAGGAGTGCCGCGACCGGCTGAACGGCGTACAGCGCGAGGCACTCGTGCGCCGCGAGCCGCTGGAGAAGAAGTACAAGGCGTACGCCGCCGAGAACGGCCTCACGTTCAACACCGTCGGCTCGCTGGACAAGGCGTACGAGGCCGTCGTCATGGACTACGTCTGGGCGTTCTGGCAGTACAGCCTGCTCTCCGACTGCGAGTCCGTGCCGGCCGACGCCCCGCAGGCCACCGACGAGGCGATCTGGGACTCGATCGACGGCATCTCGGGCTTCTCCGCCTACGCCGACCAGGGCCTGGAGCAGTACACGCCGTACTACTACCAGGCGGGCACCCAGCTCGGCTCGCCCGACATCACGCAGCCCTGGCTGGGCGGCCTCAGCCGCTACGGCTACCAACCGCCCCGCGCCTTCGTGCCGCGCTCCATCCCCATGAAGTTCGCGCCCTCGGCGATGCGCGACGTGGACAGCTGGGTCCGGAACAACGCCAGGCACATGATGTACGTCTACGGCGAGAACGACCCGTGGGGTGCCGAGCGCTTCCGTCTGGGCCGCGGCGCCCGTGACAGCTACGTCTACACGGTGCCGGGCGGCAACCACGGATCCAAGGTCGCCGGCCTCGTCGCCGACGAGAAGGCCAGGGCGACGGCGGCGATCCTGCGCTGGGCCGGAGTCGCCCCGGCGGCCGTCGAGGCCGATCCGGCGAAGGCGAGGCCGCTCGCCAGGTTCGACGCGAAGCTGGACAAGCGGGACGCGGAGCTCGAGAGGAAGGCGGGCACGCTGAGGCCGTGACACGGCCCCGCAGGCGGGCGGGCCGGGCGTTGCCGGGTATGTCGCACCCGGTGACGCCCGGCCCGCCCGCGCGTCAGTAGGACAGGCCGTAGCCGACCGGGTACAGCGCCTGCGTGGGCGTGTCCGCACGCTGCACCGGGACCGGCAGCCGGCCTTCCGGCTCGGCCCGTCCCGCGATCACCCGGGCGGCCGCCCGCAGTTCGACGTCCGTCCAGGAGTACGCGGCCAGGCTCGCCGCGTACCCCGTACCGGCCAGCTGGGCGATGTCGTACGGGTTGCGGAGCGCGAGCGTGACCACCGGGACGCCGGTCGCCGCGAGCGCCGCGACAAGGGTGCGCTGGGAGCTGGTCGCGGTGACGTTGTACGTACCCACGACGACCGCGTCCTTGCCCTGGGCGGCCGCCACCGCCTCCGCGATCCTCGCCTGTGAGGGCGCCGTTCCGGTGGACAGGGCGGTCGCCGCGTACCCCAGCTCCTGGAAGGCCTCGGCGAGCGTGGTGGTCGGCGGACCCGTCGTGCCGGACGGTGAGGCGGGATCCGCGCCGACCACGAGCAGGTTCCTGTGCGAACGGCGGGACAGCGGGAGCAGCGCACCGGTGTTGGCGAGCAGCGTGGTCGTGTGCTCGGCGATCCGGTCGGCGGCGTCGAGATGGGCCCGCGTGCCGACCGTCCGGTCCACGCCCCGGTGGGTGACGTAGGGGTCGCGGAAGAGCCCGAGCTTCCACTTCAGCCGGAGGATGCGCAGGATCGATTCCTCGATGCGGGCCTCGCTGAGCTCCCCGCTCTTCACGGCCTCCAGGACGGCGTTCCACGCGACCGGGAGGTCGGGCGGGTTCAGCAGCTGGTCGACACCGGCCCGCAGCGCCAGGACGGGGACGCGTTCGTCGCCGTACTTCGTGCGCACTCCCTGCATGCCCAGCGAGTCGGTCACCACGACGCCGTCGTAGCCGAGCTCCTCGCGCAGGATGCCGGTGAGGATGGGGCGGGAGAGCGTGGCGGGGTCCTCGGACGGGTCCAGGGCGGGGACCACGATGTGCGCCGTCATGATCGAGTCGATGCCCGCCGCGGCGGCGGCCCGGAACGGCGGGGCGTCCAGCTCTTCCCACTGCTCCCGGGTGTGGTGGATGGAGGGCAGGCCGGTGTGGCTGTCGGTGCTGGTGTCGCCGTGGCCGGGGAAGTGCTTGGCCGTGGCGGCGACACCCGCGCTCTGGTAGCCCTTCACCTGCGCGGCGACGAGGGCGGCCACCGAATCCGGGTCGGAACCGAAGGAGCGCACGCCGATGACGGGGTTGGCCGGGTTGACGTTGACGTCGGCGTCGGGCGCGTAGTTCTGCCTGATGCCGAGGGCGGCCAGTTCCGCACCGGCGATCTGGGCGGCCCGGCGCGTGTCGGAGCGCGAACCGCCGGCCCCCAGTGCCATGGCGCCCGGCATGAGGGTGGCCGGCTCGCCCACGCGGCAGACGATGCCGTGCTCCTGGTCGGTGGAGATCAGGAGCGGCACGGGGGTCGGCCCGGCGAGACCGGCGCGCTGGATGCCGTTGGAGAGGTCGGCGATCTGGTGCGGGTCCCGGGTGTTGTGCGCCCAGGCGAAGTAGATGATGCCGCCGACGTGGTACGTGGAGATCAGCTCGGCGGCCGTACGGACCCCGATCTCGGCGAGGTTGGCGTCGATGTCCGCCTGGTCGGGGGCGGTCGCGGAGTGCCCGTACACCCGCATCACGAAGAGCTGGCCGACCTTCTCCTCGAGACTCATCCGGGCGATGAGCCGCTTGAGGCGGCTGTCCGTGGAGGTGCCGGATGCCTGGGCGGCGCCGGGGACGGCGACGACGCCGGTCGCTGCCACGGCGACGGTGGCAGCGGTGGCGGTGAGGAGAGCGCGTCTGGAGGTGCGGTGGTGCACGTGAGCTCCTTCCGGTGCTGAAAGAAACTTCCAAGAAGGTACGGATATATGGAAAGTAACTACCAGTCAAGAGGACCACCCGAAAAGGGCGGGACACGCGCGGCGAGTGGGGGAGCGGAGGCGCAAGGGGGTGAGGAGGGCCGCATCGGCCGGATGTGCGTCGCGCGGCCGGTCGGGCCGAGCCGTCCAGGGCGGCGCGCCGGACCGGGCTGTCGACGTAGTGGTTGGCGAGGGGGTCGTGGCCGGGGATGCGGAAGTCGTTCCGTCGCTCATGGGTACGCCTCTACGGTGGGATACGCCCAGTCACGCAGGTCATTCCCGCCCGGAAATCCTGGGCCAATTCCCAGTCGGCGCCGGCGTGTTGGGGTTCCGGTCCGTCAGGTGGGCGAGGGTGCGGGACCTTGCCCGGCGCGTGGGCCCCCGTCCGTCGCCGTGAGCGTCAGGACAGCCCCGCCCGCGCCCCTGCGGCCCGCAGCGCGGCCACCGCCGCGGTGATCGCCGGCCGCCGCGCCGCCTCCGTGCGCCACAGCGCGTACACCCGCCGCACCGGTACGGGATCCAGCCGCACCGCCACCACCCCCGGCGGCAGCTGCCCCCGGCCCAGGCGCGGGATCATCGCCACGCCCAGCCCCGGCGGCGATCAGGGCGAGCTGGGTGTGGTGCTCCTCCGCCTGATGCCGGATGTCCGGCTCGCACCCCGCAGCCCGCAGCGTCCGCACGAGCCAGTCGTGGCACACGGTGCCGGGCGGCTGGCACACCCACCGCTCCGCGGCCAGCTCCTCCCGCCGCACCGCAGTCCGCCCTCCCAGCCGGTGCCCCTCCGGCACCAGCAGATCGCACCCGTCGTCACCGATCACGGCCTGCGCCAGGCCGTCCGGCGCCGGCAGCGGGGCGATGTCCCAGTCGTGGGCCACCGCGAGGTCGATGACGCCCTTCGCGACCAGATCGACCGAGAGGTGCGGATCGACCTCCGTCAGCCGCGCCTCCACCGCCGGGTGCTCCCGTGCCAGCTCCGCCAGCACTCCCGGCAGCAGCCCGCGCGCCGCCGACGCGAACGCGCCGAGCGACAGCCGGCCCGTCGGTGTGCCCCTGCGCTCCTCCAGAGTCGTCTCGGCCTGTTCCACGATCGCCAGCAGCTGCTGGGCGGTGGCGGCCAGATGCACCGCATCCTCGGTGAGCGCGACCCCGCGGCCGTGCCGCTCCAGCAGCGTCGTGCGCGTCTCCCGCTCCAGCTTGGTGATCTGCTGCGAGACGGCTGACGGGGTGTAACCGAGGGCGGCGGCCGCCGCCGCGACGGACCCGTGGACGGATACGGCGTGCAGGGCGCGAAGCCGGGACAGATCGAGCACGGGGACCTCGCAAAGGGCGGAAGCTTCAGCGATGCTCAATCCAACCATGAAGCAATCCGTGCTGGTGCTACATGGTCCGCGCGGCCGATGCTCTGTCCATGCGTCCTCTCCACATCGCCCTCGCCGTGCTGGTCACCGCCGTCTGGGGCGTCAACTTCGTCGTCATCGAGCTCGGGCTCGCCCACTTTCCGCCCCTGCTCTTCTCCGCGCTCCGCTTCCTCGTCGCCGCGCTGCCCGCCGTGTTCTTCGTCGGCCGGCCGAAGGTGGCCTGGAAGTGGATCGTCGGCGTGGGCCTCGCCCTGGGCGTCGCCAAGTTCGGGCTGCTCTTCATCGCCATGGACCGGGGGATGCCTGCCGGGCTCTCCTCCCTCGTCCTCCAGGTCCAGGCCGTCTTCACGGCCCTCTTCGCGGCCGTGGCGCTCGGCGAACGGCCCGGCGGGACACGGGTGCTGGGGATGGGCGCCGCCCTCGCGGGCATCGGGGTCGCCGCCGTCGACGAAGGGGCGGGCGGGCCCGTGCTCGCCTTCGTCCTCGTCGTCGCGGCGGCGGCCTGCTGGGGCGTGTCGAACGTCCTCACCCGCAAGGCCGCTCCGCGCGACTCCCTCAACTTCATGGTCTGGGTGTCGACCGTGCCGGTACTGCCGCTGCTGGGCCTGTCCCTGCTCCTCGAAGGCCCGCACCGCGACGCCGAGGCCCTGGCCGCGCTCGACCTGAGCGGCGTCGGCATCATCGTCTACGTCGCCTGGATCACCACGGTCTTCGGCTTCGGTGCCTGGGGCTTCCTGCTCCGCCACCACCCGGCCTCGTCCGTGGCCCCGTTCACCCTGCTCGTGCCGGTCTTCGGGATGTCCTCCGCGGCACTCCTCCTCGGTGAGCCGGTGAGCCCGCTGCGGTGGTGCGCGGCCGCGCTGCTGGTCGGCGGGGTGGCCCTGACCTCCCTGCCGCGGCCGCGCGCCGCCGCCGCGCAGGTGCCCGAGGCGCAGCCGGCCGGGGTCTGAGCCGCCGGCCCCCGCAACGGCTTCGCGGCCCGAGCCGCCGCCCTGCCTACTGCTTCGGCGCCCCGAGCCGCAGCAGATGCTCACGCCCCGCTGCCAGCAGACCCGGCAGGGGGGCGGCGGCGGGGTACCAGCGCTTCTCGTACTCCCAGCAGACCCAGGCGTCGGCGTCCAGCGTGTCCAGGCACGCCTTCAGGGGCAGAGCCCCGTCCCCCAGCGCCAGCGGCGTGGTCTCGTCGGCGGACGCGATGTCCTTCACCTGCACGTATCCCAGGTGCGGGGCCAGCACCGCGTGGGCGGCCACCGGCTCCTCACCCGCCAGCCACGTGTGCATGACGTCCCAGAGGGCGCCGATCTGCCCGTGGCCGACCGTGCCCACCACCCGGGCCACGTCGGCCCCGGCGCGGTGGGAGTCGTGGGTCTCCAGGAGGATGCGCACGCCCATGTCGGCGGCGTGCGGAGCCGCGGCGCCCAGCCGGCGGGCAGCGGTCCTGTCCGCCTCGGCGGGGTCCTGGTCCCCGCCGCCCGGGAAGACGCGGACGTACGCCGCCCCCAGGTCGCGGGCCAGCTCCACGAGCTCGGCGAGCTCGGCCAGCACGGCTTCGTCGTCACCCTCGGCGGCGACGCGTACGTACCCGGCGAGGGCCAGGATCTCGACCCCGCCCGTCGCGAACTCCTGCGCCACCGCGGTTCGCTCGGCGAGCGTCAGCCCGGTGTGCACCGGCTCCTCGGGGTGCGTGCGCAGCTCCACCCCCGCGTACCCGTGTCCGGCGGCGAGCCGCACCACGTCGGCGACCGGCATCCCCGGCACCCCGAGGGTCGAGAAAGCGAGCTTCACGTGTGTGTCCTTCCGTTCTGCGCGGGAGCGGAGCCCGGCGCCCCGACGGCTCCTGCCCGTCGGGGCGGCCGTCACTCCCGCGCCGCCCAGCGTATGTACCTCCTCAGCCCGTGCCCCGCAGCAGCCGTTCCAAGCTGCCGAGCAGCTGCAGCGCGTCCTCCCGCCGGGCGCCGTCCAGGGTCCGCCCGGTGCTCCCCGCCGCGACCGGCGCCGGGGCGGCCACCCGCAGGGCGGCGGCCGCCTGCCGGGCGAACATCGCCAGCAGGTCCAGTTCGCGGACGCCCGACCGCGCCTGGGGTGAAGGATCCAGGACCTCCAGCACCCCCAGGACGCGGGAGTCGCTGATCAGCGGGGCCGCCATCAGCGCCTGCGGTACGTACGCAGTGGACTCCGCCAGGGAACGGTCGAAGGACGGGTCGCTGACCAGGTCGTCCACCACCATCGGCTCTCCCGAGGTCGCCACCCAGCCGGCGATGCCCCGCCCCGCGGGGAAACGGCGGCCCACCAGGAACTCCTCGCCCTCACCGGAGACGGCCTGGAAGACGAGTTCGTCCGCCTCCTCGTCGAGCAGGAAGACGGAGCTGGCGGCGGCCCCGAAGATCGCGCGTGCCACATCGACGACCGACTGGAGCAGTTCGCGCCGGGCGGCGTCGCCCGGGGCGGGGAGGGAGGCGAGCGTGATGTCAGTTCTCGGAGTCGTCACGGGATATCTCCTGCCGCTGTGGAAGGACGCGGGCCGACGTGGACATTGGCCGCGGACAGATAGAGGGCGTTCTTGAGCTGGAAGGCCGTCATCCCGGGGTGCGCGGAGAGGACCCGGGCGCAGAGGCCCGCGATGTACGGCGTGGCGAAGCTGTTGCCGGTCGTACGGATCGTCCGGCCGCCCAGCCAGGGCACCGACACGTTCTGTCCCGGCCCGAAGAACTCCACCGGGGGCTCCGGGTTGTACAGGTGCAGCTCCGGGTCGTCCTCCTGGTGGCTGCCGACGGAGATCACCGAGGCGAACCGCCAGGGGAAGCTCTCGACCGGGGTGTTGTGCGCCGATGCCACGATCACCGTACGGGCGAAGTAGGCGTGGTCGGCCAGACCGTGCAGCTCCGGGGCGAAGCGGGTCCGCGTGGTCGACAGACTCAGGTTGACCACGTCGAAGCGCTGCTCCACCGCCCACCGCAGCCCGGCCATCAGCACCTCACCCGTGCCGGAGAAGCGTTCGCCGAGCACGCGGACACTGTGGACCTCGCAGTCGGGGGCGGTACGGCGGATGATGCCCGCGCACGCCGTACCGTGCCCGCACGTGTCCCCGGTCGTGGTCGGCTCGACCGTGATCGCGCCGCTCTCCCCGTCCTTGACCACCACCCAGGAACCGTCCACGGGACCGACCAGCGGGTGGTCACGCTCCACACCCGAATCCACCACGCACACCCGCACACCGCGCCCGGTCGCCCGGCCCGCCGGCCGGCCGCCCGGCGGGCCCGGGTCGGCGGTCACGGGCACGTCCTGGGGGCCGCGCCCCCGCAGGCTCCAGGTCAGTCCCTGCCCCGGTGCCGTGCCCCTTCCGGTGGCCTCCATCGGTCAGCTCCTCTCCGTCGTGGTGAACTCGGTCCCGTCAGGCACGGTCCCGTCAGGCACGGCCCCCTCGGGCACGGCCCCGGGCACGCAGGTGGCGGCCCGGCGGATCCCCGGCAGGTGCCCCTTGGCCGCGAACCGCTCCCGCGCGGCCCGTGCGGAGGCCCGTGCGTCCGCCCGCCTCCCCAGTGCGTACAGGGTGGCGGCACGGTCCAGTGCGGCCGTCGCCTGGACCAGGGGGGAATCGGTGAGCAGCGAGGCCGCCACCGCCCGGTCCGCGTGGGCCGCCGCTGCGGACGCGCGGCCCTCGGCGGCCGACAGCCGGCCCCGCATCCCCTGCAGGTCGACCGCGTCGGCGTGGCTCAGCTCCGCTCCGTCCCCGATACCCGCGAGCCGGACGGCCGCCCGGCGTGTGCGGCCCGAGTCCAGCTCGATCCGGGCCGCGTCCAGTGCGACGGCCGTCCGCATCCCGGTCGCGCCGGTGTGCCGGGCCGCCTCGTCGGCGCGGGCCAGCAGTTCCAGCGCGGCGGAGCCGTGGCCGAGCAGCGACTCCACCGCGGCCCGGAACACCGGCAGGAACACCTCCGCCTCGGCGAACCCCAGCTTCCGGGCCAGTTCTCCCGCCTCCGCCAGGCAGCCGTACGCCTCACGGGTCCGGTCCTGGAGGGCGTACAGCACCGCCAGCGGGCAGTTCAGGGTGAGCCTGACCGTCGGGCGGCCCCCTCCGTGCTCCGACAGGAGGGCCCGGCAGCGTTCCACCGCCTCGGGCGCGGGCGCCGGGCCGCGCCACAAGGAGATTCCGATGGCCCCGAGCGCCCCGGCGCGCTCGGGTTCGGCCCCGGCCAGCACCGCCTGCTCCAGGGCCCGCGCCTGATCGCGCTCCGACTCCTCGTGCCGGCCCGCCTGCTGGAGTCGCTGGGCCAGTCTCAGATGCGCCCGCGCCCTGCCCGCCGAGTCACCGGCCGCCTCGAAGACCGGCAGCACCGCCCGGGCCGTCGCGGTGAGTCCGGGTCCCGGACCGCCGGGATCCAGCACCACGAGTGCCAGCCGGGCGTGCGCGGACTCGACCGGCGCGGATTCCAGGTCCCGTACGCGGCGCAGCAGGGCCGCACCGGCCTCGGTGTTGCCGAGGGCCACCCGCACCTCACCGAGCCTGCGGACCGACCCGGCGTCGTCGGGGTCGAGGCCGACGGCGCGCTCCAGCAGGCTGTGCGCCCAGGACAGGTCGGACCGGGCGGCGGCCTGGGCCCCGGCCCGGCCCAGCGCGGCGGCCGCCCGGCCGCGCAACCGCAGGGTGCCCTCGTCCAGCAGTCCCAGCTCGGCGCGGTAGTGGTAGGCGCGCTCCAGATGGCCACCGACAGCGCCGTCCCCGGCGCGCAGCACGCTGGGCAGATCCGCAGCCCAGGCGTGGCGGTCGGCCTTGGCCCGTTTGGACTGAGAGCCGTACGTCACCTCGTGCACCAGCCCGCTGCTGAACCGGTAGGCCGCCGTCTCCGGGTCCCTCCGCGGCGCCGGCTCCACCAGCCGGCGCCTGCTCAGCGCCGCCAGCACCTCCTCGACGCGCGCCAGGTGCCGCGCCCGCTCCTCGGGAGGGGCGGCCACCACCGCGGACGGCTGCCGCTCCGCCAGTCGTGTGGACACCTCCAGCAGGACGAGTTCGGCCGCGGTGAACTCGCGGCCGATCACGGCGGCGAGATCGACGGCGGTCCGCTCCGCCCTGGCCAGCGCTCCGATACGGGCGCCGAGCAGTGCCTGCAGGGTCGGCGGCAGCCCGCCGTCCGGGCCGTCGGCGCCCGTGCCGGCCCCCCGTCCGCCGACCAGCAGTTGTTCCAGGTAGAGCGGGTTGCCCTCGGCGCGGGCCAGGAGCCGTTCGTCCACCGGCCCGTCCCGGCCGTCGAGCCGGCCGAGCTGGGCGGCCAGCCGGGCGGCCTCCTCGTGGGGCAGTCCGGTGACCGGCAGCCCGCCCGTGCCGTCGGCCGAGCCGTCCGGGCGCCCCACACAGACGATCAGTACGCCGGCAGGCCCCGCTCCGTCCGTCAGCCGCTCCAGCGTGCGCGTCAGCAGGGGCGCGGCCGCGTGCGCGTCGTCGAGCACCACCACGACCGGCCGGACCCGGGCGGCCCGGCCCAGCACCGTCGACAGTGCGGCGCACATGTCCTCGAACGGCGCGTTCGGCGTGCCGTCCCGCAGCAGGCCGGCCGAGAGCAGCGCCGTCGCGTCGTCGTCGGCCGGCATCCCGGAGGGCCGTACGGAGGCGTGCCCGGCCGCGCGTCCCTCACCTGCCGGACCGGGCCGGACGGCGGGCACCCGCAGGGCGCGGAGGGCGTCGGCGAGGGGGGTGAGCGTGCCCTGTTCCCCATGGCTGCGGCACCGGCCCGCGCCGTGGGCGAGTGCGCCCGAGGCGGCGCGCCGCGCCAGCCACTCCCGTACCAGCCTGGTCTTGCCGACACCCGCCTCCCCGGTGACCCGCAGCAGACCCGCTCGCCCGTTGCGGACGGTCTCCGCGAGGGCCGCGTCCAGTGCGCCGCGCTCGGCACGGCGCCCCACGAAGGGGACGTCGAAGCGGCGCAGCAGAGCCGGGTCGTCGGTGCCCAGCGCGAGCAGCCGGTAGGCCTCCACGGTCTCCCGCTTGCCCTTCAGCCGGAGCGGTCCGGTCGGCTCCGCCGAGACCGTCGGGCCGGCGGCCAGCAGGGTGTGCGGGCCGATGAGGATCTCCCCGGCACCGGCGTTCTGCTCCAGGCGGGCGGCGATGTTGACGGTTTCCCCCGACACCAGGGCCTGACGGGCCGTCGCGTCCCCACCGGCCACCACCTGACCGGTGTTGACACCGACCCGGGTGGCCAGCCGGATGCCGAGTGCGGCGTGCAGTTCCTCGTTCAGCTCGGCCAGCGCGTCCCGCATCCCGAGCGCCGCCGCCAGCGCACGCCGGGCGTCGTCCTCCCGGACCACCGGGACACCGAACACCGCCATCACCGCGTCACCGATGAACTTCTCCGGGGTGCCGCCCTGAGCCACGATCTGGGCGCTCATCGCCTCGAAGTACCGCAGTGTCACGGTACGCAAGGTCTCCGGGTCCAGTACGCCCGACAGCGCGGTCGAGCCGACGAGATCGCAGAAGAGCACCGTCACCGGCTTGCGCTCGTCGTCCCCCGGGGTGACGGCGGCGGTGCACGGCGTCCCGCAGGACGAGCAGAACCGCGCGTCCGGCGGCAGGTCCTGACGGCACGAGGGGCAGGTCATGGCGGTCCTTCTCTCGGAGGTGTCGGGTCCCGCCCACGCCCCGGCGGACCGGGGCGTGGGGCGGGACCGTGGTCCGCGACGCGGGAGGCGCGGGGCGGGAACGCGCGGGCACGGCCTAGAACAGTGCGCCGCCGGCGATCTCGCCGTGTGCCTGGACCTCCGGTTCCACGGCGTCCAGCCGGCTCTTGATGTCGAGCAGTACGCCCAGTTCCTCCGGCGTCAGCTGGCTGAGCACGAGGCGCTGCTCGTCACTCAGCAGGTCCACCGGCAGGCCGGCCTCGTACAGCGCGTCGGGCAGCACCGGCTGTGTGCCGTCGGCCGGCTGCCGGGGGGCGCCGGTCTCGGGGGGTCGGGTCATGGTGGGACTCCCATCGGTGAGGGGTGTCCGGCTCCCGGGGCGGCGGTACCGCCTCGACGCGCCCGAGCCGGACGAACAGGCGGGTGAGCGCGTCGAGGGAGTGCATGGCGCTGACCGCCACGTCCGCCTCCTGCCCCCGGGTCAGCGGGAGCCGGTCCAGCAGCGCGTGGAGGTCGTCCAGATGGCCCGTGTCCAGCGCCGCGTGTTCCCGTACGGTCCGCAGGGCGGCGTCCGGGAGCCCGGTCGTCCTGGCGATGCGGGAGGTCAGGGTCGCGGAGGGCGCGTAGCCCTCCAGCACCGCCATGTAGCCGAGCAGCGCGACGGGGTGGTGGTGCTCGATCCAGTAGTACTGCGCGCCGGCCAGGTCCGCGACGACCGGTGCCGGCATCGGGCGGAGCGCGTCCCCGGGCGGCACACCCGCTGCCCGCAGGTCGTCGAGCAGCCAGCCGTCGTGGCCCTCCTCCTCCCGGATGTGCTCGGTGAGGTAGGACGCCAGCGGCCCCGCCGACGGATCGCCGCGGGTCTCCAGCAGCCGGGCGCGGTCACGGGCCCGCAGCATCAGCGGCACCGAGGCCCGCACCACCGCATGCATGGTGCACAGATACGCGCGGTACCGCGGCAGCAGGTCCTCCGGCCGCCACAGGTGTTCCGTCGCGTCCAGCAGCTCGCCCTCCAGGAGCCCCAGCGTGACCCGCAGCCGCGCCGAGGTGCTCGGCCGTGCGGCGCTCACCGGGCCCCGCCCGGGGTCCGGACGTCACCGGCTCCGGCGGCGGGGGCATCCGCGGCGCCGGCCGCGCCCGCGGTGACGAGGGGGGCGTACGCCGCGCAGCCGTGGCGTCGCACCACCCCCACCGCGCCCCCGGCGGCCCCCTGCCGGGCGGCGGCCAGGTCCAGCAGCGCGCCCGCCGCACCCGTCGCCACGCCTGCGGCCGTCACGTGTGCGCCGCCGCCCAGGGCGCGGCAGCCCTCGCAGTAGGAGGTGCCCCGGGGCGGTGTGCCCGAGCGTGCGGACAGATGGGCGGGGCCGACCGTCCGGATCATGCGCAGCACCGGTGACTCCTGGGTGCGCCGGCGCACCGCCGCCCAGTCGTCGGTGGCGATGTGCCCGAGGTGCAGGTGGTCGGGGACGGGCCGCAGATCCACCGTGTCCTGGTTGCAGCAGGCCAGAACCGTGCCGTCGAAGGCGACCACCGGCCAGGCGGCCATGGCGCACGGGGAGACCGGGCCCGTGTCAGGGACGGTACGGGCGGGGGCCGCCCAGGCCGCCGCCCGCCCGAACGGCCGCACCTCGTTGACCAGCGACGGCACCCGGCCGCCGAATTCCTCCTCGATGTCACGGGTGATGTCCGCGAGGTACGGGTCGCCGGTTCCCGACCCGGTGAGGTGGAAGCTCACCGCGACCCCCGTCTCCCGGATCCGGTGCAGGGCGCGGAAGACGTCGGCCCGCGGGATCTCCCGCTCGTGGTGGACGTCCAGACTGGCCGAGAAGTGGTCGACGGCGGTGATGGCCCGCAGCAGCGGAGCCGGGATCCGCCGCGAGCGGGCGAAGAACATGCCGCTCAGCAGCGCGGTACGCGCCCCGGCGCTGTGGGCGAGCGTGCTCAGCTCCTCGACGAGCCCGGGCAGCAGCAGCGGTTCACCACCGGTCAGCATCACCACGTCGGGGCGGTCGTCCGGGGTGAACGAGCCCACGAAACGCGCGAGCTGGCCGGCGTCGGGCCGCTCCCGCACGGTCATGCCCGATCCGGTGGAGCAGTGGGCGCAGCTCAGGGGGCAGCGCCGGGTGAGGCCGAGCAGCAGTCCGGCGGCGGGGAACGGCCGCCGTACGACGAGTTCGCCGAGTTCCATGCGGGGCCGCCTCCTTCAGAGGGCCGGGGCGCGTCGGGCGCGTACCCAGCCTGTCGCGGGGCGGTTCGGCGGTGGTCCACGACCGCTTCAAGGTCGGTATGGGCCCAGGTCACCGGTGCGGGCCGGGCACGTCACACCCTCTTCCGGCGGCCTCGCGACCCTGCCGAACTGGCCTGATACCGCAGCCATACCGCCGCCGAAGCGTCTCCCAGGCGGGGGCTCCTAACTTTCTCGGCAACGGCGGGCAACGGTCCGCCCCACCGGAACCCGGCACCTCGGGGCTCCCGGGACCAGCACAGTCACGAGTGGACGGAGACCACCATGTCCGAGAACACGAAGCCCGCGGCCGACGACAACAACGAGACCGAGACCCCCGAGGTCGAGGCGCACTCCGTGCTGGACCTGCAGGAGACCGCCAACCACGAGATCGCGGCTCCGGGCAGCTGTGTCAGCGTGCTCAGCGTCGTCATGGACTCCAACTGACCGGACGCACCGGGGTGGCGCCACGGAGGCCGGGGCAGGACCTCCCGCTGTGGCGCCGGGCCGGCCGGTGACGTGGGGCGGTTCCGTCGTGACGGAGCCGCCCCGCCGCTGCTTTCCACCCCACCCGTGGGCCACCCTCGCCGGCCGTGCAGGGGCTCCGGCGCCGCACGGTGCGAGGAGCTCGTTCCCCGGCCCTGCGCCGCACGGTGCGAGGAGCTCGTTCCCCGGCCCTGCGCCGCACGGTGCGAGGAGCTCGTTCCCCGGCCCTGCGCCGCACGGTGCGAGGAGCTCGTCCCCCGGCCCCCGCCGCCCGAGGCCCGAGGCCCGGGCGGGCCCGCACCACTCGTCACGAGCCCGACCATCCCCGGGAGTTCACGATGACCATGCCGCTGCGCGGCAACAGGGATTTCCGGCTGCTCTGGATGAGCGGCCTGTTCGCGGTCCTGGGAGGGCAGATGAGTGCTCTCGCCCTTCCCCTGCTGGTACTCAAGGAGACCGGTTCCGCGGTACAGGCCGGGGCCGTCGGGACGGTGTCCGTGGGAGCCGTGCTGATCACGATGCTGCCCGGCGGTGTGGTGGCGGACCGTGTCGAACGCCGCCGGCTGATGAGGCTGTGCGACGTCGGCAGCCTGGCCGTCGTCACCGCCCTCACCGCGGCCGTCTGGTCCGGGCACGCCCCCATGCCACTCGTCCTGCTCGTCGCCGCGGCGGGAGCGGTGATCAGCAGCATCTACGGGCCGGCCGTCTTCGGCCTGATGCGCGCTGTCGTCCCGGCGGACCAGATGGGCACCGCCACCGCACGGCTCCAGGCACGCACCCATACGGCCCGGCTCGTCGGACCGCTCGTCGGGGGAGCGCTGTTCGGTGTCCACCCGGCCCTGCCGTTCGCGGCCGAGGCACTGGGCCTGTTCCTGTCGACCGTCTGCGTGGCCCTCGTCCGCACCCGCTCCCGGGCCAGGACGAAGGCGGGCGCCGTGTTCAGCAGGCGCGAGCTCATGGCGGGCCTGACGTTCCTGTGGGCGATCCCGTATCTGCGTACGGTTCTTCTCGTCTTCGGCCTCGGCATGAACTTCGCGTTCGGGGCTCTCACCTTCACCGCCCTGACCGCGTTCTCCGAAGGCGGCCGTTCCGGCGTCGGCGGTGGCTTCGTCCTCACCTGCGTCTCCGCGGGGGCACTGGCCGGGGCGCTGCTCGCGCCGCGGATCAGCCCCGACCGGCACGCGCGGGCCCTGATCCTCATCACCTGCTGGAGCTGCGTGGTGGCAGCCGGGACGATGGCCTGGACCGGCCGACCGCTGGTGGCCGGGATCATGTGCGCGCTCTGCATGTGCCTGTCGACGATCGCCAGCATCGGATTCCTCTCGAAGCTCCTGATCGTGACCCCGGAGGAGAGAGTGGGCCGGGTACAGAGCGCGGCCGGCTTCCTGTCCTCCATGGTCCAGCCGTTCGGGCCGCTGGCCGGCGGAGCCCTGATGACCGCTTTCGGCGCCCGCTGGGCCTTCTCCCTGACCGGCTGTGTGCTGGCCGTGTCCGCCCTCGTGGTCACCCTCGCCCCCTCCGCGCGGGCAGAGCCGTCCCCGCACCTGGAGGCGGTCCCGGCCGGCCCGCCGGAGCCGGGCACCGGCCCCACGTCGGCGCCCGGCCCGGACCGCGTACCGGCGCCCGGCTCCGACCACGCGCCGTCCGGCGCCGACCGAGCCGTTCCCGCGGACTGAGAACCGGGCCCCGCCGCACTCGAGGACCGGGCCCCGCGAACCGGACACGACCCAGCCACCCCACCGCCACCGTCGGCGCTCCCGGCGGGCTTCGAGAGGAGAGCCGCGCGTGCCAGGCATCCAGGAAACCCAGCTGTACTGCCTCGCCGACCGTACGTACTTCGACACCCCGGCCCGGCTGCCCGACGAGGAGTCCCGGTACCGGCTCGGCACCGACCCGCCTCCGGCGGGCTGGCGCCGCGAGGCCGTGGGCCTGTGGACGTCCCTGGTGCCCGAGCACACCGCGCCGGCCGAGCAGGGCTGGAAGATCCATGTGTCCACCGTCCCCGGCGAGGCCGAGGCCACCCTGCGGGACACCGCCCGCATCTGCCTGCGCCACGGGGTGCCATTCAAGTTCCTGCGCAGCGAGCAGGCGCTGTCGCTGATGGCGGGCAAGTACGTGAACCGCAGCGGCGCGGGCAAGTTCATCGCGGTCTACCCGCCCGACGAGGCCGTGTTCCTGACGCTGGCCGACGAACTGTCCCGGGCCCTGGCCGGGCGCAGCGGCCCCTACGTCCTCAGCGACCTGCGGATCGGCGACGCCCCGGTGTACACGCGCTACGGCGCCTTCGTCCCCCGCTGGTGCGACGACGCCGGCGGCCGCCGGGTCCTGGCCCTGCGGAACCCCGACGGCGAGCTGGTCCCCGACGAACGCGGTGTGGTCTTCCGGACGCCCGCGTGGGTCGAAGTGCCCGCCGCCCTGCGGCCGCACCTCGCGGCGCGCGCCGCCGCCCGCGACGACAGCTTCCCCTACACCGTCACCGAGGCCCTCCAGTTCTCCAACGCCGGCGGTATCTACCTGGCCGTGGACCGGGAGACGGGCCGGCGCCTGGTGCTGCGGGAGGCGCGCCCGCACTGCGGCCTCGACGGCGTGGGCGACGACGCCGTCACCCGCCTGCACCGCGAGCACCGGGCCCTGACGGCGCTGGCCGGGCTGGACTGCGTCCCGGAGGTGTACGGGGTACGGACCGTCTGGGAGCACCACTTCCTGATCGAGGAGCACATCGAGGGGAACACGCTGCTGGAGGAGATCACGGCCCGTTTCGCCCTCGTACGCGGAGCGGAGTCGGCCGACGACCTCGCTCCCTACGTCGCATGGGCCGACGCGACGGCGGGCGAGCTCTCCCGGGCGCTGGAGGCGATCCACGCGCGGGGTCTGCGCTTCGGCGACCTGCACCCCTCCAACATCATCGTCCGGCCCGACGGGCGTATCGCCCTCGTCGACTTCGAGTACGCCACCGCGCTCGACGACGAGGTCACCCCGCTGGCCGGCGCCCCGGGCCTCCAGGCGCCCCCCGGCACCCCGGGGGCGGAGGCCGACGCGTACGCACTCTGGGCGACCTGGCTCGCCATGCTGATGCCGGTCATGGAGATGGCCGGACTCGAGAGGGCGAAGGCCCTCACCCTGGAAAGCTGGGCCCGCCGCCGGTACGGCCTGCCGGCCGGGGCGGGCCCGCGCCGGCCAGGACTGCTGCGCGGCCTGGACGCCTCACGACGCCGCGAGGCCGAGGTGGCCGCCCTGTTCGAAGGGCCCGAGGTGGACTGGGCGGGGATCCGCACCCGCCTGCTGGCCGGGATCCACGCCGGGGCCACACCCGGACGGGCGGACCGTCTCTTCCCGGGTGGCCCGGATCTCTTCGCCACCGGCGGGACCGATCTCGCGAACGGCGCCGCCGGTGTCCTGTACGCCCTGCACCGGGTGGGCGCCCCCGTCCCCGAGGAGTGGACCGACTGGCTCGCGGCCGCGGCGCTCCGCAGGGACCCCGCCGGGGCGGGCGGGCTCTTCGACGGGCTGCCGGGCACGGCCCTGGTGCTCTCGCTCCTGGGACGCGGGGACCAGGGGCGCGAGTTGTGGGACCGTGCGATGTCCGCCGCGTCGCCGACGGCATCGGCGGATCTGTTCACCGGGCGCGCGGGCATCGCGCTCGCCGCTCTGCGCATGGCCCGTGCCGGCGGGACGGCCCCCGACACCCGGCTGGTCGAGACGGCCCTGCGCACCGCCCGGGACCTGGACCGGCTGGTGCGGGGCGAACATGTGGACGGCCTGCGCCTCCCGGAGTCGGCGGGACTGCTGCGCGGGCTGAGCGGAGCCGCCCTGCTCCACCTGGAACTGCACACGCTGACCGGCGAGGCGTGGCTGCGCCCGGCGGCACGCGCCGCCTTGGAGCGCGAGGCCGGGCACATCGTCGCCATGCCTGACGGCACGCTCCAGGTACGGGACGGCCGGCGCCATCTGCTCTACCTGAGCCAGGGCAGTGCGGGCGCCGCGCTGGTGGCGCAGGCGTACACGGCACGGCACGAGGACCCCGTACTGAGCGCCCTGATACCGGGCGTGCGCAAGGGCTGCGTCATGGAGTTCGTGCGCGAACCGGGGCTGTTCACGGGGCGGACGGGGCTCGTCGCCACCGCTGGCCAGCTCGGTCCGGGGTCCCGGACCGGAGCCGGTGTCCTGGCCTCCGTACGCAATCTGGCCTGGCACCTGGTCGCCGACGAGGACCGGCTGCTCGTCCCGGGCGCGACCCTGCGGCGCTTCTCCGCCGACCTCGGCACGGGGGCGGCCGGTGTCCTCCTCGGCCTGCACTTCCTGTCGGGCGGAGAGGGCGGGGCCGGGGCCGGGAAGGATCCTGCCGGTCTGCTGGAACTGCTCACCCTCGGCCGAGGAGTTCCAGGGCCGTCCGCCGGGGCGCCGCGGGGGTAGCGACGTCCTCGCCGGGGCCCGCGCTCTCGCGGGCGTACAGGCCGAGCAGGCGTGGCACCTCGTACAGCGCCGCGTGTGCGGTGACCTCACCGGGGGGAGAGGTCACCGCACCGGTGTCGATGAGCGCCTCGACGGCGCGGATGGCCGCCCGTTCGTCCAGGCCCAGTGCCGCCATCGCCCGCTCCAGGGTGAAACCGCCGTCCCGTGTGTGATCGGCGAGCCGCGTCAGCGCCGCGCGGTTGCGGGCGCTCAGGTCCTGCCAGCCCGCCGCGATCCGCGACCGGACGGACACGTCCCCGGCGACCAGTTCGTCCAGGGCCGTCCACGGGTCCTCGATCCGGGCCGCGTACTCCGCCAGCGGCAGGTGCCGCAGCACCGCCAGCCGCATGCCGCCCACCACGACCGCCAGGGGCAGCGCCCCGCAGGCCCGGACGATGCGCAGCGCCGCGGCGGGATCCGTCCGCAGGCGGTCCACACCGATCAGCTTCCCCAGCAGCTCCGACGACTCCGCCTCCTCGGGCGGGGACAGGGCGATCCGGTGCACGGGTGCCAGGCCGGCCAGTTGCCCGCGCGCGGTCAGGATGACCGAGCACCGCCCCGACCGGGGCAGCAGCCCACGCACCGACGCCTCGTCGACCACGTCGTCCAGCACGAGCAGTGCCCGGTGCCGGGACAGCCAGTCCTGCCACGCGGTCTCGGCCTCCGCCGCGTCGGGCCGGCCCGAGGTCTCCACGCCGCACAGCCGTAGCAGTTCGTCCAGCATGCCGGTGCGACCGCGTGCGGTGCCGTCCTGCCGCCGGACCCGCACGTGCACGCGCCCGTCGGGGAAACCGTCCGTGAGCAGGTGCGCCGCCCGGACGGCCAGCGCCGACTTGCCCACCCCGGCGGGGCCGGTGACGACGAGCACGCCGCCGTCCGGGGCGCCCGCCACCGGGAGCAGCCGCGCCAGTTCGTCCTCACGGCCGGTGAAGTCCCGGATGTCCGCGGGCAACGACACGTCGCGCGAGGCCTTGCGCGGGGCGGCGGGCCTGACGGGGGTTCCCCGCCCGAGTATCCGTCCGTAGAGGGCGGCCAGAGCCGGGCTGGGCTCCAACCCCAGCTCCCTGGAGAGAAGCTGCCGGTAGTCGTCGTACACCTCCAGCGCCTCCGCCTGCCGGCCGGACTGGTGCAGGGAGTTCATCCAGGCCGCGCGGAGCCGTTCCCTCAGCGGGTGCCGCTCCACCAGGTCCCGCAGGCCGTCCACCGCGACGGCCGCCCTGCCCGTCTCGGTCTCGGCCTCCGCCCAGTCCTCGTAGACCGTGAGGCACCGGGCCTCCAGCCTCTCGGCCTCCTCCGCGACCACGGCGGAGTCCCGGAGGTCGTGCAGTGGGGGCCGCTCCCCCCAGAGGTCCAGCGCCTCCCGCAGGAGCCGTGCCGCGGTGCGCAGATCCCCCCGCTCCCCGGCCGCCCGGCCCGCCCGGGCCAGCGCCCGGAAGCGCAGGGTGTCCAGCTCACCCTCCTCGATCCGCAGCCGGTAGCCGCCGCAGCCGTGCACCACCCGGTCCCGGTCGCCTCCGTCCACGGCCGCGAAGAGCGTCCGGGCGGCACTGACGTAGACCTGGAGGTTCTTGCGCGCGGTCCGGGGCGGCGCCTCGGGCCACACCACGTCGGTCAGTACGTCGACCGGTACCGGGGTGTTGGGGCGGGACAGCAGGGTGGCCAGGACCAGCCGCTGCTTGCGCGGGCCGAGCGGCAGCGGTCTGCCGTCGACCGCGGCCGTCAGTGGTCCCAGCAGCGAGAAGTACACGGCGCCGACGGGACCGGGGCGAGCGGGGGGACGGGTCATCAGCGGACCTCCTGGTCGGGGGAGGGGCGACAAGCTGCCGTACACCGGCCGATCCTGCCGCGACACGGAACGGCGCACATCGGTACCCGTCCCGCATCTTCCGGGGCGCGCCCCGGCCCCCTGCCGCCCCCGGCCCCCATATTGCGCGGGGTTCCCCCCATCCCGGCGGTCCGCTCCCCCAGGGCGACCGTGCGGGCACGGCCCGCACCGGCAGGGGCCTGGCCTCAGGGCCGGTCGACGACGCACTCCGCGGCGAACTCGCACAGGGCCGTACGGTTGGCCCGGCCCGTCTTGCTGAGCAGACTGGCCAGGTGCTTCTCCACCGTGCGGGGTGAGATGGACAGCCGCTGGGCTATCTGCTGGTTTCCCGGCCGGTCCGCCAGCAGCACGAACACCTCGTACTCGCGCGGAGTCACCCCGTTGGTCCGCAGCGGCGGCGGGATCCGGTCCCGGCCGCCGCGGTGCTGGGTCACGCTCACCCCGGCCTGCCGCAGGGCCGCCCGGCACGCAGCCGCCGGCGGCTGCACCCCGGCCTCGTAGAAGTACTCCTCCGCGGTGCGCAGCCAGAGGACCGGCTCGCCCCACCCGTCGGCGAGCGCCGCGTCCGCGACCAGGCGCAGACCGAGGTGGCGGGCCACCGGAAAGGCCGCGGACCGGGCGTGGAAGGCGGCCATCCGCCGTGCGGCGCCTGCCCGGTCGCCCTCCCGGCCGAGCAGCACCGCCTCGGCCAGTTCGAGGAACTGGCGGTTCCATGCCAGGGCGGCACCGGGCGCGCCGGCCACTTCCTCGTACTCGCCGCGCGCCCCCTCACCCGCCAGCACCCGCAGCAGCGGCCGCAGCCCGTAGCGGCCGCTCAGGTAGTAGTAGCTCGGGTGGTCGCGCTCCCAGGCCAGCACGGCGTCGAGGTCGGCGAGCGCCCGGGGGCGGTCCTCCTCCAGGAGCGCGCCGATGGCCCCGCAGAAACCCAGCCGCAGGGGCACCAGGGCGGACTGTTCCCCTCCCGCCCTGCGGAAGGCGGCAAGCGCACGGTCCGTCTCCCGCCGCCGGCCGCGGTGCGCCGCCGCCGCCGCCCCGGCCAGCAGCAGGTACCGGTGGGCGCCGTGGTTGCCGATCCTGGCGCTGGCCTCCACCGACCGTCCGGTGATCTCCTCCGCCTCGTCCCACCGGGCGCACATCACCGCGTTCATCGCGAGCAGTCCGTCGACCGTCTGCGCCAGCAGCAGCGAACCCAGCTCCGCGGCCGCCGCCCGCGCCGAGTGCAGACGGCTCGCGTCGCCGGTCCGCATGAAACCGTTCACCCCCAGCCGCACCAGGGCCTCGACCCGCCACAGCGGCAGGGAGTGCTCGGTGGACAGGGCGAGCATCCGCTCCAGACAGGCGTCGGCCGCGTCGAAACCCCTCTCCCGGGAGAGCAGCGCCAGCAACTGCCAGGCCTGGCAGGCCACGACCGGCAGTCCCTCCGCCTCCGCGGTCTCCGCGGCCTCGCGGGCGGCCTGTTCCACCGCTTCCGGCTCCCGCCGGTCCTCGCCGGGGAGCAGCGAGAGGTGTCCGTCGACGACCGCGAGCGACGCACGGCGCGCCGGGGACGGTGACGGCCCGAACAGGTCCTGTGCCGCGCCTATCTGCCGGGCCGTGTCGGCGGCCCTCTCCGCCATGACGGCCACCCAGGCGATCTTGATGTGGGCATCCCCCCGCCGGGCGGCCGCCTCGGAACGCGCGGGTACCGGGGGCAGGGCGTCGGCCAGGGCCAGCGCGCCGTCCAGGTCACCGCCTTCGGCCAGGGCCACCGCCAGGGACTCGGTGACGGCGGCCAGATCACTCTCCGCCGCCAGGGAGCGGGCACGTTCCAGCAGCACCACGGCCGAGCCGTGCGAACCCGCGGCGAGCATCCGCCGTCCCGCCTCGGCGAACTGGCGGGCGGCGCCCGCACGGTTGCCCGCAGCGAGCTCCAGTGACGCCACCAGCTGGCGCCGGTCCTCGTCGAGCGGCTCCCCGGAGTGCTCCACGGCCGCGGCGGCACGCCGGGCGAGTGCGGCGCGCTCGGCCGGTGCGAGGGAGGAGACCAGCGCCTCCGCGGTCAGGGTGTGCCGGAAGGTGTAGCGGTCGGGGGCCGCTCCGTCGGGGGCGATCACCCCCGTCTCGACGGCGGACCTCAGGTGGGTGAACAGGGCCCGGTCCTCCAGCCCGGTGACGGTCTGCAGGACCGCCACGGAGAACTGGCTGCCGAGGGTGGCGGCCGTCAGCAGGAGGTCCCGCACCGGCTCGTCCATCCGGTCGAGCCGATGGGACCAGCTCCGCAGGATGCGTGACGGCAAGGACCCGTCCGGCTGTTCCGCCGCCTCCCAGCCGCCTTCGGTACGCCGCAGCCTGCCCGTGTCGAGCAGGTCGTCGAGCAGCACCTCGACCAGGTAGGGGTTGCCCGCCGCGCGTTCGACCAGACGCTGCTGGACCGCCGCGGGTATGTCCTCGGGCGGCGTCTCCAGGCAGGCGCCGGTCAGGGTCCGCACCTGCGCGTCACCGAGGCCCTCCAACTCCATCACCGTCGCGGTGTGACGCTGCTCGGCGGAGCGCACGAGGTCCAGCGCCGTCCCCGGGTGGGGGCGCAGGGTGCCCAGCAGCAGGACGGGCAGGTCCGCCAGGTTGTCGATGACGTACTCGACGACCGCGACGGTCTCCGTGTCGCAGTCGTGCAGGTCCTCCAGCAGCACCACGCAGCCGGTGTCGCGACCCAGGACCGACAGCAGCCGCAGCAGGGCCTCGGCCAGTTCGACCACGGTCTCCGTGTAGCCGGCGGACTCCCCGTCCCGCCACTCCGGCACCAGCCTGGCCAACGCCGGGTGGTACGGGACCAGTTCCGGGTCCGTCGGCGTGCCCGCGGCCCGGAAGTGGGACGACAGGGCCTCCACCAGCGGGCGGAACGGCACGACCAGACCGGTGGAGCCCGCCCGTCCACGCAGCACCGGCATGCCCAGTGCATAGGCCCGGTAGGCGCATTCGCCCACCAGCCGGGACTTGCCGATCCCCGCTTCACCGACGAGGAACAGCGCGCGCCCCGAACGCCGGCGTGCGGCGTCCAGGGCGCTGCTCAGCAGGCCGATCTCCTCGTCACGCCCGACGGTGACCGGCGAATTCGCACGCATGGCCGCAGGCTACTGGAGCCGTACAGAGTGCGGCAGTAGGCACATTCCCGCTCAGGACGGTGCGCCCCGGTGGGAATGGGTCACATCGGGACCGTGAAGGTGGTCCAGGGCAGGTCGGGGCCGACCGGGTCCCCGTCCGTGGCACTGAGAAGCCTGCTGCGCAGGCCCAGCCCGCCGCGGTTGCCGAGCGAGATGCGGCCGGCGGGGTGCTCGGTGGCGCCCTCGTGCGCCGTGGCGACGTCCGTGTACCCGGCCGAATCGCTGATCTGCGTCATCTCTGCCTCATCTACTGGTCGTTGGTCGACAACGTCATGGGTGCGGTGGACCGGTCGGCCCCCGCGGAGTGGCGCATGAGCAGAGCCGGGCCGATCCGGTCGGGGAACCCGGCTCGCAGCAGCCCGTGTCCGATGCCCGACAGGCCGGTGAGCAGCCCGGGGTGGGGTACGTGTCCTGGCGTCCCGCAGTGCGCCTGCGCGCGGTCGGCGGCGGCCAGCAGGGTGCCGGTCCGGCGCAGCCAGTGGGGGCGCAGGTGGGGCAGGGCGCCGTGGCCGAGCAGTTCCAGCACGCCCAGCTCGCCGTGGCAGAGGCTGTCGTCGCCGGGTGGCGCCTCCCGCGCCACGTCCCCGGCCCGTTCCGCCAGCCAGTCGCGGAGTTCGGGATCCGCCAGGGCTGCCGGGCTGTCCGCGACCGCGAGCGCCACGCCCGCCGTTCCCGCGCACCAGGCCCGGCCACCGCCGGTGCCGCGCGTGGCACCGCGCAGGGCATCCAGTCCGGCATTCCGGTAGCGCGGACCACCACCCGTCCCCGCGAACCGCAGCAGTGCCCAGCCGATGCCCGCGGCCCCCTCCGCGAAGCCCGCGTGCGCGGGAAGCGGCGCCGCCGCGATCCGTTCGGCGCACCGCTCGGCGCCCCGCCAGGCCTCCGCCCGGCCCGTGGTCCGGTGCACGGCGAGCAGCGACACCAGCCCGCCGGCGGTCCCGCCGCGTACCCCGAGGCCCTCCTCGGCCGCACTCGCGGCGCAGCTCAGCCGGGTGGCGGGGGCCGGCCCACTCGAGTACCCGCCGGTCGTCCAGGAGCGTGCCGACCTCGGCAAGGGCGTACGCGATGCCGCCGAGGCCCGAGAAGGCGCCGGAACCGACCGGGCCGAGGTCGTCACCACGCCGGTGCAGGGCGTCCAGGAGGCCCGGTACGGGTGCCAGCGCGGCACGGGCCGCGTCGGCGTACCGGGCGGCGCCGGTCAGTGACGCCAGCTGGGCGAGGAACAGCGCCGGCCCGGTGTAACCGCCCGCGAGATCGGCGGCGAGCGGCGTGAGACGCCAGTAGCGCTCACCGAGCAGCTCCAGGCCGATCCAGTTGGTGCGGCCCCCGCCGTGGTAGGCGAGCGAGACGAGCTGGTCGCCCACCGAGCGCGCGGCGGAGAGCAGGCGTTCCGGTTCCGGTGCGGTCGCCTCCGTCCGCGGCCTGGCGAACCCGGCGGGACGGTGCGGGAGTTCGGTCGAGGTGCTCACCATCGCGGTGCGGATGATCCGTTCCTGGTCCTGCCGGTCCACCGTGTCCAGGGCGCGGATCTTGGCCTCCGCCCGTGCCAGCCCCGTGGGTCCGGCGGGACCCGGCATCCTGCGCCCGTTGCCGCTCCACACGTCCGTGGCGTCCGGGCGGCCGGTGAACACCGGTACGTCGCCCTGCCACAGCTCCGCGATCTCCTCGTCCTCGAGACCGGCCAGCGCGGGGGTGCCGAGGACGTCGGTGCGCAGCAAGGCGAACACCTGCTGGCGTTCGCCGGCGTCACGCATCAGGTCGGGGTGGGTGGATTCGTGCAGCAGCGTGGCGTACGTCCAGGTCGGCCTGGGGACGAAGCGGATCTCGTCGTCCGCGAAGAGGCGCAACAGCCCCTTCGGGCCGAGCAGTTCGTCGCGCGAGCCGCTGACGGCCGTGTACGCGGCGCGGAAGCCGTCGCACAGTGCGTCGGTGAACCCGAAGGGATCGGCCCGTACCCCGCCGAGCGTGGGGCTGTTGGCCGAGGCGGTGAACCGCCCCGCGGTGCGCACCAGGTGCATGGTGTCGGTGCCCGCCGCCGCCCAGGAGGCTGTCTCCAGCGGCGACGAGGCCGCCCGGCCGCCGCCGACGGCGGACATGTCGAGCACGGTGGTGTCGCCGACCAGCAACTGCGGCAGCAGTCCGACGCGGTGGACCGAGGCGTGCAGGGCGCGGGTGGCCGGGTCGGCGGGCGGAGCCGGTGTCAGGGGCGGGTGGAACAGCGTCTCCACGTCGACCAGGACGGGGTGCGGCCCGCAGGCGATGAGGTTCTCGTGGTGCAGGTCCGTGCCGTCCAGGACGTGCAGCAGGGCCAGCAGGGCGCCCAGCCGCCGGTAGAAGAGGGTGGTCTCGGCCGTCGTGCGGCAGGGAGCGTCCTCGACGAACTCGGCCCATCCGTACGCCCCCCGGTCGAGGACCTGCGGGGCGCGCAGATCGGGCGTCCCGGTATGGGAGTTGAACCACCCGATCAGGGTGTCGAAGTGCCGGTGGGCGGCGAGCGGGCGCGGCTTGTATACCAGCCGGGAGCCGTCGGTGAAGCGCAGCAGCATCACCGACCGGCCCCCGCGATGACTGTCGCCGGTACCGGCCGTGACCCCGGTCAGGGCGTGCGGCCCGGGGCCGGCGGACCCTCCCGGGCCCCGGCCGCCCCCCAGCACCGCGGAGGAGCTCAGGAGCTCCTGGTCCGCCGCGAGCCTGCCGAGCATCTCGGCGAAGGCGTCGGCCGCGTTCATGGCCGCCTGTGCCAGCACCCTGGCGAGGACCGGATACGCGGTGACCAGGGAGGTGAGGCCGGCCCGGCTCGCGGTGAGCCGCAGGAAGTCCCGGAAGCGCGCACGCGGCCCCTCCCCGCTCAGCCTGCCGCCGGTCCGCGCCCCGTGCAGTTCCGAGACGAGGGTCCTGGCGGCCAGCAGGGCGAGGTGCCGGGCCACGTCCTGCCGGAAGCCGTCCAGCACGGTGGCGGGGCAGACGGGCGTCCCCGGCCGTGCGGCATCCCCGGGCACCGCGTCCGCCAGCCGGCCGGCGGCCCGGGCCGCGAACGGCGCGACGATCACCTCGAAGCCGGTCAGGTCCGGGTACGCCCGGTCCGCGACCCGTGGCTCTTGGGGCGCGTCCGCCACGGCCTCCCGGACGAACCCGGCCCAGCCGGGCTCCGTGCCCGGTCGCGGTCCGACGGTACCGGGAGCCCACCACGGGTCGCCGTGCTCCCGGGAGGAGAGAAGGCGGGCGGGCTCCGGCACCCCCGTGCCGCCAGGGCCTTCGACGGGCGGTGCGGCGGCCTCGCCCGTACCGCCGAGCGCCTCCCTCTTCACCACCGCGTTCACCCCCCCCGGCCGCGGGAGGCCCCAGCGGTCCCCCGCGGCCATCCTGGAGGGCGGTGGGGGTCCCGCACATGGGGGAGTCGCCCCCATCTTTCCGCCCGTCACGCAGCGGCCGTACGGGATCGCTGCTCAGCGGGCCGGCGCCGCCGTCGATCCGCGTTCCACGAGCTCCGCGTCGATGGTCGCGACCCCTCCCGGCGGGGGCGTCTCCTTGCCCATCGCCAGCCGGCCCGCCCGCGCTCCCGCCTCCGCCAGCGGCAGCCGTACGGTCGTCAGGGCCGGTACCGCGTCCACCGAGAACGGCAGGTCGTCGAAGCCCGCCACCGAGATGTCCTCGGGGATGCGGAGCCCGTGGTCGCGGACCGCCGCGCAGGCGCCCAGGGCGACCGTGTCGTTCGCGGCGACGACCGCCGTCAACTCCGTCCCACGGGCGAGGAGTGCGCGAGTGGCCTCGTATCCGGAGCGCCGGTCGTAGGGTCCGTGCACGGTGAGGCCCTCCTCGTCCCCGTACAGCCCCGCCTCCTTCATCGCCTCGCGGTGGCCCTCCAGGCGGTGGCGGGTCGTGGTGCGCTCCAGGGGGCCGGCGACGTAGCCGATGTGCCGGTGACCGAGCTCCAGCAGGTGTTCCGTGAGCCGCCGGGCGCCTCCCCGGTTGTCGAAGGCCAGTGCGGCGACGACGGCGTCCGTGTCCGGGAGCGGGGGGCGCCCGCAGAAGACGATCATGGTCCCCGCGTCCGCGAGCTTCGCCAGTTTCACGGCGATGGCGGCCTGGTGGGACGCGTCCTCCAGGGCGCCACCGGTCAGGACGACCGCTGCGGCGCGCTGGCGTTGGAGGAGGGTGAGGTAGGTGAGTTCACGCTCGGGGGAGCCGCCTGTGTTGCAGACGACGGCGAGTTTCTCGCCGCCCGCGCGGCCGGAGCCGTCGCCGGGCCCGCCGATCTCGCTCTGCGCGGCTCCCGCCATGATCCCGAAGAACGGGTCGGCGATGTCGTTGACGAGGATCCCGACGAGGTCGGACGTGGCGGCGGCGAGCGAGCTGGCCGGGCCGTTCAGCACGTAGTCGAGTTCGTCCACCGCGCGCAGGACCCGTTCCCTGGTGGACGTGGCCACCGGGTAGTTGCCGTTCAGCACACGGGACACGGTGGCCGGGGACACCCGGGCGCGAGCCGCCACGTCCGCCAGGGTGACTGTCATCGCTCTCCTCCGAGGAGTTGTGGGGCGCCCCTCTTGTCCGGGCCGCAGTCGGCAGGCTAGCGTCATACCGCATAGAAAGCGCTTGCTACGGCTGTATGGAGGAACTTCGTGACACGCAGGACAGTGCGCATCGCCATGAACGGCGTCACGGGACGCATGGGATACCGGCAGCACCTGGTGCGCTCGATCCTCGCGATCCGCGAGCAGGGCGGCCTCGACCTCGGTGACGGCGATGTGCTGTGGCCCGAGCCCGTCCTCGTCGGCCGCCGCGCCCACGCCCTGGAGGCCCTGGCCGCTCAGCACGGCCTCACCGAGTGGTCGACCGACCTGGACGCGGTGCTCGCCGACGAGTCGATCGACATCTACTTCGACGCCCAGGTCACCTCGGCCCGTGTCGAGGCGATCAAGAAGGCGATCGCGGCCGGCAAGCACGTCTACACCGAGAAGCCCACCGCCACCGACGTCGAGGGCGCCCTCGAACTGGCCCGCCTCGCCCGCGACGCCGGAATCAAGCACGGCGTCGTCCAGGACAAGATCTTCCTGCCGGGCCTGCTGAAGCTGAAGCGCCTCATCGACGGCGGCTTCTTCGGCGAGATCCTCTCCGTGCGCGGCGAGTTCGGCTACTGGGTCTTCGAGGGCGACTGGCAGGAAGCCCAGCGCCCCTCCTGGAACTACCGCGCGGAGGACGGCGGCGGCATCGTCGTCGACATGTTCCCGCACTGGGAGTACGTCCTGCACGAGCTGTTCGGCCAGGTCACCAGCGTCTCCGCGCACGTACAGACGCACATCCCGCAGCGCTGGGACGAGCACGGCAAGCCCTACGCCGCCACCGCCGACGACGCCGCGTACGGCACCTTCCAGCTGGCCGGCGGCGCCGTCGCCCAGATCAACTCCTCCTGGGCGGTCCGCGTCAACCGCGACGAACTCGTCGAGTTCCAGGTCGACGGCACCCACGGTTCCGCCGTCGCGGGGCTGCGCAACTGCCGTGTCCAGCACCGCTCGGCCACCCCCAAGCCGGTCTGGAACCCCGACCTGCCGGTCACCGAGCCCTTCCGCGACCAGTGGCAGGACGTCCCCGACAACGCCGTCTTCGACAACGGCTTCAAGGCCCAGTGGGAGCTGTTCCTCCGCCACATCGTCCTCGACGAGCCCTACACCTGGGACCTGATGGCCGGCGCCCGCGGTGTCCAGCTCGCCGAGCTCGGCCTCAGGTCCTCCGCCGAGGGCCGCCGCTTCGACGTACCGGAGCTGACCCTGTGACCGTCCACCTTCCGCAGGGCCCCTACGAACCCCGCACCACGCCCCTCGACCTCGGCCCGGGCGGCGTGCCGCTCGCCTCCCGTACGGTCTTCTCCGCCGCCCACGTCGTCGCCGACCCGTACGCCGACACCAGCCCCGACGACCCCGCCGCCGTCGATTGGGACGCCACCCTCGCCTTCCGCCGCCACCTCTGGTCGCACGGCCTGGGCGTCGCCGAGGCGATGGACACCGCGCAGCGGGGCATGGGCCTGGACTGGGCGGGAGCCGCCGAACTGATCCGGCGCTCGGCCGCCGAGGCGAAGTCGGTGGGCGGTGCGATCGCCTGCGGTGTGGGCACCGACCAGCTCACCGGCCCCGCGACCCTCGCCGAGGTGCGCGCCGCGTACGAGGAGCAGCTCGCCCTGGTGGAGGAGAGCGGTGCCCAGGCCATCCTGATGGCCTCCCGCGCCCTCGCCGCAGCGGCCCGCGGCCCCGAGGACTACCTGGAGACGTACGCCCACCTACTGCGCCAGGCAACGGAACCGGTCGTCCTGCACTGGCTCGGCCCGATGTTCGACCCCGCGCTGGAGGGCTACTGGGGCAGCGCGGACCTCGACGCCGCCACGGACACCTTCCTGAAGGTCATCGCGGAACACCCGGACAAGGTCGACGGCATCAAGATCTCGCTGCTGGACGCCGAGCGGGAGATCGACGTGCGACGCCGGCTGCCCAGTGGGGTGCGCTGCTACACCGGCGACGACTTCAACTACCCCGAACTGATCGCGGGCGACGACCGGGGCTTCAGCCACGCCCTGCTGGGCATCTTCGACCCGCTGGGCCCGCTGGCCGCCCACGCGGTACGGGTCCTGGACACCGGGGACGTCGAGGGCTTCCGCACCCTCCTGGACCCCACGGTCGAGCTGTCGCGCCATCTGTTCCAGGCACCGACCCGCTTCTACAAGACGGGCGTGGTGTTCCTCGCCTGGCTGGCGGGCCATCAGGACCACTTCACGATGGTCGGCGGCCTGCAGTCCGCGCGCTCGCTGCCGCACCTGGCGAAGGCGTACGAACTGGCCGACCGGCTCGGTCTGTTCCCCGATCCCGCGCTGGCCGAGTCCCGGATGCGTTCCCTGCTGGCCGTCAACGGAGGCGCCCGATGAGTACCGACCTCTCCCGCCTCTCCGTCAACCAGGAGACCGTCCGGCAGCTCTCCCTGCCCCAACTCGCCGAGGCCTGCGCCAAGGCGGGTATCGGACAGGTCGGCCTGTGGCGCGCCCCCGTGCAGGAGTACGGGATCGAACGCGCCGGACGGCTGATGAAGGACGCGGGCCTCACCGTCACCAGCCTCTGCCGGGGCGGCTTCCTCACCGCGACCGACCCGGCCGAACGCGCCCGCGCCCTGGACGACAACCGGGCGGCCGTCGACGAGGCGGCGGGCCTGTCCACCGACACCCTGGTCCTGGTCTCCGGCGGACTCCCGCCAGGCGACAAGGACTTGTACGGCGCCCGGGAGCGGATCGCGGACGCCCTGGCCGACCTGGCGCCGTACGCGCGGGAGCGGGGCATCCGCCTCGCGATCGAGCCGCTGCACCCGATGTTCGCCTCGGACCGGTGCGTCGTCTCCACCCTGTCCCAGGCGCTGGACCTCGCGGAACGCTTCCCCGCCGAACAGGTCGGCGTGGTCGTGGACGCCTACCACATCTGGTGGGACGACCAGGTGCCCGCGCAGATCGCCCGGGCGGGCGCGGGCGGGAGGATCCACTCCTTCCAGCTCGCCGACTGGATCACTCCGCTCCCGGCGGGCGTCCTCGTGGGCCGCGGCCAACTCGGTGACGGGTGCGTGGACTTCCGCGCCATGCGCCGGCAGGTCGAGGCGACCGGCTTCGACGGGCCGATCGAGGTCGAGATCTTCAACGAGGGCCTCTGGGCCCGCGACGGGGCCGAAGTGGTCGCCGAGGTCGCCGCCCGGTACCTCGAACACGCCTGCTGAGAGCCCCTTCCGACGACTTGGGCAAAGAGACGGTCAAGGCGTGCAACCTTTCCGCACCCTCCCCGGTCGTACTTCGCGTCGGGACTTCCGGGGAGGGGTCCGGGGGGATCGGGAAGCCCGACGGAGGGGGACAGCGAGGGGGGTCCGGCCTGTGGGCCGGGCCCCATTCCGCGTCCTGGGGCGGGGTCCGCCACCCATGGGGCGCCACCCATGGGGCATCGCGGTTCCCGGGGCTGGGTCCGTCACCTACGGGACTTCGTGGTTCCCGGGCCGGGTTCCCCGCTCCCCGCCGCTTCCCGCCGTTTCCTGCCCGGGGCCGCCGTCCGTCAGGCGCCGAAGCCGCGGCGGACAAGATGCTCCTGCTCCTGGAGGGGCTCTCCCGGGCCTCCGCCCGGCTGGGGACCACCCCGGCATCGCCGGCCACGCTGCTGGGCGTCGCCGCACCGGACGTCCCCGAGCACCTGGCCGAGGTCGAGGCCACGGCCGTCATCGACTGAGGGGGCCGGACCCTTCCGGCTTCCTGAACAGCGCGGTCCACAGGAAGTCCTCACCGAAGCGGAGGGAGTCCGCCGGCTCTTTCCGCATCCTCCGCAGTTCGACCACCTCCATCCCGGAGAAGATCCAGCGCAACGACTCGGGCGTGTAGGCGAGGCCGCCCTGGAGCCCCGCACCACCGTAGAGGTCGGCGTCGGGCAGTTCCGATCCCATCGCCCCGGCGGCGAAGCAGGTGAGCGTGAGGTGTCCACCCGGGACGAGGGCGCGGTCCACCAACTCGAGGTAGCTGACGCGACGGTGGGGCGGCAGGTGGTGGAAGCAGCCCGAGTCGTGGATCAGGTCGTACGGCCCGGCAGGTGCGTCCTCGGCGAAGGCGTCACCGCAGTGGAAGCGGATGTCCGCCCCGGCCTCGGCTGCCCGCTCCTCGGCCCAGGCGACGGCCCCGGGCGACAGGTCCACGGCATCCACCTCGAAGCCCCGCGAGGCGAGGTACAGCGCGTTGCGTCCCGGGCCGCAGCCGAGATCGAGGGCCCGGCCGGGCGTGACGGCGCCCCGGTCGAGGCAGGAGGCGAGGCTCTCGTCGGGTTTGGCCACGAAGAACGGCACAGGCTTCGACCGGTCCTCGTAGAACCCGTCCCACCAGGCGCCCGCCCGGCTGGTCCACCGGTCGGCCTCCGGCGCGAACAGGCGGTCCATGAGCTTCATGACGTCGTCCACCGAGCGTACGTTCCGGTCCATCCGTAACCCCCTTCAGAGATAGCTGAAGGGTAGGCTCGAACACGGAGGAAGCCCAGGTCAGTGCCAGCACTCGGCGGGCTGGAGGGGCGCCTGAACGCGACTTCGCGAGGCGTCGGCACCCTGGGCGGCGGGACAGGGCGCACGACCTTCCACGCATCCTCGCAGGGTCCTTACGGGGCCGTTCCGAGACAGGCCCGGACACCTTTCTGCGGAACTTCGGGCCCCGCCCCCGACTGCTCAGGTGAGCTTGAAGAACAGGGTGTCCTGGGTGTACCAGGAGACAGCCTCCGTGGCGGACACCCACTCGTCGTGCTCGAAGTCGAGCTTGTCGATGAGCTGCTGGACGTCGTGGCGGAAGTCGGGGCCCATCCGGTCCAGGACGGCACGGTAGGCGTCGGCGGCCGGCTTGGCCTTCGCGAGCGGCAGGTGGCCGATGGCCGGATAGCCGTCCACCGGGCCAGGGAGGCCGGGGAACCCGGCGGGCGGCCCACCGTAGAGGTAGCCGTGGGGCAGCAGGTCGGCCGGCACCCCCAGACGGCGCATCTCCTCGTCCACCAGGCCGAAGAACGTCGAGGGCCTGGAATAGGTGCCCAGGTGGTAAGGATCGGAGGCGTTGCGGTCGATGATGTGCTGCAGAGCGGCGTGGTAGGCGTTGCCCGCGCACTCCGCGTCCGAGTCGGTACGCCCGGCTATGAGGTGATCAAGTGCGTCGGGGACGGACAGGCCCCAGTCGACGCCTTGACGGTCCAGGTCGTCCTGGTGCGCCGTGGCGGCCTCGCGCATGTTCCCGAGCCGTCGCTGCTGATCGGGAGTGAGGTCGCCGTTGCTGCCCAGGTAGGCCAGTACATCGGCCTTGTCGGCCGTCGAGTATTCGATGGTGTGGCTCATGAAATCATGATGCCAACCGCCACTGACGGGGTGTCACCGGCTTCGGCGGACACCGTGGCCCGTCCCGCCTCCGCAGCCGTGGTGCCGGTGAGCACGCGGGTGCGGCTCCGCGCTGTCGTACCCGCCCGATACCGTCGACCCCATGTCCAACATGGCCGTGCTCGAGGGCGTCCTGGAGCGCATCACCTACGCCAACGAGGAGAACGGGTACACCGTAGCCCGCGTCGACACCGGGCGCGGGGCGGGCGATCTGCTCACCGTCGTCGGCTCACTGCTCGGTGCGCAGCCGGGCGAGTCGCTGCGGATGGAGGGCCGTTGGGGCTCCCATCCACAGTTCGGCAAACAGTTCACCGTCGAGAACTACACGACGATCCTCCCCGCCACCATCCAGGGCATCCGCCGCTACCTCGGCTCCGGCCTGATCAAGGGCATCGGACCGGTCATGGCCGACCGCATCACCACGCACTTCGGCGTCGACACCCTGGACATCATCGAACAGCAGCCCGAGCGGCTGGTCGAGGTGCCCGGCCTCGGGCCGAAGCGGACGAAGATGATCGCCGCGGCCTGGGAGGAGCAGAAGGCGATCAAGGAGGTGATGGTCTTCCTGCAGAGCGTCGGTGTCTCGACCTCCATCGCCGTCCGTATCTACAAGAAGTACGGCGACGCCTCGATCTCCGTCGTGAAGAACCAGCCCTACCGGCTGGCCGCCGACGTCTGGGGCATCGGTTTCCTCACCGCCGACCGCATCGCCCAAGCCGTCGGCATCCCGCACGACAGCCCCGAACGGGTCAAGGCCGGGCTGCAGTACGCCCTTTCGCAGTCCACCGACCAGGGGCACTGCTTCCTGCCCGAGGAACGGCTGATCGCGGACGGGGTGAAGCTGCTCCAGGTGGACACGGGGCTCGTCATCGAGTGCCTGGCCGAGCTCGCCGAGGACCCCGAGGGCGTCGTACGGGAGAAGGTGCCGGGCCCGGAGGACGGGCAGCCCGTCACCGCCGTGTACCTGGTGCCCTTCCACCGGGCCGAGATCTCCCTGGCCGCCCAGGTACAGCGCCTCCTGCGGACGCCGGAGGACCGGATGCCCGCCTTCCAGGACGTCGACTGGGACAAGGCGCTGGGCTGGCTCGCGCGGCGCACGGGGGCGAAGCTGGCGCCCGAGCAGGAGGCCGCCGTCCGGCTCGCGCTCAGCCGGAAGGTCGCCGTCCTGACCGGCGGCCCCGGCTGCGGCAAGTCGTTCACCGTGCGGTCCGTCGTCGAGCTGGCCCGCGCCAAGAACGCGAAGGTGGTGCTGGCGGCGCCCACCGGCCGGGCCGCGAAGCGGCTCTCGGAGCTGACCGGCGCCGAGGCGACCACCGTGCACCGGCTGCTGGAGCTGAAACCGGGCGGGGACGCGGCGTACGACCGGGACCGGCCGCTGGACGCCGACCTCGTCGTCGTGGACGAGGCGTCGATGCTCGACCTGCTGCTCGCCAACAAGCTCGTCAAGGCGGTGGCACCCGGTGCCCACCTCCTGCTGGTCGGCGATGTGGACCAGCTCCCCTCGGTCGGTGCCGGGGAGGTGCTGAGGGACCTGCTCGCCGACGGCGGCCCCGTTCCGGCGGTCCGGCTGACGACGATCTTCCGGCAGGCCCAGCAGTCCGGCGTCGTCACCAACGCCCACCGCATCAACTCCGGGTTGCCGCCGCTGACCCAGGGGCTGAGCGACTTCTTCCTCTTCGTGGAGGACGAGACCGAGGACGCCGGGGTGCTCGCCGTGGACGTCGCCGCCCGCCGCATCCCCGCGAAGTTCGGACTGGACGCACGCCGTGACGTGCAGGTCCTCGCACCGATGCACCGGGGCCCGGCAGGCGCGGGTCACCTCAACGGCCTGCTCCAGCAGGCCATCACCCCCGGGCGTCCCGAGGTGCCGGAGAAGCGGTTCGGCGGCCGGGTCTTCCGTGTCGGCGACAAGGTCACCCAGATCCGCAACAACTACGAGAAGGGGGAGAACGGCGTCTTCAACGGCACGGTCGGCGTCGTCACCGCCCTCGACGCGGACGAGCAGACACTGACGGTCCGCACGGACGAGGACGAGGAGATCGGCTACGACTTCGACGAGCTGGACGAGCTGGCCCACGCGTACGCGATGACGATCCACCGCTCCCAGGGCAGCGAGTACCCGGCCGTCGTCATCCCCGTCACCACCAGCGCCTGGATGATGCTCCAGCGGAACCTGCTCTACACGGCCGTGACCAGGGCGAAGAAACTCGTCGTGCTCGTCGGCTCACGCAAGGCCATCGGCCAGGCGGTCCGCACGGTTTCCGCAGGCAGACGCTGTACGGCGCTGGATTTCCGGCTGCGCGGAGGGCCGGTGGAAGACTCTGCCGAAAAATGATCGATCAAAACGGTGGGAAACATCACTGAGCCCTTCCGGAACCGGAAAGCAGGGGGCAGGATGAGTAAGTTGACGGCACTCAGTGCCGCCAGTAGGTCCAATGGACGACCCCGAGTGCACTCTCCTGAGCCAAATGGGGGAGGGTGGAGACAGTCAGGGCACCTCGAAGAAGAGGCACTACGTCGGTGAGGGATGACGTGAGCGAGAGCGACAACTCTGTAGTACTGCGGTACGGCGATGACGAGTACACCTACCCGGTGATCGACAGCACCGTCGGCGACAAGGGCTTCGACATCGGGAAGCTCCGGGCCAATACGGGCCTGGTCACGCTGGACAGCGGATACGGCAACACAGCCGCGTATAAATCCGCCATCACCTACCTCGACGGCGAGCAGGGCATCCTGCGGTACCGCGGCTACCCGATCGAGCAGCTCGCCGAGAGCTCGACGTTCCTCGAGGTCGCCTACACGCTGATCAACGGTGACCTTCCCAAGGTCGACGAGCTGTCGGCCTTCAAGAACGAGATCACCCAGCACACGCTGCTGCACGAGGACGTCAAGCGTTTCTTCGACGGCTTCCCGCGCGACGCCCACCCGATGGCCATGCTCTCCTCGGTCGTCAGCGCGCTGTCCACCTTCTACCAGGACAGCCACAACCCGTTCGACGAGGAGCAGCGCCACCTCTCGACGATCCGTCTGCTGGCCAAGCTCCCGACGATCGCCGCGTACGCGTACAAGAAGTCGATCGGTCACCCGTTCGTCTACCCGCGCAACGACCTCGGCTACGTCGAGAACTTCCTGCGCATGACCTTCTCGGTCCCCGCCCAGGAGTACGTGCCGGACCCGGTCGTCGTCGCGGCGCTCGAGAAGCTGCTCATCCTGCACGCGGACCACGAGCAGAACTGCTCCACCTCCACCGTGCGTCTGGTCGGCTCCTCGCAGGCCAACATGTTCGCCTCGATCTCCGCCGGCATCTCGGCGCTGTGGGGCCCGCTGCACGGCGGCGCCAACCAGTCGGTGCTGGAGATGCTCGAGGGCATCCAGGCCAACGGCGGCGACGTGGACTCCTTCATCCAGAAGGTGAAGAACAAGGAGGACGGCGTCCGCCTGATGGGCTTCGGCCACCGGGTGTACAAGTCCTTCGACCCGCGCGCCAAGATCATCAAGGCTGCCGCCCACGACGTGCTGTCCTCGCTGGGCAAGTCCGACGAGCTGCTCGACATCGCGCTCAAGCTCGAGGAGCACGCGCTTTCGGACGAGTACTTCGTCTCGCGCAACCTCTACCCCAACGTGGACTTCTACACGGGCCTGATCTACCGCGCCATGGGCTTCCCGACCGAGATGTTCACCGTGCTGTTCGCGCTCGGCCGGCTCCCCGGCTGGATCGCCCAGTGGCACGAGATGATCAAGGAGCCGGGATCCCGCATCGGCCGCCCGCGCCAGATCTACACCGGCGAGGTCCTGCGCGACTTCGTCCCGGCCGAGAGCCGCTGAAGCCCGGTCGCGTAGAACCGTGGTTCCCCGGCCTTCCCGGCCGGCTGCCTTCGCCCCGCGTGCCGCCCCTGTGTCCCAGGGTGCGGTGTCCGGGGCGATTCGGCGTTCCGGAGGCGTGACGGTCCCGGCGGAGGCGTGATGGTCCGGCCGGAGGCGTGATGGTCCCGGCCGTGTGTGTCCGGAACGCGAGAAACGCCCCGCCGCCGATCCCCCCACGGGTCGACGGACAGGGCGTTTCCCATATCCCGGAGCGGATTCCCCCCACGGGATCCGGCCGGGCGTCTGCCGGGAGCCGTGGCTCCCGTTGTCCTTGCGGTGGTGCCTGTTCAGTTCGGTCCTGCTGTGCGGGCTTGCCGGGGTACGTACGCACGGGAGGGCCGCTCAAAGCTCCCCGGTGCACGTGCCCCGGCCAACACTTGCCCGAAGCGTCCCCCAAGACACTCCGTCGGACGTCCCCCAAGACATCCTTGGCATCGCACTCTTAGACTCACCAACCCATCAGATGGTTACCCTCGAATCGGTGTGATCTAAGTCTCTTTGTGTACATCATGTGAAGGAGCGCAACCGCAGACTGTTCGTCACGACGAACACCGACGAAAACGCCATGGCCGCACCCGCGATCATGGGACTGAGCAGCCCGAACGCAGCAAGAGGCAGTGCGGCCACGTTGTAGCCGAAGGCCCAGAAGAGGTTGCTTCTGATGGTCGACAGAGTACGCCTCGACAGCCGGATGGCGTCAGCCGCCACCTTGAGATCTCCACGAACCAGCGTGAGGTCGCCCGCCTCGATCGCCGCATCCGTGCCGGTGCCCATGGAAAGGCCCAGGTCGGCGGCCGCAAGGGCCGCCGCGTCGTTGACGCCGTCGCCGACCATGGCCACGGAACGCCCCTCGGCCTGGAGGCGGCGGACGACGTCCACCTTGTCCTCGGGCATGACCTCCGCGTAGACCTCGTCGATCCCCACGGCCTCGGCCACCGCGTCGGCCACCGCTCGGTTGTCGCCGGTCAGCAGGATGGGCCTCAGGCCCAGCGCCCGCAGCTCCGCGACGGCGGCGGCGCTGGTCTCCTTCACCGCGTCGGCGACCTCCAGCACTCCACGTGCCTCGCCGTCCCAGGCGACGACGAGTGCTGTCCGGCCCTGGCGCGCCGCGTCCGTCATGGCGCCGGCCAGGGCGGGCGGGAGTGCGATCCCCGCGTCCGCGAGCAGCTTCGGACGGCCGGCCAGGACCTCGTGCCCCTCCACGGTGCCCCGGACGCCCAGTCCGGGGACGTTGGTGAAGGCCGTGGGGGAGGGGAGGCCCGCCGGCGTGCGGGCGGCGGCCCCGGTGGCCACGGCCCGGGCGACGGGGTGCTCGGATGCGTGTTCGAGTGCGCCCGCGAGGCGGAGGACGTCGGCCTCGGTCGTACCGGACACGGTGCGGACGCGTCCCAGGGTCATGCGGCCGGTGGTGACGGTGCCGGTCTTGTCGAGGAGGATCGTGTCGGCCGCGCGGGTCGTCTCCAGCACCTCGGGCCCCTTGATGAGGATGCCGAGCTGGGCGCCGCGTCCGGTGCCCACCATGAGCGCGGTGGGGGTGGCGAGTCCCAGGGCGCAGGGGCAGGCGATGATCAGGACGGCCACCGCGGCGGTGAACGAGGCCGTGACGTCGTCGGTGACGAGCAGCCACACGACCAGGGTGGCCAGGGCGATGAGCAGGACGACGGGCACGAAGACCGCGGAGATCCGGTCCGCGAGGCGCTGGGCCGCGGCCTTCCCGTTCTGCGCGTTCTCGACGAGCTCCGCCATCCGGGCCAGCTGCGTGTCGCCGCCGACGCGGGTGGCCTCGACGACCAGACGGCCCGACGTGTTGAGGGTGGCCCCGGTGACCGGGTCTCCGGTGGTGGTGTCCACGGGTACGGACTCACCGGTGAGCATGGAGGCGTCGACGGCGGAGGACCCCTCCAGGACCGTGCCGTCCGTGGCGATCTTCTCGCCCGGCCGCACGACGAAGCGGTCACCGACGACGAGGTCGCCGACCGGAATCCGCACCTCGGTCTCCCTGCCGTCCGGGCCGGGGCGCAGGACCGCGACGTCCTTCGCGCCCAGGTGCAGCAGGGCGCGCAGGGCCGACCCCGCCGTCCGCTTCGCCCGCGCCTCCAGGTAGCGGCCCAGGAGGATGAAGGTGACGACTCCGGCCGCCACTTCCAGATAGATGGTGGAGGAGGGGTCGGAGCGGGCCCCGGTGAACGCGAACCCGTGCCGCATGCCCGGCATGCCCGCGCTGCCCAGGAACAGCGCCCACAGCGACCAGCCGAAGGCGGCGAGGGTGCCTACGGACACCAGGGTGTCCATCGTCGCGGCACCGTGGCGCAGGTTGGTCCAGGTGGCCCTGTGGAAGGGCAGCCCACCCCAGACGACGACGGGGGCGGCGAGGGTGAGGGAGAGCCACTGCCAGTTGTCGAACTGCAGGGCCGGAACCATGGCCATGAGCACGACGGGCACGGCGAGCGTCACCGAGACCAGCAGGCGCCGGCGCAGCGCGGACAGGGCGCCGTCCGCGTCCGCCCGCTCCGGGGCGTCCGTCCCCGCGTCCGCCCGCTCCGGGACGGGGTCCGTGGCCGTCTCCGCGTCCACCCGCGCCGGGACACGGTCCGTGGCCGTCTCCGCGTGGTCCGGGGCGCCGCCGGCACGGCCCGGCAGCCCGCTCGCCCCGTCCGGCCGGAGCGGCCGAGGGGTCGTCCGGCGGACCGGGCGCGCGGTGTAGCCCGTCTTCTCGACCGTGGCGACCAGGTCGTCGAGCGCGGTGCCCGCGCCGAACGAGACGCGGGCCCTCTCGGTCGCGTAGTTGACGGTGGCGGTGACGCCGTCCATCCGGTTGAGCTTCTTCTCGACGCGGGCCGCGCACGAGGCGCAGGTCATCCCGCCGATGGTGAGCTCGGTCTCGGAGGTCTCCGCCGCCGGGACCTCGGCCGCCGTGGTGCCGGGCATGGTGCTCACTCCTGGGTGACGCGGGTCGGGCCGTCGTTCCCTCGCGTGTACCCGCTGAGGGGGCGGCCCGGCGGACATGTGCGGGTGGCGCGGCCCCCGGGTGCCGGGCCGTTGCGCCGGGTGTCCTCTCAGGCCAGGCCGACGAGCTCGTAACCGGCCTCGTCGACGGCGGCGCGTACGGCGTCCTCGGCCAGCGGCGCGGTGGAGGTCACGGTCACCCGTCCGGTCGAGGCCTCGGCCTTCACCGAAGTGACTCCTTCGAGGCCGGAGATCTCCTCGGAGACGGCCCCTTCGCAGTGGCCGCAGGTCATGCCCTTCACCTCGTACACCGTCGACACCCCGACGGCCTGGACGTCGGCCGCCCCGTCGTGGCAGGAGCCGGTGGACGAGCAGCAGGAGCCGGCGGTCTGGGGGGTCTGGGTCTGGGTCTCGGCGGTCATGACGTTCTCCTCTTCGCAGGCACACATGGACGTGACACGAGGGGGCACGGGGAAGCCCGGTGCGCCACTCACCCTTCATACTATACCCCTAGGGGGTACCTGGCGGGAGTGGGGCGCGGCGAGTCCCCACCGGTGTGCGGACCGGCCACCCTCGCGCGGGCCCTCCGCAGTGCCGGGCCCGGCCGCCGCAGGGCCCGGCCGCGGTGTGCGGTGGTGGCGCCGGACACCGCGGCCGCGGGCGTAGATTCGCCGGACCGGAGAACGGGTCCACGGGAGGCGGGCAGATGCGGGCAGTCGTGTTCGAGGAGTTCGGGCAGGAGCCACGGGTGCGGGACCTGCCCGATCCCGAGCCGCCCACCGCAGGCGCAGTGGTCCGGGTCGGGGCCACCGGGCTGTGCCGCAGCGACTGGCACGGCTGGATGGGCCACGACCCGGACATCGTCCTTCCGCACGTGCCCGGCCACGAACTGGCGGGCGTGATCGAGGAGGTGGGGCCCGGCGTGCACAACTGGCGCCCGGGAGACCGGGTCACCGTGCCGTTCGTCTGCGCCTGCGGCCGGTGCGCCGCCTGTGCGGCGGGTGCCCAGCAGGTCTGTGAACGGCAGACCCAGCCCGGCTTCACGCACTGGGGATCCTTCGCCGAGTTCGTGGCCCTGGAACAGGCCGACGTCAATCTGGTGGCGGTCCCCGAGGAACTGTCGTTCGCCACGGCGGCCGGACTCGGATGCCGCTTCGCCACCGCTTTCCGGGCCGTCACCGGCCAGGGGCGGGTCGCGCCTGGGGAGTGGGTCGCCGTGCACGGCTGCGGCGGGGCCGGACTGTCGGCCGTGATGATCGCGGTGGCCTGCGGGGCCCGGGTCGTGGCCGTCGACGTCTCGCCGCACGCCCTCGAACTGGCCCGGGCGTTCGGCGCCGCCGCCTGCGTGGACGCCTCGGCGTACCCGGGCGGCGCGGACGAGGCGGTGCGGGAACTGACCGGTGGCGGTGCGCATCTGTCGCTCGACGCGCTGGGCTCTCCCGTCACCTGTGCCGCATCGGTGCGGAGCCTGCGCAGGCAGGGCCGCCATGTGCAGGTCGGGCTGCTCCCGCCGGCGGCCGGTGACCCCCTGGTGCCCATGGGGCGGGTGATCGGCCTGGAGCTGGAGATCCTCGGCAGCCACGGCATGGCCGCGCACGACTACCCGCCGATGATGGACATGGTGCGGGCCGGCACCCTGCGCCCCGATCTCCTGGTCACCTCCACCATCACCCTGGACGCCGCCCCGGCCGCGCTCGCCGCGATGGGTGCGGCTCCGGCGGCGGGAGTGACGATCATCGAACCCGCGCAGGTGACCTAGGTCCCTCGACGGCCCCGGTTGCTGGGCCGGGACGCGATCCAGGCGAGCACGGTGGCCACGTACCAGTACGGCTTCCCGTGCCGGACGTCGTCCGGCGGGGGGAGCAGCCCGTGCTTGCGGTACGAGCGGACGGTGTCGGGCCGGACCTGCAGGTGTGCGGCAATGTCCTGGTACGACCAGAGCCTTCTGTCCGTCATGGGTGACACCTCTCCGTACCTCCGTGAGCCGCGTGTGCCGCGCTTCTCCGTTGACGTGAACGACGGGATCGCGGGCGGGGCAGGGGGTGTCGCGAGGCTGTGACACGAACCCGGTGGAACACGTACATACGTGACGCGGAGGTGACCGCCGACACGGACCGGCCGGGTGGGACGGAAGAGGCGGGCGTGGTCAGGCTGCTGGCCGCGCGGGACCGGGCGTGGTCAGGCGGCGGGCCGCGCGGGACCGGGCGTGGTCAGGCGGCGGGCCGCGCGGGACCGCAGATGCGGAGGAACTCGCGGGTGCGCCGGGCGATGGGCAGCGGCTTGTCCGGTGGGCACGGGTACATGTCCTGCTCGACGACGGCGAACAGATCGGTGCCCAGAGCGCGCGCGGCGGCCAGCACCGGCTCCAGCGCGGGCACGCCGCCCGGCGGCTCGCACATCACGCCACGGGCGACCGCCTGGCCGAACGGCACCTCGTTCGCGACGACATCGGCCAGGATCACCGGATCGACCTGCTTGAGGTGCAGATAGCCGATGCGTTCGCCGTACGTCTCGATGAGCTTCACGCTGTCCCCGCCGCAGTACGCGTAGTGGCCGGTGTCGAGGCAGAGGGAGACCAGATCGGGGTCGGTCGCGTCGAGGAAGCGGCTGACGTTCTCCTCGCCGTCGATGTGCGTGTCGGCGTGCGGGTGCACGACGATCCGCAGCCCGTACCTCTCCCGCACCTCATGTCCCAGCCGCTCCGTCTGCGCGGTCAGGTCGCGCCATTGCGCCGGCGTGAGCGTGCGGTCCTCCAGGACCGCGCCCGTCCTGTCGTCCCGCCAGAACGACGGGATGACCACCAGGTGTTCGGCACCCATCGCGCGGGTGAGCGCGGCGATACCGGCGACATGCTCCCAGGTGCGGTCCCAGACGTCCGGGCCGTGGTGCAATCCGGTGAAGACGGTGCCCGCGGAGACGGTGAGGCCACGGCGGGCGGTCTCGTCCGCGAGCCGGACGGGGTCGGTCGGCAGGTAGCCGTACGGGCCGAGCTCGATCCACCGGTAGCCCGCCTCGGAGACCTCGTCGAGGAAGCGCTCCCAGGGCACCTGCTGCGGGTCGTCGGGGAACCACACCCCCCAGGAATCGGGTGCCGAGCCGATGCGGATGCGGGCCGGAGAGGGTACGGAGGAGGTCATATCGCCCACCTTTCAGGGCCGGAAATGGAGTGTCAAGAGTTCGTCCGAATGTCCGGACAAAGTGTTGACACGGTGCGGGGCGAGGGCTAGACCTGGGACCAGCCGTCCGGCCGCGGCCGAAACGCGGACCGAAGGGATGCGCATGCCTGAGCCGTACGACGTGATCACCATGGGGCGGATCGGGGTCGACATCTACCCGCTGCAGACCGGCGTACCGCTGGCCCGGGTCGAGACCTTCGGCAAGTTCCTCGGCGGCTCGCCGTCCAACGTGGCGGTGGCCGCCGCACGGCTGGGGCGGCGCTCGGCCGTGATCACCCGGACGGGCCGGGACCCCTTCGGCGACTACCTCCGCCAGGAGCTGGGCGCCTTCGGTGTGGACGCCCGCTGGGTGAGCGCCGTGGAGCGGTCCCCCACACCCGTCACCTTCTGCGAGATCTTCCCCCCGGACGACTTCCCGCTCTACTTCTACCGGCAGCCCAAGGCGCCCGACCTGGAGATCCATGCCGGGGAGCTGGACCTGGACGCGGTGCGGGCCGCCCGGGTCTTCTGGATGACCGGCACCGGACTGTGTGCGGAACCCAGCCGCTCCGCGACCCTCGCCGCGCTCCGCGCACGCGACGCGGCGCGGACGGCGGAGCCCGGGCGCGCCACGGTCTTCGACCTCGACTGGCGCCCCATGTTCTGGGACGAGGGGGACCACGGCTCCGTCGCCCCCGCTCGGTACCGCGAAGCGCTCGCCCACGCCACGGTCGCCGTGGGGAACGTCGACGAGTGCGAGATCGCCACCGGGGAACGCGACCCGCACGCCGCCGCCCGCGCCCTGCTGGCCGCCGGGGTCGAGCTCGCCGTCGTCAAACGGGGTCCGGCGGGCGTGCTCGCCGTCCACCGCGACGGCACGAGCTCCGACGTCCCGCCCCTCCCCGTGGACGTCGTCAACGGGCTGGGGGCCGGGGACGCGTTCGGCGGCGCCCTCTGCCACGGGCTGCTCGCCGGCTGGGACACCGCACGCATCATGCGGTACGCCAACGCCGCGGGCGCCATCGTCGCGTCCCGCCTCGCCTGCTCGTCCGCCATGCCGTTCCCGCACGAGGTCGAACAGGCCCTGCACGCCGGTGCCGTCACGGCGGCCCCGGCACCGGAGGCCACCGGAGCCGCCCCGTGACCCCGCCCGCCGCGGCCGGCGTCGCCGATCTCGTCCGCCTCCGGGCGCACCGCCCCGAGGCGGTGGCCGAGGCCGCCGCCTCCCGGCGCAGGCGCCCCCTCCTCGGCCCCACCGGACGCCTGATGATCATCGCCGCGGACCACCCGGCCCGTGGCGCCCTCGCCGTCGGCGACGACGAGATGGCCATGGCGGACCGCTTCGAGCTGCTGGAACGCCTCTGTCTCGCCCTGTCCCGCCCCGGTGTCGACGGAGTGCTGGCGGCCGCCGACGTCCTGGAGGACCTGCTGCTCCTCGGCGCCCTGGAGGACAAGGTCGTCATCGGCTCGATGAACCGCGGCGGACTCGCCGGAGCCGCCTTCGAGCTCGACGACCGCTTCACCGGCCACCGCCCAGAGGACCTGGCCCGGCAGAACTTCGACGCGGGCAAGCTGCTGCTGAGGATCGACCACGGTGATCCCGCCTCCCTGGACACCCTGCACACCGCCGCCCGCACCGTGAACGCGATGGCCGCCCACCGGCTGCCCGTCTTCATCGAGCCGTTCCTCTGCCACCGCACGGGCGACGGCCTCGGCACCGACCTGGGAGCCGCCGCCGTCACGACGTCCATCGCCATCGCCTCGGGGCTGGGCGGCACATCCGCGTACACCTGGCTGAAGGTCCCGGTCACGGAGGACCCCGACGACATGGAACGGGTGCTGCGGGCCTCGACCCTGCCCGCCGTCCTGCTGGGCGGCGAGGTCAAGGGCGATCTGGACGGGGCGTACGAGAAGTGGCGCGGGGCGCTGCGACTGCCGACCGTCCAGGGCCTGGTCGTCGGCCGCTCGCTGCTCTACCCGGCCGACGGGGACGTGGCGGGGGCGGTGGACACGGCGGTGGGGCTTCTGTGAGTGAGCACCTGCGGGGCGAGCGGGGTAGGGATGCGGCCATGACGACGCGCAGCGAGCAGCAGCGGTACCACCTCCGGGCCGGGGACACGGCGAACGGCCCGTACGCCCTGGACATCGGCCCGGACACGGCCGGCTGGGACCGGTCGAGCCTGCGGGTCCTGGAGCTCGCGCCGGGCGGTGTTCACACGCTGGTCACCGGGGAGAGCGAATGGATCGTTCTGCCGTTGACCGGCGGCTGTACGGTGCGGGTGGCAGGTGAGATCTTTGCCTTGCGGGGCAGGGACAGTGTGTTCGGCGCAGTGACCGATTTCGCCTATCTGCCGCGTGATGCCCGCGCACAGATCGCCTCCGGCGCAGGAGGCCGCTTCGCCCTGGCAGGAGCGAAGTGCGAGCGACGACTCCCCGCTCGCTACGGCCCCGCGCCGGAGGTACCGGTCGAGCTCAGGGGCGCCGGCTCCTGCTCCCGGCAGGTCAACAACTTCGCCGCCGCGGACACGTTCGCGTGCGACCGGCTCATCGCCGTGGAAGTCCTCACCCCGGGCGGCAACTGGTCCTCGTACCCGCCGCACAAGCACGACGAGCACGAACCCGGCGTCGAGTCCGAACTCGAGGAGATCTACTACTTCGAGGTCGAGGGCGACGGCCTCGGCTACCACCGGGTGTCCCCGTCCCGCCCGGGCGGCACGGACGTCCTCGCGGAGGTCGCCACCGGGGACGCCGTCCTGATCCCCGACGGCTGGCACGGCCCGTCCGTAGCCCCGCCCGGCCGCACCCTGTACTACCTGAACGTGATGGCCGGCCCGGGCGAGCACCGCGAGTGGCTGATCCGCGACCACCCCGGCCACCGCTGGATCCGTGACACCTGGCCGGCCGAACCGGTCGACCCACGCCTCCCGCTGTACGACCGGGAGGCCGGCCGATGACCACGCCCCGCGCCGCCACCCGCAGGCTGACCACCGCCCAGGCGCTGATCGCCTTCCTCGCCCGCCAGTACACCGAGCGCGACGGCCGGCGCCGGCGGCTCGTCGCCGCCACCTGGGGCATCTTCGGCCACGGCAACGTCGCGGGCATCGGGCAGGCGCTCGTCGAGTCCGGGCCCGCGATGCCCTACCTCCAGGGCCGCAACGAACAGGCCATGGTGCACGCGGCCGTCGGCTACGCCCGCCAGTCCGGCCGGCTCTCCGCGCAGGCCGTGACCACCTCCATCGGCCCCGGCGCCACCAACCTCGTCACCGGCGCGGCCCTCGCCACCGTCAACCACCTCCCCGTCCTGCTGCTGCCCGGTGACACCTTCGCCACCCGCCCCGCCGATCCGGTGCTCCAGCAGCTCGAGGTGCCGTACGCGGGCGACGTGTCCGTCAACGACTGCCTGCGCCCCGTCTCCCGCTACTTCGACCGCGTCACCCGTCCCGAGGCGCTGATCCCGGCGGCCCTGCAGGCGATGCGGACCCTCGCCGACCCGGCAGGCACGGGCGCCGTCACGCTCGCGCTGCCCCAGGACGTCCAGGCGGAGGCGTACGACTGGCCGGCCGAGTTCTTCGCCGAACGCGTCTGGCACGTACGGCGGCCCGCCCCCGACCCGTACGAGCTGGAGCAGGCGGTACGGGCGGTGCGCAGCGCCCGCCGGCCCCTGATCGTCGCGGGCGGCGGCGTCCACCACAGCGCCGCCGAGGAGACCCTCGCCGCCTTCGCCGCCGCCACCCGCATCCCCGTCGCCTCCACCCAGGCGGGCAAGGGCTCCCTGCGTCACGACCACCCCGCCGACGTCGGCGGCATCGGCCACACCGGCACGGCGACGGCCGACGCACTGGCTCGGGAAGCGGACCTCGTCATCGGGGTCGGCACCCGCTACACCGACTTCACCACCGCCTCCTCCACCCTCTTCGCCGGCCCGGCGGTCCGCTTCCTCAACCTCAACGTCACCGGCTTCGACGCACACAAGCTCGCCGCCCTCCCGCTCGTCGCGGACGCACGAACCGGCCTCGAAGCACTCGGCGCCGCCCTGCACGAACGCGGTCACCGCGTCGACGCCGGCTACGAGAGCGAGTACGCCGCCGCCAAGGACCGCTGGGAGCGGCGCGTGGACGCCGCATTCGCGACCCCCGATCCGGACGCCCGCCCCACGCAGGCCCAGGTGCTCGGCCTGCTCGACGCACTCGTCACCGAGGACGACATCCTGATCAACGCGGCCGGCTCCCTCCCCGGCGACCTCCACAAACTGTGGCGGACCCGCTCCCCGCGCCAGTACCACGTCGAGTACGGCTACTCCTGCATGGGCTACGAGATCCCGGCCGCCATCGGCGTCCAGCTCGCCGCGCCCGGCCGGCCCGTCTGGGCCCTCGTCGGCGACGGCACGTACCTGATGAATCCCACCGAGATCGTCACCGCCGTGCAGGAGAGCCTGCCCATCAAGCTCGTCATCCTGCAGAACCACGGATACGCGTCCATCGGGGGTCTCTCCGAGTCCGTCGGCGCCGAACGCTTCGGCACGGCCTACCGCTACCGGGACGGCGACGGCGGCTACACCGGCTTCCCGCTCCCCCTCGACCTCGCGGCCAACGCGGCCTCCCTCGGCATGCGGGTGCTGCGGGCGAAGTCCGTGGCCGACCTGCGCGCGGCCCTCACCGAGGCACGCGGCGCGGACCGCCCCACTTGTGTCTACGTGGAGACCGAAACGGCAGACACAGTGTCGGGGCCCCCTCCGGCACAGGCGTGGTGGGATGTTCCCGTAGCCGAGACCGCGACCCGCCCGTCGGCGGCCGAGGCGCGTGAAGAGTACGACCGGCAGATCGCAGCCCGACGCCGCCACCTGTGAAGGAGACCCCGTCATGAAGACCGTCAACCACTGGATCGGTGGCAAGACCGTCGAGGGCACGTCGGGCACCTACGGCCCGGTCACCGACCCGGCGACCGGCGCCGTCACCACCCAGGTCGCGCTCGCCTCGGTGGAGGAGACCGACGCCGCGGTCGCCGCCGCGAAGAGCGCGTACGCGACGTGGGGCACCACCTCGCTCTCCGCCCGCACCGCCGTCCTCTTCCGCTACCGGGCCCTGCTGGACGCCCACCGCGACGAGATCGCCGCGCTCATCACCGCCGAGCACGGCAAGGTGCACTCCGACGCGCTCGGCGAGGTCGCCCGCGGTCTGGAGATCGTCGAGCTGGCCTGCGGGATCACCACCCAGCTCAAGGGCGAGCTGTCCACCCAGGTCTCCAGCCGGGTCGACGTGTCCTCGATCCGCCAGCCGATCGGCGTCGTCGCGGGCATCACGCCGTTCAACTTCCCGGCCATGGTGCCGATGTGGATGTTCCCGCTGGCCATCGCCTGCGGCAACACCTTCGTGCTCAAGCCCAGCGAGAAGGACCCGTCCGCCGCCAACCTGCTGGCCGAACTGGCGGGTGAGGCCGGCCTGCCCGACGGTGTGCTGAACGTCCTGCACGGCGACCGGGTGGCCGTCGACGCCCTCCTCGCCCACCCCGACGTCGCCGCCGTCTCCTTCGTCGGCTCCACCCCGATCGCCCGCCACATCCACGCGACGGCCTCCGCCAACGGCAAGCGCGTCCAGGCGCTGGGCGGCGCGAAGAACCACATGCTGGTCCTCCCGGACGCCGACCTGGACGCGGCGGCCGACGCCGCCGTCTCCGCCGCCTACGGCAGCGCCGGGGAGCGCTGCATGGCCATCTCGGCCGTCGTCGCCGTCGGCGCGATCGGCGACGAACTCGTGGCCCGGATCAAGGAACGCGCCGAGAAGATCACGATCGGCCCCGGCACCGACCCCGCATCCGAGATGGGCCCGCTCATCACCGCCGCCCACCGGGACAAGGTCGCCTCCTACGTCACCGGCGCCGCCGCCCAGGGGGCCGACGTCGTCCTGGACGGCACGGGCCACACGGTGGAGGGCTTCGAGGACGGCCACTGGATCGGCCTCTCCCTCCTCGACCACGTCTCCACGGACTCCGACGCCTACCGGGACGAGATCTTCGGACCCGTCCTGTGCGTCCTGCGCGTCGACACCTACGAGGACGGCGTCGCCCTCATGAACGCCTCGCCGTTCGGCAACGGCACCGCGATCTTCACCCGCGACGGCGGTGCCGCCCGCCGGTTCCAGCTGGAGATCGAGGCCGGCATGGTCGGCGTCAACGTCCCGATCCCGGTGCCGGTCGGCTACCACTCCTTCGGCGGCTGGAAGGACTCGCTCTTCGGCGACCACCACGTCTACGGCAACGACGGCGTGCACTTCTACACCCGGGGCAAGGTCGTCACCACCCGCTGGCCGGACCCGGCCGACGCCCCGTCAGGCGTCGACCTGGGATTCCCCCGCAACCACTGAGGCCCGTCCGGCCTTCCCCCGCCCCCGCCTCCCGGAGGCGGGGGCGCCGGCGGTCCCGGGTGCGAGACTGAGGCATGGTGACGGCGTCGCGGCTTCCGTTCGGCACAATTCTCAGCGAGCGACTGGGGCCACCCGCGCATCCGGCCGAGCTGGCGAGCAGCCCCCGCTCCCGCGTCTGGCGCATCGAGCTGGCCGCGGGGCCGGCGGTACTGAAGCAGCTGGTGGCGGGCCCCGAGGCCGACGAGCGGTACGAGCGCGAGGTGGCCGCCCTGCGCATCGCGGCCAGGGCCCCCGGAGCACCCGTCGTGCCCAGGCTGCTCGGCACCGACCCCGACGAGCGGGTGCTCGTCCTCGAACACCTCGACCACCGGCGTCCCGCCGCCGACTGGATCGTCGGCTACGCGGCGGCCCTCGCCCGGCTGCACTCCACCGCGGTTCCCGGCGACGCGGGAGCCCTGCCACGCTGGCAGGGCCCCACCCCGGCCGACGTCGCGTCCTTCCTCACCCTGGCAGAGACCCTCGGGGTCCACGCTGCGCCGGGCGCAGAGGACGAGCTGCACGCCCTGGTGGAGCGCCTGGGCGGGGCGGAGGGGACCGCGCTGCTCCACGGCGACCCGTGCCCGGGCAACGACCTGCACACCCCCGAGGGTGTCAGGTTCATCGACTTCGAGCAGGCCTCGCTCGGCAGCGGACTGATGGAACTCGCCTACCTCCGCATCGGGTTCCCGAGCTGCTGGTGCGTCACACGAGCCTCCGCACCCCTGCTGGCACGCGCGGAGGCCGCCTATCGCTCGGCCTGGCTCGCCGCGACCGGCACCCTGCTCCCGGACACCGGACTCGCCGACGCCTGCGCGGGCTGGCTGATCCGCGGCGACGCCCTGGTCCAGCGCGCCCACCGCGGCACCGCCGACCACCTGGCACGTCTCCCGGACGAGGACTGGGAGTGGGGCACAGCAACCGCCCGCAGGCGGCTCGTCCACCGGCTCGCAGTGGTCGCCGCCATGGCCCCGGCGCAGCCCGGGCTGCGCGCCCTCACAGGCTTGGCGGCGGAACTGCGACGCGCCGCCGCACACCGCTGGCCGGGACTGCGCCCGGTCCTCGAACGGCGCCCGTAGCCGGGAAAAGCCGTGGCCACGGGCGCGTCACCCGGCCCATCCTGGATGCCATGACCGCACCGCACCACGAGATCCGCGCCCTGCACACGGCCACGACGCTCACCGTCTACCAGGCGTACCCGCCCGCCATCGGTCTCCCGGCGGCCCGCGACGGACGGTTCCCCGCCGCCTGGAAGCGCGACCGCATGACCTGGATCAAGCCGAGCTTCCTGTGGATGATGTATCGCTGCGGCTGGGGCACGAAGGAGGGGCAGGAGACCGTGCTCGCCGTCGAGATCACCCGCGACGGCTTCGCGTGGGCGCTGGAGAACGCCGAACTCTCGCACTACGTACGGGGAGTGCACCCCGACCACGCCACCTGGCAGCGAAGCCTGCGCCGCAGCGCCGCACGGGTGCAGTGGGACCCCGAACGCGATCTGCGCCTCAACCCGCTGCCCCACCGTTCCCTCCAGCTGGGGCTGAGTGGCGAGGCGGCGCGGCGGTACGCGGACGAGTGGCTCGTCTCCGTCCGCGATGTCACGCCGCTCGCCCGGGAGATCCACGGGCTGGTCCGGGCAGGAGACCTGGACCGCGCGACCGCGCTCCTGCCGGACGAGCAGCCCCTCGCGGGCCTCAACGCCCCCGTCCCTGCCAGCCCGTGAGAGCCAGGACCTCGGCGGCGATCTCCGCGACCGTCCGCCCGTCCGTCACCACCCTGCGGGTGTCCGGCGGAGCCTGGGCGTCCAGCAGGCGCGCCTTGCGGGCACTGCCGGCCACCTCACGGTCCAGGGAGGTGCCGATCTCCCGGGCCGAGAGCCGTTCGAGGGCCGTGGCATCCGTCGCGGTGAGCAGGACCCGGACGATCCGTACGCCGGGCCCGAGAGCCCGCTCGAACATCGGCGCCGCGTCCGACAGCACGCTCACCGTGTTCGTGTAGATCAGGCGCCGGTAGCCCAGTCCCGCGTAGTTCCGCCACACCGCCGTCAGATTGGCCTCCGTGACCGAGGAGCGGTGCGGGTCCCCGGCCGGGGCGGGGTGGACCTGGCCCAGGTAGTCGCCCTCGACGATCGCGTGTGCCGTCCCCGTGGCCCGGAGCCGGTCGGAGACCTCCCAGCCCACCGTCGTCTTGCCGGCGCCCGCCCGGCCACCGATGAGAAGGACTTCGGGGTGATCCATACGCAGCAGCGTGCCAGGGCCTCGCCCCGTGCCGCGACCCCTTTCCGTGGCGGGCGGCGCCGGACGGCCGTCGCCGGCAGGAGGCGGCCGCCCACTCCCGCAGGAGTGGATGTCCCTTGTGTGCCTTTCATGGCGTCGGCATACCGCATACGGAGTACGGGAAGGGGCTGTCGTACCTCCCAGGGATGCCGGGCACCTCACCCCGGGGGCACCTCGGGGTGCCGGACGCTCCGTCTAGGGTCGAGTCATGGAGAAACCGACTTCCCGGTGGCGCCGCCGGCTGCCCCGGACGCGTGGCCGGTGGGCCGCAGCCGTCGCCGCGCTCGCCGTGCTCGTGGGCGCCGGTACCTGGGCCGCCGTCGCCGACGACGGTGCGCCGGCCGTGCACCGCCAGGACCGGATGATCCGGACGAACGGGGTGAGCGTCGACACCTCCTACTTCACGACCGGGGGCTCGCAGCGCAGGCCCGCCGTCCTCATCGGCCACGGCTTCGGCGGCAGCAAGGACGACGTGCGCGCTCAGGCCCGGAAACTGGCCGCCGACGGGTACGCCGTGATGACCTGGTCCGCCCGTGGCTTCGGGAAGACCGCCGGGGCGATCTCGCTCAACGCGCCCGACGCCGAGGTCAAGGACGTGTCGGGGCTCATCGACTGGCTGGCGGAGCGGCCCGAGGTCGAGCTCGACGCGAAGGGCGACCCCCGGGTCGGCGTCACCGGCGCGTCGTACGGGGGCGCGGTGTCGCTGCTCGCCGCCGGACACGACAAGCGGGTCGACGCCATCGCCCCGATGATCACCTACTGGAACCTGGCCGACGCGCTCTTCCCGGACGGGGTGTTCAAGAAGCTCTGGGCCGGGATCTTCGTCACCACCGGCGGCGGTTGCCAGAAGTTCGAGAAGCGGCTGTGCGAGATGTACGAGCGGGTCGCCGTCAGCGGGAAGCCGGACGAGGCCGCCCGCGCGCTGCTGACGGAACGTTCCCCCGTAGCCGTGGCCGACCGCATCGACGTGCCCGCGCTCATCGTGCAGGGACAGACCGACTCCCTCTTCCCGCTCGGACAGGCCGACGCCATGGCCGAGGCCGTCCGCGCCAACGGCGCTCCCGTGTCCGTCGACTGGATCGCGGGCGGGCACGACGGCGGCGACATGGAGGGCGCCCGCGTCCAGAGCCGGATCGGCGACTGGTTCGACCGCTACCTCAAGGAGGACGAGGGCGCCGGCACCGGACCCGCCTTCCGCGTGACCCGCACCGGGGGCATCGACTCCACCGACGGCGCGGCCCTCCAGCGCGGCGCGGACGGCGCCACCTATCCGGGGCTGCTGAGCGGTGGTCGGGAGGTCGCCCTGCAGAACCCGCGGACCCAGACCTTCCGCAACCCCGCCGGAGCCAATCCCCCCTCGATCTCCGCCGTGCCCGGAGTCGGCGGCGGGCTCTCCCAGCTGTCCTCCCTCGGCGTCGGCCTCTCCCTCGACTTCCCGGGCCAGTACGCGCGCTTCGACTCCGCCCCGCTGGACACCTCCCTGCGTGTCACGGGTTCGCCAACCGTCCGCGTGAACGTGAAGGCGGACCACGGCGACGCGGTGCTGTTCGGGAAGGTGTACGACGTATCGCCGGACGGGAAGCAGCAGGTGCTGCCCTCCCAGCTCGTCGCCCCCTACCGGATCCCGCCGGGGGAGCAGGGCAAGCCGTCTGAGCTGACGCTCCCGGCCGTCGACCACGAGGTCGACGCAGGGCACCGGCTGCGCCTCGTGCTGTCCGCGACCGATCTCGGCTACGCCTCCCCCGCCGAACCGGCCACGTACACCGTCTCCCCGGACGGCCCGCTGACCGTCCCCACCGCCCCTGCCGTGAAGACCGCGTCGGCCACCCTGCCCTGGTGGACCTGGGGCTTGCCGGCCGCCGCGCTCGCCGTCGCCGCCGTACTCCTGCTCACCGCCCGCCGGCGCACCGCGACCCCCGCGCCGGACCCGGCACTGACCGGCGTACCGCTGCAGATCACCGGCCTGTCGAAGAAGTACGCCAAGTCCTCCGACCGCTACGCGGTCCGGGAGCTGGGCTTCCGGGTCGGGAAGGGGCAGGTACTCGGCCTCCTCGGACCGAACGGCGCGGGCAAGACCACCACCCTGCGCATGCTGATGGGGCTCATCACCCCCGACGCCGGTGAGATCCGGGTGTTCGGTCACGCCATCCGCCCAGGGGCGCCCGTACTGTCCCGGGTGGGTTCCTTCGTCGAGGGCGCCGGCTTCCTCCCGCACCTGTCGGGCCGTGCCAACCTCGAGCTGTACTGGCAGGCCACCGGCCGGCCCGCCGAGGACGCGCACATCGAAGAGGCCCTGGAGATCGCCGGACTCGGCGACGCCCTGGCCCGCGCCGTGCGCACCTACTCCCAGGGCATGCGGCAGCGGCTCGCGATCGCCCAGGCCATGCTCGGAATGCCCGACCTGCTCATCCTCGACGAACCGACCAACGGCCTGGACCCGCCCCAGATCCGCGAGATGCGGGACGTGATGATCCGGTACGCGGCCGGCGGGCGCACCGTGATCGTCTCCAGCCACCTCCTCTCCGAGGTCGAGCAGTCCTGCACCCACCTGGTGGTCATGGACCGCGGCCGGCTCGTGCAGGCCGGCCCGGTCGCCGAGATCACCGGCAGCGGCGACATGCTGCTGGTGACCACCGCACAGGAGGTCGCCGAACCGCTGGTGGACAAGGTGTCCGCGCTGCCCGGCATCGGCTCGGCCGTCCGCGTGGACGAAGGCCACGGGCTGCTCGTCCGCCTCGACGGAGCCACCGCGGACCGGCTGGTCGCCGAACTGGTCCGGCTCGACGTGCTGGTGACGGGTGTCGGCCCGCACCGCCGCCTGGAGGACGCCTTCCTCACCCTCATCTCCGGAGGTTCCGCATGAGCGCCGCAACCGAGCTCCGAAGCCTCGCCGAAGCCCCCGGTTACCACGCCCGCCGCACCCTGCCACTGCGCGTCGAGGCGATGCGCCAGCTGCGCAGGCGCCGCACCCTGCTCATGGGCGGGGTGCTGGCCGCCCTGCCGTTCGTCCTGATCGTCGCCTTCGCCATCGGCGGCACCCCCGGTGGCGAAGGCGGCGACGGGGGAGGCGGCTCGCGGATCAATCTGATGGACGTCGCCACGGAGTCGGCCGCGAACTTCGCGGCGACCTGCCTGTTCGTCTCCGCCGGTTTCCTGCTGGTGGTGCCGGTGGCCCTGTTCTGCGGGGACACCGTCGCGTCGGAGGCGAGCTGGTCCTCGCTGCGCTACCTCCTCGCGGCGCCCGTACCGCGTTCCCGGCTGCTGTGGAGCAAGCTGGTCGTGGCGCTCGGCTTCAGCCTGGCGGCCATGGTGCTGCTGCCGCTCGTCGCCCTGGCCGCGGGCGCCGCAGCGTACGGCTGGGGGCCTCTCCAGCTGCCCACCGGCGGCGCGCTCGGCACGGCCGACACCGTGCCGCGCCTCGCCCTCGTCGTCGCGTTCGTCTTCGTGTCCCAACTGGTCACGGCCGCCCTGGCGTTCTGGCTGTCGACGAAGACCGACGCACCGCTGGGCGCGGTCGGTGGCGCGGTGGGGCTGACCATCGTCGGCAACGTCCTGGACGCCGTCACCGCCCTCGGGTCCTGGCGCGAGTTCCTGCCCGCGCACTGGCAGTTCGCCTGGGCGGACGCCCTCCAGCCGGACCTGGAGTGGGGCGGGATGGTCAAGGGGGCGGCGGTCTCGGTGACGTACGCCCTGATCCTGTTCGCCCTCGCCTTCCGAGGGTTCAGCCGTAAGGACATCGTGTCCTGAAGCCGGTGTTCCGCCGCGTTCCCGGGCGGTGTTGCCGCATCGAGACGGATCCGCAACACGTTCGTCTGCTCCAGCCGGGCGCCCCGTACGTCACATTCACAGATGCTGACGACGCGGGGGGTACGGATGGAACGCCGGACAAGGACACACCGCAGCGCGCTGGTTCTGCTGCTGGCAGGCGGCATGCTGATCACGGGATGCAGCGGGACGGGGACGAGCGGCGACTCCGCGGCCGACCGCAACAGCGGTGCACGCGGCCCCGGGGGCGCACAGCCCGCCCCCGGGGCGCAGTCCGCCGCACCGGACGGCGTCCAGCGGAAGGAGGACGGCGGCGACCGGGAGGCCGCGCCGCCCGACTACCTGTCGACCTTCGCCCTCGACGTGGACACCGCCAGCTACGGATACGCCCGCCGCACCCTCGGCGACGGAAGCCTGCCGGCGGCGGAGACGGTGCGCCCGGAGGAGTTCGTCAACAGCTTCCGCCAGGGCTACGAGCAGCCGGAGGGCAACGGCTTCTCGGTCGGCGTGGACGGCGCCAGGCCGGGCGCCGACGCCGCCGACTGGTCACTCGTGCGGGTCGGGCTGGCCACCAGGGCCGCCGCCGGGACGGGTGAACGCCCCCCCGCCGCACTGACCTTCGTCGTCGACATCTCCGGATCGATGGCCGAACCCGGCCGACTCGACCTGGCCAAGACGTCGCTGGGCATCGTCGCCGACGAACTGCGCGACGACGACTCCGTCTCCCTCGTCACCTTCAGCGACGAGGCCGAGACCCGGCTGCCGATGACCCGCCTCCGGGGCAACCGCACGAGGGTGCGCGACGCCATCGAGGAGATGGAACCCACCGACTCCACGAACGTGGCAGCGGGCGTCACGAGGGGGTACGCCGAGGCCGTCAAGGGCTACCGGGAGGGCGCCGGCAACAGGGTCGTCCTGCTGTCCGACGCGCTCGCCAACACCGGTGAGACCGACGCCGACGCGATCCTGGAGCGGATCGGCGACGCACGCGAGAAGTACGGCATCACGCTCTTCGGCGTCGGTGTCGGCAGCGACTACGGCGACGCTCTGATGGAGCGCCTCACCGACAAGGGCGACGGCGACACCACCTACATCGGCGACGAGGCCCAGGCCCGGAAGGTCTTCGTCGACCAGCTCCCCGCCCACGTCGAACTGCGGGCCCGGGACGCCAAGGCGCAGGTGGCCTTCGACCGCAGGACGGTGCAGCAGTTCCGGCTCATCGGCTACGAGAACCGCAAGGTCGCCGACGACGACTTCCGTGACGACGGCGTGGACGGCGGCGAGGTCGGTCCCGGGCACACGGTGACCGCGCTCTACGCCGTACGCCTCCGTGCCGGCGCCACCGGCCACGTGGCGACGGCGACCGTACGCTGGCTGGACCCGGAGACACGCAAGGCGCACGAGGCGACCGGGTCGGTGGAGACCGGTGCGATCGACGGGAAGCTCTGGGGCGGTGACAGCCCACGCCTCCAGGTGACCGCCGTCGCCGCGTACTTCGCGGACACACTGCGCGGCGGCGACCTGCCGGGGAGGCCCGCACTCGGCGAACTCGCCGCCCGCGCACGGAAGCTGGCCGGGTCCACCGAGGACAGCTCGGTGGAGAAGCTCGCGACGGCGATCGAGCAGGCGGACCGGATCAGGAGCGGCGGTGGCGACGAACCGCCGGGTGACGAAGGCGAAGGCGAAGTCGGCTGACGGCGCCGCCCGGGCCCGGCAGGGGATCGCTCCCCGCCGGGCCCGTCCCTGTCGGTGACGGCCGCCGGAACACATCGGGCAGCCACCGGCTCCGGACTGTCAGGGCCTGGCTCCTAGGCCAGGTGGAACACCTCGGTCAGCGGGACCATGGCTTCGTCGGCGGCCTCCGGCTGCTCGAAGAACTCCGCCATCTCCCGCTGCCACCGGTCGTTGACCTCGGTCGCCGCCATCGCCTCCCGGGCGGCGACGAAGTCCTCCGTCTCCAGGTAGCCGACGAGCAGGCCGTCCTCGCGCAGGAAGAGCGAGTAGTTGTGCCAGCCGGCCTCCGACAGGGCGGCGAGCATGTCCGGCCACACGGCGGCGTGGCGTTCACGGTATTCGTCCGCCCGGTCGGCGCGGACCTTCAGCAGGAAGCAGACACGTCGCATGAAGGTGCTTCCCCCGCTCAGAAGTCGAAGGTGTCGATGTTCCCGGCGTCGAAGACCGTGGGCTCGCCGAGGATGACCTCGCCGTCCTTGCCCACGGTGTACTCGCCGAGCTTGCCCGCCGTGAACTTCTCGCCCTCGGCGCCGGTGATCTGCCCCGACGCCAGCGCGGCAGCGGCGTACGAGCCGAGGTAGCCGAGCTCCTCCGGGTTCCAGAGCGAGAACTGCTCGACGGTGCCGTCCTTGACGTACTTGCGCATCTGGTTCGGCGTGCCGAGCCCGTTGAGCACGACCTCGCCCTTGTACGAGGAGTCGCTCAGGTAGCGGGCCGCGGCGGCGATGCCGACGGTCGTGGGGGAGATGATGCCCTTGAGGTCGGGGTAGGCCTGCATGAGGCCCTGCGTCTGCTGGAAGGACTTCTGGTCCGCGTCGTCGCCGTACGCGACCTTGACCAGCTCCATGTCCTTGTACGCGGGGAGCTTCAGCTCCTCCTTCATGAACTCGATCCAGGTGTTCTGGTTCGTCGCGTTCTGGGTGGCCGACAGGATCGCGACCTTGCCCTTGTAGCCGATCTGCTCGCCGAGGTGCTGGACCAGGCTGCGGCCGATCTCCTCGGAGCCGGCCTGGTTGATGAAGAGCTGGCGGCAGTCCTTCGCCGTGTCGGAGTCGTAGGCGACGACCTTGATGTCCTTCTTCATGGCCTGCTTGAGCGGGCCGCACACCGCGTTCGGGTCGTTGGCGGCGACCAGGATCGCATCCTGGCGCTGCTGGATCAGGGTGTTGATGTAGCTGACCTGGGAGGAGGCGCCGGCGTCGGACGGCCCGACCTCCTTGCCCGTACCGCCGTACTCCTTCGCCGCGGCGATCCCCGCCTCGTCCACGATCTTCTCGTACGGGTTGTTGATCTGCTTGGGCAGGAACGCGAGCTTCAGGCCCTTCTTCAGCGGTGCGTCCGGGTCGGCCTTCGCGGAGGTGCCGGCCTTCGCGCTGTCGTTGTCCGCGCTGTCCTTCGTGGTACCGGAACAGGCGGCCAGGGCGAGCGTGAGGGAGACGGCGGTGGCGGCGGTCGCGACGGCGCGGCGCCCGGTGGCGGTGCGGAGCATCATGGCGGCGTGGTGCCTTTCGACGAGGGAGGTCCCCAGAGGGAGCGGGGGTTACGGCTGGGTGCGGGGTGCCGGAGCGGTCGCGGCCCGCCTGTGCCGTCGTTCGACGGCGGCGGCGATGACGCGGGGAGTCAGGACGGACGCCACGAGCAGCAGCCCGGTCACGATGACCTGTACCTCGTTGGCGATGTCGTTGAGGGTGAGCAGGTTCTTCAGGACGCCGATCAGCAGGACACCGGCGACCGCGCCGAAAAGCGTGCCCTTCCCGCCGTCGAAGTCGATGCCGCCGAGCAGGACGGAGGCGATGACGAGCATCTCGAAGCCGAGGCCGTTGTCCGCGCGGGCGCTTCCGTAACGGAGGGTGAAGACGATGCCCGCGAAGGCGGAGAACAGGCCGGTCACGACGAAGAGCAGCAGCTTGATCCGCTTGACCCGGATGCCGGCGAAGTACGCGGCCTCCTCCTGGGCGCCGATCGCGTAGAGCGAGCGGCCCAGGCCGGTGGCGTGCAGCACCACCGCGGTGACCACGGCCAGCACGGCGAAGAGCAGGACGGGATAGGTGAGGAAGGTGCCGGGGACGGTCGTGGTGTCGATGGCCCAGTCCGCGGACACCTGCGGGAAGTCGGTCACCGCGTCGCTGCCGAGTGCCACCGACGCCAGACCGCGGTAGAGCGCCAGGGTGCCGATGGTGACGGCAAGGGACGGCAGCCCCACCCTCGTGACCAGCCAGCCGTTGAGGAGGCCTCCGGCGACGCCCACCAGGAGCACCACCGGCACGATCGTCTCGAAGGCCCAGCCCGCCTCCCACAGGGCACCCGTCAGCGCACTGCCCAGGCCCAGCATGGAGGCGACCGACAGGTCGACCTGCCCCGCAACGACCAGGAGGGTCATCGGCAGCGCGATGACGGCGACCTCGGCGATGTCGTTGAAGGCGAACGCGAGGTTCTCGCTCGATCCGAAGCCCTCCGTGCCGCCGAGTCCGACGATCAGGACCGCCACCAGCAGGACACCGACCGCGGTGTCCCAGCGGAGCGCCAGGCCGCGCAGGGGAGAGGACTTCGGTCCGGTGCGCGGCGTGGGAGCCTTCTTCGTGTCAGGCGCCGTGGTCATGACGGGCGCTCCTCTTCCTCAGTGCGGCGGTCATCCGCAGGTTCACGATCCGGTCGACGCTGATGGCCAGCAGGAGGAGCGCACCGGTGATCGCGCCCTGCCAGAAGGAGTCCACCTTCAGGACGACCAGGACGCTGCCGATGGTGGTGAGCAGCAGGGCTCCGAGCGCGGCGCCCCATACCGTGCCGGTGCCGCCGGTGATGGCGACACCGCCGACGACGACGGCGCTGACGACGGTCAGTTCCCAGCCGTGCGCGTTGTCGGCGACGACGGTGCCGAAGCGGGCGAGCCACAGGGCGCCGGCGAATCCGGCGACGGCCCCGGAGAAGGCGTACGCGGCGAGCACCCGGCGGCGGATCGGGATGGCCGGCGAGCCGGGCGGCCTCGGGGCTCGACCCGATCGCGTACAGCTCACGGCCCGAACGGTAGCTGCGCAGGTAGTACGTGGTCGCCGCGAGCAGGACCAGGGCCATCAGCGGGAGGTACGGGACGCCCAGCACGCTGCCGCTGCCGAGGCCGAGGACCGCTTCCGGCACGTCCGCCGCGCTGATCTGGTCGCCCTGGGCCCACCAGTAGTCGACGCCCTGGATGACGTAGAGCATGCCGAGGGTCACGACGAGCGCGGGAACCCCGCCGAAACTGACGAGGGCGCCGGAGACCAGTCCGCAGACGACACCGATGGCGATGCCGAGCAGCATCACGGTCAGCACCCCGTGGTCCGTCCTCGCGACGAACTTGCCGCAGGCGAAGGCGGAGAGGCCGACGACGGAACCGACCGAGAGGTCGATGTTGCGGGTGATCACGACGGCGGACTGGCCGACCGCGAGCAGGACCAGGATCGACGCGTTGAGCAGCAGGTCCTTGATGCCCTGGTCGGACAGGAAGCGGGGGTTGGCCATGTAGGTGCCGAGGATCAGCAGGGCCAGGGCCCCCGCGATGGAGATCTCGCGGGCCCGGAAGACCGCGTCCACGAGCGAGGACGCACTCCGTCGCGGTTCCTTCACGGTGTCCGGGGGGTTCTCGACGGTGGTGGTCATGCCGCTGCCCTCCCGGTACGTCCGGTGGCCGCGGCCATGACCGATTCCTCGGTGGCGCTCACGCGAGGGATCTCGGCGACGAGCCGGCCCTCGTGCATCACGAGCACCCGGTCGGCCATGCCGATGACCTCCGGCAGGTCGGAGGAGATCATCAGGACGGCGAGGCCGTCCGCCGCCAGTGAGGAGAGCAGCCGGTGGACCTCCGCCTTGGTGCCGACGTCGATCCCCCGGGTCGGCTCGTCGACGATCAGCACGGACGGGCCCGTCGCCAGCCACTTGGCCAGGACGACCTTCTGCTGGTTGCCGCCGGAGAGGACGCCCACGGTGTCGGCCAGCCGGCTGTACTTGAGTTGGAGACGCACCGCCCAGTCGGCGGCCCGGTCGTGTTCCAGGGCCCGGCTGACGAGACCACGCTTACGGACCTCGGCGAGGCCGGTGAGGCCGATGTTGCGCTCGATCGACATATCCATGACCAGCCCGCGCTGGCGGCGGTCCTCGGGTACGAGCGCGAGCCCGGCGGCCATCGCGGCGGTGGGCGAGCCGGGCCGCAGCACCGCGCCGCCCACCTTCACCTCGCCCGCGTCGGCACGGTCGACGCCGAAGACCGCCTGGGCGACCTCGGTGCGCCCCGCGCCGACGAGCCCGGCGAGGGCGACGATCTCGCCGCGGCGTACGTCGAAGGACACGTCGTGGAAGACGCCCTCGCGGGTCAGCCGGTGCACCGACAGGGCGACTTCGCCGACCTCGGCGTCCTGCTTCGGGTAGAGGTCGTCGAGGTCACGGCCGACCATCCTGCGGACCAGGTCGTCCTCGGTGAGGCCCCCCAGCGGCTCGGAGGAGATCCACCGGCCGTCGCGCAATGTCGTGACGCGCCGGCACAGCCGGAAGATCTCGTCGAGGCGGTGAGAGATGAACAGCACGGCGGCGCCTTCGGCGCGCAGCGCCTGCACGACGGAGAAGAGGCGGGCCGTCTCGCTGCCGGTGAGTGCGGCGGTCGGCTCGTCCATGATCAGCACGCGGGCGTCGAAGGACAGCGCCTTGGCGATCTCTACGATCTGCTGGTCGGCGATCGACAGTCCGCGGGCCGGGCGGTCCGGCGCCAGATCGACGCCGAGACGGCGCATCAGCCCGGCGGTGGTCGCGTGCACGGCCTTCCGGTCGATCCTGCCCAGTGCGCGCCGGGGCTGGCGGCCCATGAAGATGTTCTCGGCGATCGACAGGTCGGGGAAGAGCGTCGGTTCCTGGTAGATGACCGCGATACCGGCGTCCCGGGCGTCGGCCGGCCCGTGGAACACGACGGGCTCACCGTCGAGCAGGACCACGCCGCTGTCCGGACGGTGCACCCCGGCGAGGACCTTGATCAGCGTGGACTTTCCCGCGCCGTTCTCCCCGGCGAGTGCGTGGGCCTCGCCGGGGAACAACTGCAGGGACACGTCCTGCAGAGCCCGTACGGCACCGAAGGACTTGCTCACGCCCTTCAGGGCCAGGACCGGGGCTGGGGCCGGGGCCGGGGCGGACTGGTTCATGTGAGCTCCTCAGCGGTGGGAAGTGTCGCTCCACTCGCCGTGAAAGGTTTCAATGAGGTTGCTCGGAAGCTAAACGGGGATTGCGGGCGCAGTCAATGGGTTGATGGCCGGAAGTTCCAGCGAGGCGGGCGAGGCCCGACCTGCGTGAGGGGAAAGGGTGTGCACCCTTGACAGTCCGCGTGGCGGACCACTATCTTCCGCGCGCTTGAATCGATTCAGGTAGGTCGCGCATCGCTCGCTCCACTCGCGCATACGTACCAGGCGTCCCGCTCTACGGCCGGCGAGCGGGACCGGCGGCCGCCGGATGGTCCGGGCCGAGCAGGACGACGAGCCCCGCCCTGCCGGGGATGGGCACCGGGACCTGCTGCCAGCCCGCGCGCCGGTAGAACCGCAGCGTCGCCTCGGCGTGCACGGACGTCAGCAGCCAGCACCGTCCGTCCGGAGCGGACTCGGAGACCGCCCTCAGCAGCGCCGCGCCCAGCCCAGCGCCGCGTGCGCCCGGGGCGACGGCCAGTTCGTCGACCTCCAGGGCCCCGCAGAGCCACGCCGTGACGCGCCCGGAGCCGAGCGCCTCGGCGACATGCCCGTAGCTGCGGTCGGCGGGGAAGGCGGTGGGCGTGGTCCAAGCGGTGGCGAAGCCACCCACGGTGCCCGAGTCGGCGTCGAGGGCCAGCGCGGCGGTGAACCCGGGGCGCTCGGCGTCGGCGGCGAGCCGCTCGACGTACAGCGCTGCCGCTGCGGGGTCCTCGTTCCACGGTGCGGCCGAGAACACCTCGGCGTAGACCCGCCGGATCCCCTCGGCGTACGCCGGAAGGCTCCCGCCTTCCACCAGCCGCACTCGCACGAACGCTCCCGCCCCCGCCCCTGACCGCTCCGAACAGGATAGGCCGCACGCTTCGTTCGCTCCTGCCCATGGGAGACGTGGAAGCGCAGACAGCTTCGGTGCGGCCGCGTCCACGTGGGTACCGCAGGCAGGCAGGTACGCGGATCGTGAGGGGTCGCCCTGCGCGGGGAGGGCGCGCCCCGTCACCGAACGAGGTGTGCTGTGAACCAGTCCCGGGCCAGCTCCGCGACCCGGTCGAGGGCGCCCGGTTCCTCGAAGAGGTGGGTGGCGCCCGGGACGATCTCCAGCCGGTTCTCGCAGTGCAGTGCCGACTGCGCCTGCCGGTTGAGGTCGATCACCGTGCTGTCGGCACCGCCCACGACGAGCAGCGTGGGCGCCCGTACGCGGGACAGGTCCGCACCGGCCAGGTCGGGGCGTCCGCCCCGGCAGACCACGGCGCCGACGCCCGAGTCGGGTGCGGCGGCGGCCCGCAGCGCAGCCGCCGCTCCCGTACTCGCCCCGAAGGATCCGGCCGGGAGGGAGGCACGGCGCTGCAGCCAGCGCGTGGCGTCCGCCAGCCGCCCGGCGAGCAGCCCGATGTCGAAGACGTTGGCCCGGTCGGCCTCCTCACCTGGAGTGAGGAGGTCGAGGAGGAGAGTGCCCAGGCCCGCCCTGTTCAGGGCGGACGCCACCGAACGGTTGCGTGGACTGTGGCGGCTGCTGCCCGAGCCGTGGGCGAAGACCACGACGGCCTCCGCGTCCCGGGGAAGCACGAGATCCCCGGCGAGGCCGGTCCCGGCCGAGGCCACCTCCACCTCCTCGGCCCGCTCGGCTGCCGAGTCACCCCGCGGCGCCCGGGCCAGCAGGGAGACGACCTCTTCGTCGGAGGTCTGGGAGAAGTCGCGGTACCACTCACCCACGGCGGAGAAGAGGCTCGGCGTGGACAGGCACACGACCTCGTCCACGTCCTCGCGCAGCCGGGCGACCACGTCGGGCGAGGCGACCGGCACGGCGAGCACGACGTAGCCGGCGCCCTGGGCCCGCACGACCTGACAGGCGGCCCTGGCGGTCGCCCCGGTGGCGATCCCGTCGTCCACCACGATGACTGCGCGACCCTCGAGCGGGAGACGCGTACGGCCTTCCCGGTACGCGCGCGACCGCCGTACGAGCTCCGCCTCCTCGGCGTGCTCGACGGCCGCGAGGTCCTTCTCCCGGACCCCGGCGTGGCGGACGATCTCGTCGCTGATGACCCGGACCCCGCCCTCTCCGAGGGCGCCGAAGCCCAGCTCGGGGTGGTAGGGGACACCGAGCTTGCGGACCACGGCCACGTCCAGCGGGGCGTTCAGCTCCCGTGCGACCTCCGACGCCACGGGGACTCCGCCGCGCGGAAGTCCCAGGACGACGGGGTCGCGCTGCTTCAGGTGCCGCAGCGCCCCGGCGAGCTGCCGTCCGGCGTCCGTGCGGTCGGTGAACAGCACAGTGGTTCGCCTCCAAGCGGGCGGACGTTCCCACGGGCCGGTGGACACATGTGCGCGAGCCCGGCGCCCGGAATCCCTCCATCCCCAGGGTCGCACCTTTCGCGCAGCCGGGGCGAGGCGGCGCAAGCAGGGGCGAGCCCCCCGACCTGCCCGGGTTCTCTCCCCCCACGCCGCGCTCGCCGGCCGGCGGGCGGCGCCGGCAACACCGCGTTCGTCGACGCCGGCATCGCCCTGCACGCGGCCGTGGTCGCCGCTGCCCACAACGCCCTACTGACCGACCTGTTCGCCCGGTTCGTGCCCGTCCTGCGCGTCGGCCTCATCGACCTGCTGGATTTCCTCGGTCTGCACTCCGGCGACCCGGACCACGGCGACGAGGGCCACCGTCAGTCGGTGTCCCGAGCGGGGGCAGAGCGGTGAGACGGACACCGATGGTCTGTTCGGTCGGCCCGTCGCCGTGCAGCCGTAGGGTGCCGCCCGGATCTTCGGGGGCACCGTAGAAAGGGTGCCGCCCGGATCTTCGGGGGCACCGTAGAAGTCGAAGTGCGCGTCGATGGGGACCTGTTCGCCCTTGCCGAGGACGAAGGCCACGATGTCGATCTCGCCGTCTGGTACTGGGCCACGTCTCCGTGACCGTCCGGGGGGCCGGCGACGGCTGCGCGTCGCCAAGACGGATATATATCCATGGGTGCCCTACTGGGTGAGCGCCTGCCGGATCTCGAGTGGTCCACCGGACCCACGCATCTGCCGGAGCGCTGAGCGCGGCCCTGGAGGGTTGCCGTCCGGCCACTGTGGCCACCCGGAGAAGCGGTGGCAGTCGGTCGGCGGTGGGCCTTCGCGCCGTGGCCGGGACGGTCCGGCGCTTACGCGCTCGCTACGTCGCCCCCGCTACCGTCCTGTGACCTCTGCGGAGGAAGACCCTCCCGGGGAAGGGCCCGACGTGGTGCGGATTGTGTGCCCCCGGCAGGACTCGAACCTGCGGCCAAGCGCTTAGAAGGCGCCTGCTCTATCCACTGAGCTACGGGGGCCGGTGCCGGCCTCTACGGCCCGGAGGGCGCTGGTTCAAGCCATCCGTGACCTTGCCGGGACAAGGATAGGGCTCAGATCACCTCGTCCCGGTTGCTTCACCTGCGTGGCACGATGTGGAGGTTCGGTGAAGCGAACCGATAATCGCAGGTAGGTGCGATTAGTGCATCGCTTTTGGCGCCTCGCGCCCCGGGTGTTGTGCACTCGTTATGCCTGCGCCCCACTCGTCCCCTCTGTCCCCCGGGATGGATTCGCCGCGCAGAGAGGCCTATACGCTTCAAAAAGCCGTCAAAATTGGGCATTCTTCGCATGTGGTAACCATCGATGTACGGCCCCAGCTCATCGACGCACTTTCCGCCCTGCGCGACCGTGTCGCTGCCGTGCGTCTTCCCCTTCCACTGCCGCAAGCCGAGCGGGCCCGGCAGACGAGAAGCGAACTGCTCGCCCAGCTGGACGACTACCTCGTCCCCCGCCTCAAGGATCCCGAGGCGCCGCTGCTCGCCGTGATCGGGGGATCCACCGGCGCCGGCAAGTCCACGCTCGTCAACTCGCTGGTGGGCTGCCGGGTCAGTGAGGCCGGTGTGCTGCGCCCGACGACGCGGACCCCGGTACTCGTCTGCCACCCGGACGACCACCACTGGTTCGCCGGCGTCCGGGTGCTGCCCCAGCTGACCAGGGTGTGGCTGCCCCCGGGGCAGCTCCCGGACCCGGACGGATTCGACCACATCGGGTCGGACGGCGACCAGGACGGCACCGTGCTGCGCGTGGAGACCGCGGCGACGCTGCCACGGGGTCTCGCCCTCCTGGACGCCCCCGACATCGACTCGCTCGTCGTACGCAACCGGGTCCTGGCCGCCGAACTCATCTGCGCCGCCGACGTATGGGTCATGGTCACGACTGCCTCCCGGTACGCCGACGCGGTTCCGTGGCACATGCTCCGTACCGCCAAGGAGTACGACGTCTCCCTGGTCACCGTCCTGGACAGGGTGCCGCACCAGGTGATCCTCGAAGTGTCGCGGCAGTACGCGGCCCTGCTCACCCGGGCCGGACTCGGCGATGTGCCCCGGTTCACGATCCCGGAACTGCCCGAGTCCGCAGGGGGCGGCAGCGGGCTGCTGCCCACCACCGCCGTGGCCCCCCTGCGCGCCTGGCTCACCCACCGGGTACAGGACCCGGCGGCGCGCCAGCAGGCCGTGAGCCGTACCGCGGCCGGGGTCATCGACTCGCTCGACGTGCGGCTGCCCGAGTTGGCCGGGGCCGTGGCCGCGCAGTACGCGGCGGCTGTGCGGCTGACCGGCGTGGTCGAGGAGGCTTACACGAAGGAGTCGTCCCGCGTCCGCCGGCGGCTCCAGGACGGGGCCGTACTCGCCGGGGGAGCCCGCACCCGGTGGCGCGGATACCCGCTCTACAGCACGGCCGGTGAACTGCTGGACGCCCTCGTGGAGAGCCTGGTGGCGCTGCTCCAGTGCGCGGTGGCCGCCGCCGACGAACAGATCCGCACCGCCTGGCAGCGGGACCCCGCAGCCGGCGGCTTCCGGTTCGAGGGCGCCGGCCGGAAGGCCGGGAGCTGGGGGCCAGCCGAGGACGTCCAGGGCCGGATCGCCATGGCCGTACGGCGCTGGCGGCGGGTCCTGGAAGAACTGGCCGAGGAGGAGGTGCGACTCCTGGAACGCAATGCCGCACCCGACGCCGAGACGGTCGCCGCGCTGCTCGCCGCCGCCCTGCTCGGCGGCCGCCGGGCCCGGGGCGCCGGGGAGCAGCTCGCCGAACGCATCAGCGCGCAGGGGGCGTTGCGGCTGCGTGACAAGGGAGGGGCGTTGCTCACCAGCTACCTGGACCAGGTCATGCACGGCGAACGCGACCGGCGGCTCGCCCCGCTCGACGCCCTCGAAGTCACCCCCGAGCCCCAGGCCGAACTCATTGCCGCGCTGTCCGTACTGCAGAAGGCGAGGTGGCAGCGATGACTGCCGTCACTGATCAGGGTCGCGACCAGGGGCCCGGAGCGGACCCCGAGAAGGACCGGGGAGCCGACGAGGAGGAACGGCGCTGGGACGACGGGCTCATCGCGAGGCGTGCCACCGACGCGCTGCCGGAGGACGTCCGGGTGGAGGATCCGCCCAGCGACGAGCAGCCGCAGGTCGAGGCGTACGGGTTGCCGGGAGGGACCCTGGGGCCGAGGGTCGACGCGCTGCGCGAACTGGTCGGACTCTCCCGCGCGCGGATCGAGGGGGACGTCCTCGCCGAGGCGGGGCGGGTGCTCGACGAGGCGTCGGCCCGTCGGCGGCTCTCCTCCCAGCACACGGTCGTCGCCGTCGCGGGAGCAACCGGCAGCGGGAAGTCCACACTGTTCAACGCGCTCGCGGGGGCCCCGATCTCCGACACCGGGCTGCGCAGGCCCACGACGTCCGCGCCGATCGCCTGCAGCTGGACGGACGGTGCCGCAGGGCTCCTTGACCGGCTGGCCATTCCCGGCCGGCTGCGGCGAAGGCCGGTGCCGGGCAGCACGCAGGCCGACGAGGCACTCCAGGGACTCGTACTGGTGGACCTGCCCGACCACGACTCGGCGGCCACCGGCCACCGGGACCAGGTGGACCGGGTACTGGCGCTGGTCGACGCGGTGATCTGGGTCGTCGATCCGGAGAAGTACGCCGACGCGACCCTGCACGAACGCTATCTCCGGCCGCTCGCGGGGCACGCGGAGGTCACCTTCGTCGTCCTCAACCAGATCGACCGGCTCCCCGGCGAGGCGGCCGACCTGGTCCTGGACGACCTGCGCAGGCTGCTCGACGAGGACGGCATGGCGGTGGGGGAGCACGGGGAGCCGGGCGCCACGGTCATGGCCCTGTCCGCGCTCACCGGTGAGGGGGTCTGTGACCTGCGCGAACTGCTCGGGCAACTGGTGCAGGACCGCTCGGCGGCGGCGCTCCGGCTCTCCGCCGACGTGGACGCGGCGGCCGCGCGGCTGCGGCCCGTGTACGTCGCCGACGGGCGTCCGGGGCTCGGTGAGCGGTCTCGTGAGGAGTTCACCGGCCGGCTGGCGGAGGCCGTCGGTGCGGCAGCGGCGGGGCAGGCGGCGGAGCGGGAGTGGCGCAGGAACGCGGGGCGGGCCTGCGGGACGCCCTGGCTCCGGCTGTGGCGCTGGTACCGGTCGACCCGGCAGCTCGGCGGCCTGGACCTGATGGCCCAGGTGCTCGCGCCGCCGGCGGAGGACGAGCTCACCGCCCGGCAGCGGGTGGAGCAGGCCGTGCGGATGCTGGCGGACGACGCGGCCGAAGGGCTGCCCGCCCCGTGGGCCCAGGCCGTGCGCGAGGCGGCGGTGAACGGTGCGCGGGGGCTGCCGGAGGCACTGGACGAGCTGTCACGGAACACCGACGCGAAGGCGGGCGGAGTGAGCCGGGGCCGTACGGGAGGCCGGGGAGCGGGCCCGGAGCGTTCCGGGGGTCCGGCGTCCTCCACCGGCTCCAGGATCGCGGCGGCGAAGGGTGGGACGGCGGGGAGGGCCCAGGCAGGGGGCCGGACCGTCACCCCTGCCAGGGGATCGGCCGGTGGCCGTGCCGGCAGGCCGCCGCGCCCCACGTGGTGGCCCGCTGCGGTGCTGGCGCAGGCCTCGATGACGCTGCTCCAGGTCTTCGGCGGTCTCTGGCTGCTCGGTCAGATCGTCGGGATGTTCGAGCCCGGCCTGATCACCCCGGCCCTGCTCATGCTGGCCGGCGTCCTCGGCGGGCCGCTCGTGGAGTGGTCGTGCGGGGCCGCGGCCCGGGGGCCCGCGCGCCGTTACGGGCAGGAGGCGGAACGGCGGTTGCGCGAGGCGGCGGCAGGCTGCGGCCGGGCCAGGGTGCTCGACCCGGTCGCCGCGGAACTGGCGCGGTACCGGGAGGTGCGGGAGCGGTACGTGGCGGTGACGGAGTTGTCCACAACCAGCCGGTAATCCACAGGCGCCCGCGGCATTCCGGCTTCGGGGCCAGCATGGAGGTCGTCGGAACGGGCCCGGAGCTCGCCGGGCCGCAGGACGCATACGGGGGACGGGAAATGAACGAGACGTGGGTCACACTGGTGGGTAACGCCGCGACCCCGGTGGACTTCCGGGAGACGGCGACGGGCCCGACGGCACGGTTCCGCATGGCGGTGACGCCCAGGCGGTGGGACCGCGAGAAGCAGCTCTGGGCGGACGGCCGCACGAGCTTCTACACGGTGTGGGCCTGGCGGACGCTGGCGGCCAATCTGGCCGGTTCGGTCTCCGTCGGAGAACCACTCGTCGTGCACGGCCGCCTGAAGGTGCGCGAGGAGGAAAGGGACGGGGCCTGGAAGACGTTCGTGGACATCGAAGCCACGGCTGTGGGACACGACCTGACCAAGGGCACCGCCGCGTTCAGGCGGGTGCTCAAGGGTGAGCCGGCGCTGACAGACACGGCGCATCGTCAGAAACAGGCCAAAGAGAGGGCGTCGGTGACCTGAACAAGGGGGGCACGCCGAAGTCAGCTATAACGATTGCGAGTCGGAATGCTTATCTGACGGCATGACGGGGGACTCTCCACGGCTCGATCCATACGATTCCCCCGTACTCATGCGGCACTTGAGTTTGCTGGCGAGGCACCTCCCACATGCGCACCACGCGTGAAGGTCTCGCCCGGAGGGGAATTCCGTGTTTTCAGTGTCTTCAGCATCCGCTTCGTCGTCCACGGTGACGACGGCGCATTCCATACGGAGCCGGAGCGGAGGTCGCCACCAGGAGCCGGGCCGGGGCGGACGGGGTCTCGGCCTCGCCCGGGCAGCGGCCGCTGTGCTGGCCTCGGGTCTTCTCGCGGGCGGCACCCTCGTCGGCGCGACGGCGGCGGCGGCGGCGGAGCCCGGTCAGCACCAGGGCGGCGCGACAGCCGTGCTGGACGACCTGAAGACCTACGACTACGCGCTGCTCAACAACGGTGAGGGTGGCAAGCCCCAGGAGCTCCCCGCCGGACTCTTCGAGATGAAGGTCGACGGCGGCGGCACGATCAAGACGTACTGCATCGACTTCCACACCCCGACCAAGGACGGCGCCAAGTACCAGGAGACCCCCTGGGACCAGTCCTCGCTCGGTAAGAACGAGAACGCGGGCAAGATCCGCTGGATCCTGCAGCACTCCTACCCGCAGGTCAACGACTTCGCGGCGCTCGCCGACGAGGCCGGGACCGGCCCGCTCACCGAGAAGACCGCCGCCGCCGGTACCCAGGTCGCCATCTGGCGCTTCTCGGACAAGGCCGACGTCACGGCCAAGGACGCGAACGCCGAGAAGCTGGCCGACTGGCTGGAGGAGAAGGCCCAGAGCGTCGAGGAGCCCAAGGCCTCCGTCGCCCTGGAGCCCGCCGCCGTCTCCGGCAAGGCCGGGGAGCGGCTCGGCCCGGTCACCGTCCGCACCGACGCCGACCAGGTCTCCGTGACGCCGCCCGCCGACGCCGTCGCCAGCGGGGTCAAGGTCACCGACAAGGACGGCAAGCCCGTCACCGAGGCGACCGACGGCACCGGCCTCTACTTCGACGTCCCCGCGGGCACCGCGGACGGTAACGCGTCGCTGAGCGTGCAGGCGACGACCTCGGTCCCCGTGGGCCGGGTCTTCACCGGGCTGATCAAGAGCCAGACGATGATCCTGGCCGGTTCGAGCGAGTCCACGGTCACCGCCGCGGCCACCGCCACCTGGGCCAAGACGGGCGCCGTCCCCGCGCTCACCGCGGAGAAGAACTGCGCCAAGGGCGGCGTGGACATCACCGCGACCAACAAGGGCGACGAGCCGTTCACCTTCGAGCTGGCCGGCACCGAGAACACCATCAAGGCCGGCGAGACCCGCACGGTGACCATCCCGGTCGCCGAGGACCAGGCGTACGACTTCACGATCACCGGCCCCGGCGGCTTCGAGCAGAACTTCAAGGGTGTCCTGGACTGCAAGACCGCAGGCACCCCGGCGCCGGGTGACGACACCGAGACGCAGACCGGCACGGAGCCCACGCCCGCGCAGACCGGCACCAGCACCGCCGGCTCCGACGGCGCCGAGGGCGACCTCGCCGCGACGGGCGGCTCCAGCGCCACCCCCGTGATCGCCGGTGTCGCCATCGCCCTCGTCGTCCTCGGCGGCGGCGCGGTCTTCTTCCTCCGCCGGAAGAAGACGCAGACCAGCTGAGTGGATGACCACCGGCGCATCGTGAGATCGCGCCGGTGAGGGGCCCGGTACGGACATCCGTACCGGGCCCTTCGCGTTGCAGGCGGGAGGAACCGCGCGTACCGCGGACCGGACTGGTTTCCGTCCTGGTACGGGTGTCAGGCAAGATGGGTGTATCTGCCCACACCTCTATTGCTGCCGGACGGTTTCTCTTGGCTGAGTTCATCTACACCATGCGCAAGACGCGCAAGGCGCACGGCGACAAGGTGATTCTCGACGACGTCACCCTGAACTTCCTGCCCGGCGCGAAGATCGGTGTCGTGGGGCCCAACGGTGCCGGTAAGTCCACGGTGCTGAAGATCATGGCGGGCCTGGAGCAGCCGTCCAACGGCGAGGCGTACATCACGCCCGGCTTCAGCGTCGGCATCCTCATGCAGGAGCCGGAGCTCGACGAGTCGAAGACCGTTCTGGAGAACGTCCAGGACGGCGCCGCCGAGCTCATGGGCAAGCTCTCGCGCTTCAACGAGGTCGCCGAGCTCATGGCGACCGACTACTCCGACGCGCTCATGGACGAGATGGGCAAGCTCCAGGAGGACCTGGACCACGCCAACGCCTGGGACCTGGACGCCCAGCTGGAGCAGGCCATGGACGCCCTGGGCTGCCCGCCCGGCGACTGGCCGGTCACCACGCTCTCCGGTGGCGAGAAGCGCCGTGTCGCACTCTGCAAGCTGCTGATCGAGGCCCCGGACCTGCTCCTCCTCGACGAGCCCACCAACCACCTCGACGCCGAGTCGGTGAACTGGCTGGAGCAGCACCTGTCGAAGTACGCGGGCTGCGTCATCGCCGTCACCCACGACCGGTACTTCCTCAACAACGTCGCCGAGTGGATCCTCGAGCTCGACCGCGGCCGCGCCATCGCCTACGAGGGCAACTACTCCACGTACCTGGAGAAGAAGCAGGCCCGCCTCAAGGTCGAGGGGCGCAAGGACGAGAAGCGGCAGAAGCGGCTCAAGGAAGAGCTGGAGTGGGTCCGGTCCAACGCCAAGGGCCGGCAGACCAAGTCCAAGGCCCGTCTCGCCCGCTACGAGGAGATGGCGGCCGAGGCGGACAAGATGCGGAAGCTGGACTTCGAGGAGATCCAGATTCCGCCGGGCCCGCGGCTCGGTTCCATCGTCGTCGAGGTCGAGAACCTCTCCAAGGCCTTCGGTGACAAGGTCCTCATCGACGACCTGTCGTTCACGCTGCCGCGCAACGGCATCGTCGGCGTCATCGGCCCGAACGGCGCCGGCAAGACCACGCTGTTCAAGATGATCCAGGGCCTGGAGACCCCCGACTCCGGCTCCATCAAGGTCGGCGACACGGTCAAGATCTCCTACGTCGACCAGTCCCGCGCCAACATCGACCCCAAGAAGACCCTCTGGGCCGTCGTGTCGGACGAGCTGGACTACATCAACGTGGGCCAGGTCGAGATGCCCTCGCGCGCCTACGTCTCCGCGTTCGGCTTCAAGGGCCCGGACCAGCAGAAGCCGGCCGGCGTCCTGTCCGGTGGTGAGCGCAACCGCCTCAACCTGGCGCTGACGCTCAAGGAGGGCGGCAACCTGCTGCTCCTCGACGAGCCCACCAACGACCTTGACGTCGAGACGCTGTCCTCGCTCGAGAACGCGCTGCTGGAGTTCCCCGGAGCCGCAGTGGTCATCTCCCACGACCGCTGGTTCCTCGACCGCGTCGCCACGCACATCCTGGCGTACGAGGGCGACTCCTCCTGGTACTGGTTCGAGGGCAACTTCGAGTCGTACGAGAAGAACAAGGTCGAGCGCCTCGGCGCGGACGCGGCCCGCCCGCACCGCGCCACGTACAAGAAGCTCACGCGAGGCTGATCGTGGCTCGTCACCTCTACAGCTGCCCGCTGCGCTGGTCGGACATGGACGCCTTCGGCCACGTGAACAACGTGGTCTTCCTCCGCTACCTGGAGGAGGCGCGCATCGACTTCATGTTCCGGCTGGCGCCGGGGGACGGTTCCCCGTCCTTCGCCGGCGGGTCCGTCGTGGCGCGGCACGAGATCGACTACGTGCGCCCGCTGGTCCACCGGCACGCGCCGGTGACCGTCGAGTCCTGGGTTACGAAGATCGGTGCCGCGTCGCTGACGATCGCCTACGAGATCAAGGACCCTGAGCAGGTCTACGTACGGGCGTCGACGATCGTCGTGCCCTACGACCTGGCCGAGGAGCGCCCCCGGCGGATCACCGCCGAGGAGAAGCTCTTCCTCCAGGAGTACCTCGATCAGGAGCCCGCTGCCGTATGACGGTGCCCGTGCGGTCGCTGCAGTTCGCCGACGCGAGGGAGGCGGCGGATCTCGCCGCCTTCCTCGGCCGGCTCCTCCGCTACGACCGGGCCGCCGCCGTCCGCCTCCAGGCGGGCGGCGGCGCGCTGGCGGCCTTCGGCCGGCCGCCGTCCTTCGACGTCCTGGCGATCCGCACGGCCCGGCTCGCCGGTGTCCACGACTTCGACGTCACCGTCTCGGCCGGCGAACTCCTCGAAGCGCTGGACACGGACGGGGCGGCAGGCCTCGACGCCCTGCCCGCACCCGTCACCGGCCCGCCCTGGACCGGTGTCCTCCCGCCCCGCGGAGGATGGCAGGAGACACCGGGCCTGCCCGGCCCGCCGGTCCTGCGCACCGTGCTCGCCGAGGCGGTCGCAGAGTTCCGGGCCCGCGACGCGGCGCTTCCCGAGCAGCTGCGTACGCGGACGGAGCGCGACCTCATCGGCCGCGACATCTGGTCCCGTACGGTCGGCGGCACCGAGCTCCCGCTGCGCGCCGTCCACGCCGCGCAGTCCCTCGGTTTCCTGCGGCAGGCGCCCGACTTCCCCATCGCCCTGCTCACGGCCGGCGCGTGGCTGCGGCTGCGCACGCCCTACGGCTCGATCGCCCTGCGGGGCGCGGGCGGTGGGCTGGGCACCCTCGCCGTGACGGTCCGAACGGCCTGAGCGCCCCGGTCGCCCGTCACTCCTCCGGCGCGTCCGGCCACACCCCGATGTGGTCCCGCTCCAGCTCGAGCATCACCCGGTGCTCCATCCCCAGGGCCTCGGTGTAGTCGGCCGGCAACTGCAGCCGCCCCGCCCGGTCGAGCATCGCGTACTCCCGCGCCACCTGGGACTCCTGCCCCGTCGCCGCGTCCACCTCGGTGCGGCGCAGGACCTCGGAGGACGTACGGCCGTCACGGATGGCGACCGTGCGGCGTACCTCGCTCGCCACCGCCTGGTCGTGCGTGACGATCACGATCGTCGCACCGAGCTCCTCGTTGGCCCGGCGGAACGCGGCGAACACCTGCTCGCCCGTGGCCGAGTCCAGTTCACCGGTCGGCTCGTCGGCGAGCAGCACCGACGGGTTGTTGGCCAGGGCCACCGCGATCGCCACCCGCTGCTGCTGACCGCCCGACATCTGGGCGGGACGGCGGTCACGGCAGTCCGTGATCTCCAGCATCCGCAGCAACGACTCGGCCCGCGCGGCCCGTTCGCGGGCACGTCCGCCGCCGCGCAGCTGCATCGGGAGCGTGATGTTCTGGACGGCGGTCAGATACGGCAGCAGGTTGCGGGAGGTCTGCTGCCAGACGAAGCCGACCACGTCGCGGCGGTAGCGCAGCCGCTCCTTCGGGCCCATCGCCAGCAGGTCGCCGCCCGCCACCTTCGCCGACCCCGCCGTGGGCACGTCGAGGCCGGCCAGAATGTTCATCAGGGTGGACTTCCCGCTGCCCGAGGCGCCGACCAGTGCCATCAGCTCGCCCTCGGTGACGAGCAGGTCCAGACCCTGCAGTGCCTGGACCTCCACCCCGTCCACGGAGAAGATGCGGACCAGCCGGTCGCAGGTGATCAGCGCGTCGTGCCCGTACGACGGCCTGTCGAGGCGTGCGGCGGCCCGCTGTTCGAGTTCCGCCAGTGTGGTCTCCGCGGACGGCGTCATCGGCTCTCTCCTGCTCTGAGTTCCCTGATCGATCCGCGGCGGCTCGCCCACCACGCCTGGACACCGGCGACGGCCGCGGCCAGGACCACCACGCCGAGCGCGGGAAGGACCAGCGACACGGTATCGGCCCGCAGCGAAGCGGCCCGCGGAGTCCCGGGGTCTCCACCGGCGAGCGCCAGCGCCGCCAGGTCGATGCCGGGGGCCAGCAGGGCGATGGTCGCCCAGCCGACGAGGAGCCCGCCGACCGCGGCCAGCAGCACCTGCGGCATGGCCTCGGAGGCGAGCAGCCGTCGGCCCTGCCGGGTGGTGAGCCCCATCGTGCGCAGCCGGGCCAGCAGGGTGGTGCGTTCCGGCGCGGTCTGCAGCAGCGACAGGAGCACGGCGAGCAACGCGTATCCGGCGCCCGCCGCGACCGCCGCACCGTAGATCCGCTCGGCGCCCGACTGGATCGGGGTGTCGACGAACGTCTCCCGCTCCGCCGACCGCAGCCGGACAGCGAATTCCGGGCCGGCCGCCCCGGCGACGGCCCGGAGCTCCTTGCCGTCGAGCGCCGCCCCCGTCACCAGCAGTGTCGTGGGCTCCCGCTGTGCGAGCGAGGCGGCGTCGACGACCAGGAACTCCGCGTCGCTCACCGCCGAGGTGCGGGGGAGGACCGCGGCGACCCGCACCCTGATGTCCCCGGCCTCTGACCGCAGGGTGTGCGGCCCCTCGCCGAGCCGTTTCCCGAGCGCCGGTGAGACGACCGCGGGGAGCACCTCGTCCCCGCCGGGACCGTTCGCGATCCGGGAGGCGGGGAACGACGGAAGACCGCCGGTCCGGGCCAGCCGTGCGTACGACTCCGGCTCGACCCCCAGCAGCGTCACCCGCTTCGTGTCCGACCTGACGTCCTCGGACGCCGCCAGCGGCGTGCCGTACTCGATGTGCACGGGCGCCACGTCCTCGACACCGGGCAACGCCCGTGTCCTGCGGACGTCGTCGGCGGAGAGGGGAGCCGGCCCGCCCTCCCCGCTGATCCGGGCGTCCGCGCCGACCGCCCGGAGCGCCGCGTCGTCGCGCGCGCCGGCGACCCCGGCGAGTACGGACCCCCCGAACGCCGCCGTCGTCAGGGCGATCAACAGGGCCAGCAGCGGCAGCGTACCGCTCGCGGACGACCGGCCGGCCCGGGCCAGTGAGAGGAAGCCGACCGCCCCGCGCAGCCTCGCGACCGGGCGGGAGACCAGCCGCAGCGGGAGCGGGTAGAGCCGTACCAGTACGAGCGCGGCGATCAGCCCGACCAGGACGGGGGCGGAACTGACCAGCGGGTCGGTGCCCGAGCCGGCCGTCGCACCACGGCGGCGCAGGGCCACCACGGCGCCCACGGCCAGGACGAGCAGGGTCAGTTCGGCGACCGTACGCCGCCGGGACGGCTTGACGGTCACCACGTCCTCGCGGGCGCCGTGCAGCAGCGGCCTGCGGTGGTGCAGCGTCGTACGGAGCGGCAGCGCCACGCAGACCAGCCCTGCGACCGAGGCGGCGCCCACGACGGCGGGCCACCACCGGGCCTCGCCGATGAGCAGCACGGCCGACAGCAGCCCCAGCGCCGCCGCGGGCAGCACGGCCACCGCGGTCTCGGCGAGGAGCCGCGCGCCGATGCCGCGCAGCGAGCCGCCGCGGGAGCGCAGCAGGGCGAGCTCGCTGTGACGGCGGGCGCCGATCAGTCCGCCGGTCATCAGCAGGACGACGAGGGCGACCGCGCCGATCCCTACAGCGGCGACCGTCACGACAGGACTGATCGCGCCACGCATCGTCGTGTAGGCGTCGAGGATCGAGTCCAGGTGGGTCGTGAGCGTGGTGTTCGGCCCGGCGACGGTGCGCAGCGTGAGCAGCTCGGGCCCGTTCTCCATGGCGGCGACGGCGGTCCGCAGCCGGGGCACGTCCCCGGAGGTGAGGCGCGTGGCGTCGGGCGCGAGACGCCAGTACAGCTCCGGCTCACCGGTGGTGGCGAGGAGGACGGGGGCCGCGTCCTGGGGCAGCAGCAGCGCCGCCGACCAGTAGGAGACGGGGGTCGGGGAGCCGGGGTCCCGGATCAGGGACGGTGAGCGGAACAGCGGTTCGACCGCCCAGTAGCCGCTTTCGGGCCGCAGGGGCGTGACGACGCCCGTGATCCGGACGGTCAGCGGCTCCCCGCTCTGCGTGGGCACCGCGATCGTGGAACCCGGCTTCATCCGCAGCTCGGCCGCGGTCTCCTCCGTGACCGCGGCCTCCACCTCACGGGTCGCGCGTGTCACCTCCCCGTGAACGGCCGGCCAGCGCCCCTCCCGGAGCCTGCTGTGTGCGGGGAGCGCCGACGGAGCGGCGTAACTCAGCTGGGGTGGCATGGCGTCCGGCCGGGGCAGCCAGGGCTCGGTGGCGGTGATCGGCTTCGTGGTGTGCACCCCGTACGAGGAGCGCGGCACGTCGGCCCGCACGGGCTCGGCGAGGCTTTGGACCAGGGCCCGGTGGGTCCGGGTGAGCGTCTCGCCGCGCATGGCCTCCTCGCGGACCGCGGAGGGCTGCCCGAGGGAGGGCGGTGGCGTCGTCACCTCCAGGACGTTCTGGCCCGGCGGCGCGCTCGCCACGTCATGGCGCAGCGCCTTCGTCTCGTACGCGTCGACGGAGCGCGGGAACGCGGCGGCGAGGAAAGCGGTCACGAACACCAGGAGCGCGAGAGCGGCGGAGATCCCGGGAGCGGTACGCAGCCGTGTGCGCACCCAGGGGGCGCAGGCGGCCGGAAGCTTGGCGGCGTGCATGTCAGTTGTCTCCCTGGTGGCGCAGCGACACCGCCGGATCGGCGCGGCGCAGTGTGATCGCGGCGACGGTCAGCAACGGCAGTGCGGCGACCGAGGCAAGCAGTACGGCGACGTGTCCGGCCGGCAGCAGCACCAGCACGTCCGGTACGGGCCTGGCGGCCTGCCCCGTCAGCACGACCAGCGGCACGACGGCCCTGGTCAGTACGGCTCCGAGGGCGAGTCCGATCAGCAGGGCGAGGGTGATCAGCACACCCTGTTCGGCGGCCTGCATCCGGGCCAGCCGGCGACGCGAGGCGCCAAGCGCCCGCAGGACGGCGAACTCGGCGGTCCGCTCACGCAGCGAGCCCACGAGGCCGACGGCGAAACCGACCGCGGCCAGCGCCGCGGCTGCCACGGCGACCGCCAGCAGCGCGGACCGGGGCCCCGCCCCCAGCGGATCGTCCGTCAGATCCCGTACCGCCTCGTCGCGGACCCGGACCTGGGCCGGGTCGGTCCCGGGGAGCGCACGCAGCCCGGCCGCCACCTTCGGACCGTCCCCCGGCGCGGTACTCAGCCACCACTCGGTGGGTGCGAGCGTGGCCCCCGGCCGGTGGGCCAGCACCTGGGAGACCGCCCCGAGGTCGAGCAGCAGGCTTCCGCCCGGCCTGGTGGCGGACTCCTGTGCGTCCCCCGCCGCCCCGGGGGCTGCGGCGCCGGAGCCGGTGGTGGGCAGTTCCCGCACCGACTTCACCAGGGTCACGCGGACCGTGTGGCCCGCCAGCGTGACGTCGACCTCCTGGCCCAGCTTCGCCCCCGCGTACGTCAGGAACGCGTCGGTCGCCACCGCTTTCGGCGCGGGCGCCGCTGGACGGGCGGCGGCGATCCGCAGCGTGGTGACCGGGCCGCCGCCGAAGAACGCCTCCTCGGGCGGGACCGCCCCGGTGCCGTAGCGGAAGGCGGGCGCGGAGCCCGAGCCGCTCACTTCCTGCGGTGTCCCACCCGGCCGCTCCTCACCCCCGTCCGTCACGGTCGTCGAGGCCCGCCACGTCACTCCGTCCGCCGCCGGCACGGGCCGTTCACTGCCGTCGGCGGCGAGCGGCCTCAACGCTGTCACGGACACCAGCCGCGTCTCGGAGCGGCCCACGGGCACGTCGCCGTCCACCTCGAAGCCGGTGACGGCGAGTTCACCCGAGGGGGACACCGGGACGGAGACGGTGTGCTCCCGGCCGTCGACCGGGACGGTCCCGGCGCCGACCCGGTAACCGATGCCGTAACGGTCCTCCAGAAGAACGCCGACCAGCGGTGCCGAACCGGACGGCGCCCTGCCGCCGGGCGCCGAGGTGTCACGGATCCGCAGACCGATCAGCACCCGGGCGGTGTCCTTGGGGAGCACGACGCCGGTGCGCGCCGCCTTCGCCGGCGCGATCGCGTCGAACAACGTCCGCGGTGCCGAGTCCGCGAGGTCGTCGCGCATCAGCATCCGCTCGCCGGCGTGCGCGGTGGCCAGGGCGAGCACCTCGGCCGTCCGCCCGCCGGAGAGTTCCACCGACGTACGGAAGGCCGGCGCGGCGTCCCGTACGCCCGGCAGGCCGGAGTACGGGGCGGCGGTCGCCGGATCGCCGCCGGGTCCGCCCACCATCCGCACCGAAGCGCCCGACGCGAAGTCCGCCTGGTCGCGCTGGGAACGGTCCCACGACGCGCTCTGACCGATCGCCAGCATGCCCGTCGCCACGACCGGCACCAGCAGCAGCACCGGGCCCGTGCCGCGCAGCGGGCGCCGGCTGAACTGCCAGCCGGCCAGCGCCGCGGACAGGCCCCGCCCGCCCGCCGCGCGGCGTTCGGCGAGCCGCGCCGCCGGCGGCAGCAGCCGCAGGGTCAGTACCGTGCCCGCCAGGAGCGCCAGCGCGGGGGCGGCCACCAGCAGCGGGTCGATGCCGAGCCCACCCTCCCGGTCACTGCTGAGCACACCGCTGCCCGAGGCCCCGGTCCGCCGGTCCAGCTGCCAGTACGCCACGCCGGCGACGAGCAGCAGGCCGATGTCCGCGCCCGCCCGCACCGGGCCGGGCAGCGCCGCCGCCCGTCCACCCCGTTGGCCGCCCGAGCTCCCCGAGAGCGCGGGCGCCACCACGGCGAGCGCGCAGGCCAGCGCGACGGCGCCGGCCACCAGCCACACCGTGCCGTCGACACCGTCGTCGAGCCGCAGCCCGATCCGGGTGAGCCCACTCCGGTCGGCGAGCAGCCGGGTCAACGGGCCGGCCAGCAGGGGGGCGGCCACGGCGGCGGGCGCCGCGAGCATGAGTGCCTCGATCGCGGCCAGCGAGGCCGTCCGGCCCCGGGAGCCGCCCCGCGCCCGCAGCAGTTCCGTCTCGCCGCCGCGCTCGCTGCTCAGCAGCCGGGCCACGAGCAGCAGAGCGTACCCGGCGAGAAGGACGAGCTGGACGGCGACGATCATGATCGTGGAGCGGGACACCAGCAGCGCCCGGCCGACCTGGCCGAGGACGGTGGGCAGCGAGGTCCGCGCGATGGCTCCGTCACCGAGGGCGGGGGAGGCCCGCAACGCCTTCGGGCCGGCCGTCGACGCCCGGGCCAGTGCCCGCGTCCGGTCGGTGGTCAGCGTGCGGAAGTCCGCGGAGGCCAGCCAGGACAGCCGATCGGAAGTGACCCGTCCCGAGCCGAACACCGCCGGGTCGGTGAGCAGCGGACCGTAGGTGGTGAAGACGACCTCGCGGACCCCGCGCCCGGCCAGCGGGTCCAACTGCCAGTACGGATCGGCCAGGTCGGCCGCCTCGTACAGGCCGGTGATCTCGACGCGGAGCGGTGCTCCGCCCAGCCGGTCGGTGAGGGTCAGCTTCGCACCGGGCTTCAGCCGCAGGGCCTCGGCGGCCGTGCGGGGCAGCGCCACCTCCACGGGCCCGGCAGCCTTCCCCGCGCCCCCGGCGGGCAGGCGGCCCGCGGTGAGCCGGACCCGGCTGCGGTCGAGGGAGGCGAAGTGCGTGAGATCCGGGTCACCGCGCCGCTCGGACCGGGTCCGCGCGGTGCGCGGCAGCGCGTAGGGGCCCGAGCTCTCCAGCTTCCGTACGGTCACCGGCAGGCCGTCGAAGGTCTCACCGGCGGCCCGGCGCACCGCGGCGTCCGCCTCCGCACGCTTCTGCCGGTCCACCCCGGCGGACACGAAGAGGGAGGCCGATTCGGCGGACCGGTGGGTGAGCGTGTGCCGCAGGGCGGCATCGCCCATGGAACCGGAGAACGCGGTGAGGGCGGCCAGCAGGCACGTGGTGAGCAGCACGGCCAGGACGGCGGCGGCGAGGAGGAGCCGGTGCGCCCGCACCCGCAGAAGGACGAACCCCGTCACCTGATCCCCCGAAGCCTCAGCACTCGCACGCCCCCCGACGTTCCGAGGATGCTTTCAGAGTGCACGGGCCCCTGGTAACCGGCCGGGGCTACACCTTGATGGGATCGTGACCGTTATGCGAGGACGGAGTACCGGATTCCGCACACGCTCCGGACCGCACGATCGGTGTGCGGAGTCAGTCCGCCGTGTTGATCATCGAGGCGGCCGCGTAGGTGAGGTAGTCCCACAGCTGCCGCTCGTGTGCGGCGGACAGGCCGAGCTCGTCGAGCGCGACGCGCATGTGGGCGAGCCAGGCGTCATGCGCCGCCCGGTCCACCTGGAAGGGACCGTGCCGCATCCGCAACCGGGGGTGCCCCCGCCGGTCGCTGTAGGTGCGGGGCCCGCCCCAGTACTGGATGAGGAAGAGGGCGAACCGCTCCTCGGCCGCACCCAGGTCCTCCTCCGGATACATCGGCCGCAGCAGCGGGTCCTCCGCGACGCCCTGGTAGAAGCGGTGGACCAGGCGCCGGAAGGTGTCCTCGCCGCCGACCTGCTCGTAGAAGGTCTGCTCCTGAAGCGTGTCGCGCGGAATGTCTGTCACCCGTCCATCGTCGCAGACGCACCGGCCGAGTACCGGGGTCCTAGGACCCCGGTACCGGTCAGGTGTACGAGCGTCATCAGTCGCGGCGGACCGTGATCGTCGTCCAGGCCCCGACGTGCACCTGGTCCCCGTCCTGGAGAGGCACCGGGACGTACGGCTGGATCGGGTCCGCGGCGCCGTTGAGCGTGGTGCCGTTGGTGGAGTTCTGGTCGACGACCGCCCAGCTCCCGTCCGGCTGCTGCACCAGCACGGCGTGCTGGTGCGAGACGCCCGGGTCCTCCGGCGGCACGGCGAGATCGATGTCGGGGGACTCGCCGGTGCTGTGCCGGCGGCGGCCGATGGTGATCTGGCTGCCGGTGAGCGCGACACGCTGCTCCGGGGAGTACGCGGGCAGGTTGAGCCCGGTCGCCTCGGGGCCGCTGCGCTGCATCATCGCCAGGAAGTAGTCGCGATCCGGTGCGACGACGGCCGTCCAGCTGCCCGGCGCCTGGTCACGGCCCTGCCCCTGCCCCTGCCCCTGCCCTTGCCCCTGTGCCTGACTCTGCACGGGACCCTGGCCGGGGAACTGCTGCTGAGGTGCCTGAGGCGCCTGAGCTGCCTGAAGGCCCTGCTGGAAGGCCGGCGGCGGCTGCTGCTGCGAGGGCGGCGGCAGCATCCAGTCGTCGTCCCCGCCCGTCTGCGGAGCACGCGGCTGCGGAGGGGCGGGCGGCGCGGACTGCTGCTGGAACGAAGGCGGCGGCGGACCCTGCCGCTGCTGCTCGAACGGAGGCGGCGGGCCCTGCTGCCCGGGCCGGCCCTGCGGCTCGAAGGGTGAGGGCTGGCCGGGCTGCTCCTGCCGCTCGAAGGGTGAGGGCTGGCCGGGCTGCTCCTGCCGCTCGAACGGCGACGACGACTGCTGCTGGAACGAGGGCGGAGGCGGCGGTCCCTGCTGGAATGCCGGCGGCGGGCCGGACCGGCTCCCCTGCTCCGGCGAGAGGGGCTCCGCCGGCCGGTTCATCTGCGAGGGGCGGGAGCTCTGGTACTCGAACGGGTCACGCTGCTGCTGAGGCGGCGGCCCCTGCTGCGCCTGGAAGCCGGGCGGCAGGTTCAGACCGGGCACCGGGCCGCCCACGCCGCCCTGGGGGGCCAGCGGGGTGTACGACGTCGCCGTGTTCGTGAGGAAGTTCCAGCGGCACTCCTCGCAGAACGGCGCCATCGGCTCGCGGGGCGTACGGCACTGCGGGCAGAGCTCCGCCTGGGCGGTCGGCTCTCCCGGGCCCGAGCCCTGCGGGTAGCCGTATCCGGGCGCGGGCGGCGGGGGAGGCGGCGGGGGGACCGCGCCCGTGGGCGCGCCCGCCCCGGCCATGCGATGGCCACAGACCTCGCACCAGTCCTCGGAACCCGACTGGTGTCCGTTCGGGCAGGTCGGCATGTCGGCGCTTCCCCCTCTCCTCGTCCGGCCCGGAGGCCGTCATGCTCGTAGGTGTGCCGTCGGGGCGAGCCGGCCGGCCCTCCGTACGGCTGTGT